>JASHUG010000119.1 GCA_030040155.1 Streptosporangiaceae bacterium | reverse complement strand
GACCCGGACCGGTACGACCTTGATCGTGACACTTCACAGCTGATCAGCTTCGGTTCTGGCCGTCATTACTGTCTAGGCGCGAACCTTGCCCGGCTGGAGGCAACCGTAGCCCTGACCGAGTTCGTCCGCCTGGCCAGGCGGTACGACGTCGACGAGGCTAAGGCCGAGCGTGTCCGTTCGGCCAACGTCCGCGGTTTCACCAGGTTGCCGGTGACCGTTGAGGTGCGCTAATCGTGCCGAGGTTACGTGACGGCTTAGACGTCCAAATCACCGGTGACGGCGTCTGATTAGGCATTCTGAGCGCCTCATGCCGGTGCATTTCGAACCTCGGCCTCGACGAAACGGGTCAGCCGGGCTATACCTTCCTCAATATCTTCCTGGGCCAGGTAGCTGATGGACAACCGGATGATGTAGTCCCCGCCTCCATCCGGGTAGAAATAGGACATGGGCGTCCATATTACTCCGAAGTCCTGCGCGGAGCGCGCCAGTGCGGCGTTGTCCGCGCGGAAAGGGACACGAAGTGTCAGGAAGAAGCCTCCGCTTGGCTCATTCCAGCGCACGCCGAGAGCGGCGCGGCGATCCGCGGGGAAGCGCTGATTAAGCTGATTGACAGTGGAGCGCATCGCGTTGTGATAATAAGCGGCTGTCTTGGTATTGACTTCTGCGATCTGTCCTCCGGATTCGAGGAGCATTCCTGCGACGGCCGCCTGGCTCAACGGTGAGGTGTTCACTGTCACCATGCTCTTGATCTTGGAGAGCTCATCTGCCAGCAGACCGGTCTCACCCGCGTGATCCACGACAATTTGGTCAGCGATCGCGAATCCGACCCGGGCACCGGGGAAGACCGTCTTGGAGAACGAGCCGAGCATGAGCACTCGCTGCTGGCGGTCAAGCGACTTGAGGGTCGGCAGGTGCGGTCCTGGACTGACGAGTCGGTAGGGGCTGTCTTCCAGAATGAGAAAGCCATACCGCCCAGCCAGTTCAAGCAGTTCGTGCCGGGCCTCCAGCGGCATCGTGGTCCCGGCTGGATTGGAGTGGTCAGGCACCACGTAGAAGCCGCGGGGACGGCGCCCGCGAGCTAGTTCGGAGCGGACAGCCCGCTCGAGGTCGGCGCAGCAGAAACCATCCTCCTGCTCCTCGACCGCGGTCAACTCGATGTCGAGCAGGCGAGCTGCGCCGGTGATTCCCACATAGCAAGGGCTGGAAACTAGCAGAACGTCCTGCGGGCCGGACACGATCGCGCGCAGCGCAAGGACCATAGCCTCCTGACAGCCGACCGTGACCACTATCGATTCGGGTGCAACGTCGATGCTCTCGTCCTGCTGCAGCGAGGCGGCGATCAGCTCGCGAATACGGCCCGCAGTCGGGCCATACTGGAATACCGCATCGCGGATCTGCGCCGCCGAATTTCCATTTAGCGCCAGATGATCCAGATAAGTGCGAATGTACCTGAAGACCTGCTCAGTGTCGAAGAAGCCCTCATACGGTCGGCCGGGAGCAAAGGAGATTGCCTCCGGATAACGCGCAGTGATCTCGTTGAGGAAATTCATTGTGTCCATTACCGGGTCGCGGACGCACGCATGCAGGTCCTCCTTGCGCAGACGGGACCCGGCCTGCACCGACCGGCCAGACAGCGCAGGTGCCATCCGCTCACCCGAGTTCGCCACCGTCACCGGCTCCCCCACCGCAGGATCCCCGCTGGTATGCGCAGCGTTAGCCGGGACCTGCACAAGTCCGGCTCCGGCATCTGCGACCGACCCCGTGCCGGTGAGCGTCATCGCGTCTTTCAGGTCGTCGATAAGAAGGCCCAGGACTCGCGCCACTCCACTGCATCCGTCTACAGCCAGCCCGTGTAGCACCGGGCGGCCGAGGAGCACCGCGTCGGCCCCAAGGGCCACGGATGCGAGGACATCCCGGCCACGTCGTATCCCTCCGTCAAGAAGGACTGGGCACCTGCCCGCGACCGCCGCGGCGATCTCAGGCAGCACCTCGACGGTCGCGGGGACGCCGTCCATCTGCCGACCGCCGTGATTAGATATCACAATTCCGTCCGCACCCGCATCGATCGCCCGCAGGGCGTCAGAAGCGGTGAGGACGCCCTTGAGGAGTACGGGGAGCGAGCTCACGGACCGGAGCCAGCTCAGGACAGACCAGTCGAGCGATGAGTCGAACTCGGCGAGAGCGTGGGCACCGGGTGATGAGAAACCATCGCCGGTGAGATTGGCTGGCTCAATTCCAGGCGGGAGCCGGAAGCCATTGCGCAGATCGCGCAGCCGTCGGCCCAGGCATGGGGCATCCACCGTCAGGACGAGCGCCTCGAAGCCAGCTCTCTCCGCGCGCTCAATGAGATTCTGCGTCACGCAGCGGTCACGGAAGCAGTACACCTGAAGCCAGACCGGCGACCGGGCAGCCGATGCGATCTCTTCGAAGGTCCGGCCCGCGAAGGTGCTTACGACGAAAGGCACCCCAGCCGATCCCGCGGCCCGGACCGTGGCAAGCTCTCCCTCCGGGTGGGCCAGCGTGTGATAGGCCATCGGCGCAATGGCAACCGGTGCACTCCAGGCGCGGCCGAGGATTCGGGTCGCGACGTCAGGCGGGCCGATGCCCGTGAGGACGCGCGGTAGCAGCCGTATCTGATCGAATGCCTCGAGGTTCGCTGCGAGAGTCCGTTCCTCACCCGCACCCCCCGCTATAAAGTCCCAGACGCCAGCGTCCAGGCGTGCCCGCGCCAGGTGAGCGCAGTCGCCCAGCGTCAGTGCCTCCGCCACGCGGGTCATGCCTTGGCTCATCCAGCCGCCAGCCGTTCGCGCTCAACCGCCTCGTACAAGGCGCGGATGTTCGCGCTACCAAACCCCCTCGCCCCTCGGCGCTCTATAAGCTCGTAAAAGAGAGTGTTCCTTTCATGTGGCGAGCACGTGAATAGCTGCAGAAGGTAGCCCCATTCATCTCGGTCGGCGAGCACTCCCGCCGTCCGCAGGTCGGAAATCTGGCCATGCATGTCGGCAAACCGCTCAATGAGCATGTCGTGATATCCGGGCGGAGCGGCCAGGAACTTTACACGCCGGTTCCGGTACTCGCCGGTTGCGGTAATAATGTCATCGACCAGGAACGCGAGGTGCTGGACGCCCGGACCGCCATTCCTGTTGAGAAAGGCGTCCAGCTGACCGGGGCTCTTCGCGGGATCTGATGCGACAAGGGTATAGGTGATACCACCGGACGGGCTGCGCACGACGATCGAGTCCATCGCCTGATCGCCCAGCGGGGTGTATTCGCTTGAGTACCGGGCGAGCCCGAACGCATGCCCATAGAATTCCGCGTAATCGTCCAGGCTTCCGCCTTCGACGCAGATCGCGACGTGGTCAATTAAGCGAATCCGGCCGGTCTGCGGGGCTGGCGGCGCCGAGACGCTAGCCCAGGGGCGGCCCTCAGGCAGTCGGACTCTAGCTTCCTCAGGAAGTGGCAGCAGTGTGTGCCGTACGCTGCCGAAACCGGACACGGCCACGGTGCCCGGCGCGGAGTCGGCGTCCTGGGCGCCGGCGGCTAGGGCAGCGTCACGGGTCTTTGCGACATCGTCACAGACGAGAGCGATGTCGGCGATCCCGTCGCCGTGAGCATCAACGAACTGCTTTGTCACGGGGCCCGACGTCACGATGAGCTGCGCATCGCCTTGGCGTAGTAGGACAGAATTCCTGCTGTCATCGGCGGACTCCGCGACTCTCGTGAAGCCAAGCGATGATTCGAAGTAGTCAGGAGAAAGGCTCTCATCGCTGGTATAAAGTTCAACGTATTCGATGTCTCGCGCGACCATGGGAATCCTTGCCAGGCGGATAGCTGGTTTAGAGCAGATTGACTCGCCTCAAGGTCCCACATCAACTCATGTGTGACAAGAGCACTGGCCGTCAGCGGCTTTTGTTGCTGCTACCCGAGCTCCTATCGGGGTTTCATTGCAGACATCGGCGTGTGCGCCGATAATCCGTCAATTTGCCCGCCTGCTATGGTGACAGTCAGTAGTCTGAGCACGTTCGCCCAATTCCTGCGCAAAGCTCTGCCACGTCTGCGCACACTCACGCGCCAGTTGCACCACCGTAACTGCGCAGTGAGGTGGCACGACAGCGACTACCCCAGCCCACTCCGCCGACCCTGCCGCATTATGTTGCAGCAAACGCAAAAGCCGCCGCCCTTGCTCACTGTAACGCAGCGACGGATCCCGCAACAGCTTCTGCAGCGCTGATGCTGGAGATGACGCCACCATTCGGACCGAGCGTCCTGCCGACTGCCGAGCAGCTTCGCTCGCCTCGTCCGCAGCACCCGTGCCGGCCTGGCCGGCCTGTGTCGGCCCAGGCTCCTCGCCACGCTCCAGCCGCCTTCGGACGTCGCCGGCTGTCGCCGGCGACACGCCCGCTGCCTTGGCCACCTCGCGCAGCGACGCCCGCGGACGCCCGGCCAGCAGCTCCGCCGCCCGCCGCCTACCCGCCATCCGGTCCAGGGGCCGGACCCTGCCATCCCGGCCAACCCGCGCGTTCAACTGCGGCACGCCACCAGTTGAACTCCGGATACTCGCCACTGTCCTGGCCGAGAGGCCAGACGACTCCCCAATCGCCCGGTCGGACAACTGCGGATGCGAGGCGATGATTCGCGCTGCGGCAGCCCGCCGATCCGCCTGGGACAGCGGCAGCCCATGCGTGACGTTCGCTGCGACGGCTCGCAGGAACGCATCTGCCGGGCTGCCGTCGAAGAACTCGACGTTGATTGTCTCCTGCCCCTTCAGCGACGCAGCCCTGAGGCGATGCATGCCGTCAATTACTTGCATGCTGTGCCGTTCCACGACTATCGGCGGCAGCGGCCCGGCGGTTTCTGCCAGCCACGCGATATGCGCTTCGTCCTCACCTTGCAGCCGAGGTGAATCCCCAGGTCTCAGCAGTGCGAGCGGTACCGCCACCACGTTCCGCAGCGGTGCTTGATCATTTCCGGCCATCCCGGTCGTTGCCGAGGCTGCCTCGCGCCCGGACCGAAGTACCTCACTCACATTAGCCTCCGCCCCGCCGAGACAAATCTCCGTCGAGATGAGCACCAACAACAGCACAGGCCCTAGACGCGGGGCTCGGCTCGGCGACGCGGCTACGGCCATTTCATGAAAAACGATAAGGAAAGGTCTGGCGTTTTGCTAGACTACGCCGCTTCTGACTATCTTTAGTCAATAGTCACACCAGCCTCATTAGTCTCAAGCTCGCGCATCAGCGCACACAAGTAACGACGTTTACTTCGTACTGGCCCCGTCGGGATGCGTCAGTTCGGTGCTGGCACCTGCTGCCCACGCGGTCAGGGCCGCGCCCGCGCCTCGCATCGCGGTAGTACGGCCTGAGGTCAATGTTCGCTGGCGCTGGCGGGCGGCGGTGCCACCGGATGCCCTTCGCTCACCGATGCCGATGCCGCGGGCATGCGGATCAGCGATAGCAAGGGCGTGGTCAGGGCGGTCATGATCAGCGCCATGAGGACAAGGACGCTGAAGAGCCGCGCGTCGATAATGCCAGCGCTCAGCCCGACGTTGAGCGCGATGAGCTCGGTCAGCCCTCTCGTATTCACCAGCGCCGCGACAGTGGCCGATTCCCGTTGTCGTAGGCCGCCGACCCGTGACAGCAGATACGCGGGCACGAGCTTGCCGGCACCCGCGATGACACAGAAGATGCCCAGCAGGGCGAACGCGGAGCGATCCAGAGTCCCGATATTCAGAGACAGGCCGGTGACGACGAAGAACAACGGCAGGAGCAGTCCTCCGATCTCCTCCATCGGGCGGAGGACCTCGGCATCCGGGACTCCCTCCACGCCGGGCATCGTGAGGCCGGCCAGGAATCCGCCGAATATCGGGTGCAAGCCAAGCGATGTCGTCACCCAAGCGCTCCCCAGCGCGAGCGCCAGGGCCACCGGCAGCTGATTAGCCAGGACAGAGCGCCGTCGCCCTATCCACCAGCGCAGGGCCGGGCGCACGGCCAGCAGCATGATGGCCGTGAAGCAGCCAATCAACAAGAGCGTCACCGGCCACGGACGGCCGGACTTCTGCGCCGTGCCGACCAGTGCGGCCGCCAGCACCAGCCATGCCGTCACGTCCATGATCCCGGCCGCGGCTGCGGCAGTCACGCCAGCAGTGGTTCCCGCAATACCTCGCTCACGCGTGATCGCGGCAAGGACCGGCAGAGCAGTAATCGACGTGGCCACGCCAATGAACAAGACAAAGGAATGACTTATGTGCGGCTCGCCTACTCCGGCGAAGTCTGACCTGAAGACTAGGGCCGCGCCAATTCCGAGACTCATGGGTACTACTAGCGCGCCTACGGCAACTAGCGGCACTGCGCGGCTCCGTCTGCGCAGCGATCGCCGGTCAAGCTCATATCCCACGACAAACATGAAGATCACAACCGCGACATTCGACAAAACTGTCAGCGACGGGAGGGCCGAATGCGGGAACAGCCGGCTCGTCAGGTGGCCAGGCAGCCGCCCTAGCACACTGGGGCCGAGTAGAACACCCGCAAGTATCTGGCCGACAACGGCGGGTTGCCCGCACCGCTTGGCGACCGCGCCGAGTAGCGACGACACGACCAGCACGAGCGCAATGTCGCCGAGAACGTCAGCAATCAGGATGTCCATGGCGTGTCATCTCCAGATCCACAGCGGCGCCGCGGGCGGGCTCGCCGGTGCACTTGCCGCAAGAGCAACGTGGGGTCCGCGGGACTCGGAATTCGGACGTGCTCCGATCCGGTTCCTATACAAAGCACAATCACATCCGCGAATACTCGCGCGTCACCAGCGAGGCTGTGCAATGGCCGCCGAAATGGCTCCGACCGCTCGTGCTACCCAGGCACATTATGCGGCAGGAAGTGCGGAAGGCACATTCCCCTGCCGGTCACCCCAGAGAACCGTGGTTCGCGGCTAAGTAAGGTCGGCGCAGTACACGATGGGGCGCTAACAGCAGCTCTCGTCGGTGTTCTGTGAACGGGCTTGAGGTACTGGCCGGTCATCACTGACTGCTGATCCGCCGACTACCAAGCGGATCGACAACTCGCGCTCGCTTCTCCAAATCGTGCGCAAAGCTCTGCCACATCTGCGCATAGTGCAGCGCGAGTTGCGCGACTGATGCCGCGCAATGAGACGGTACAGCTGCGATCAGGCCGCGCCGATCTTGCGCGCCGATCGCGTTGTGCTGCAGTAGGCGCAAAAGCAACCGTCCCTGCTCGTTGTGGCGCAGCGACGGATCCCGCAGTAACTTCTCCAGCACGATCGCGGGGGCCACCTGCGCAGCCTCGCGCCTGGCTGGGCTGCCGACCCTCCCGACGCCGCCGCTCGTGGCTGGACCAGGCTCATCGCCCCGCTCCAGCCGTTTGCGGACGTCGCCTGCCGTCGCCGGGGACACTCCTGCGGCCCGCGCCACCTCCCGCAGGGTAGCTCGCGGGTGCTCGGCCAGCAGCTCTGCCGCCCGCCGACGACCTTCCGCGCCGCTCAGCGGCCGAACCCGGCCATCCCGGCCCACCCTCGCGTTCAACTGCGACACTGCATCAGTTGAACGACGCCTGATGGCGGCCACGGTCTTTGCCGCCAAGCCCGTGGACTCTCCGATCGCCCGGTCAGACATGTGCGGATGCGACCCAATAATCCGCGCCGCTGCGGCGCGACGATCCGCCTGCGATAGAGGCAAGCCATGCGTCACATTCGCCTCGACGGCACGCAGGAACGCGTCCGCCTCGCGGCCATCGAAGAACTCGACATCAATCGTGTCGCGTCCTTTCAGTGACGCGGCCATAAGACGGTGCATGCCGTCGATCACGCGCATGCTGCGCCGATCGACAAGAATTGGGGGGAGCGGGCCCTCAGTCTCTGCCAGCCACGCGATGTGCGTCCTATCTTCTCCGCCGAGGCGCGGGGATTCGCCCGGCCGCAGCGCCAGAAGCGGAACTTTTACGATCTTTCGATCGGGGACCTCGCCGAACGCCGCCGCACCAGTCGACATAGCGACCTTTCCGTGGTTTACGGATGGGATCGAACCTGCATCTATGCCGCAGCTCACATTAGGCTCCGCCATTTATCTGATGGACAACTAGAAGATAGGAATGCATCATGTAAAATGGCATCGTCGGTAGTGCCGTCGATCGTGATGTCTAACGTTGCCGATCTACCTAAAATCATCGCGGCCCCAGGAGCGTCCTATTGTAAAAAAACATAGCGTCAGCGATATGCGTCATGAACGATAAGACTGCTGGTTAGAAGACTTCGGGCGGCTTGTCGAAAGTTATCCCTATTCGCGATGAGGCAACAGTTATGAAGGAAGAATAACAGATCGTTGGCCTTCGGTATAGTTTGGCCACGGTGGCGCGGCACAGAATGAACCTCGTTGCCTCGGCGCCGCCCGGCCGCATGCGCGTTCAGTCTCTTTCCGCCGGCAGTCTCTCGGCCGGTGGGCTCAGCCGTGGACACGCGTTCCAAGAAGAGTCGGCGGACCAGTTCCGGTATGTGACACCCTGGCGAGTTTCCGCACTGCGCAGCAGCTGCGCTGCAACATCCGGCTCAAGATTCAGATTCCTCGGGCAACAACTCGGCCACGCGACTCATGAGGCCCTGATACCAGTCGGCTGCAACGGCCCAGCTATGCAGCACGCATCCTGCGGCGAAGGCCAGCTCGAGCTGACGGACACGGCCGTTGAAGCGTTCCGCCTCACGGCGTAAACCAACGACCTTTGCCCCTACCGTTCTGTCCGGCTCGCCCTGGTCGTACTCTCCGAAGCTCAGGGCGGGGTCGCTCTGAGAGTCGAAAGCCTCGGCTTGGACGTAGAGCAGGCTCGCGCCTGCAGTCGCGGCGAGCTGACAGAAGTCGGCCGCGCTGAGGTCGTTGTTGTCCAGCAGAACTAGATGGCCCGAACAAGATCTTGGCACCGGCGTTGCCGGAACTACAACGAGGCGCTGGCTGGACGCAAGCTGTGTTACTTCGGCCGCGAGCCGGTCGACGTCGATGGCAGCCGCTGGTCGTCGGGGTGATTCCATCAGTTCTCGCTCCGTTCCGTGCCTTGTTTACGTTCACGCAACCAGAGTCGGGTAGCGACGATGCCGGTCACCGCCTAGTGGCTGATGGCAGCGGGTCCGCGTCTGGTTCTTCGCTGATACGCTGCGTCCTCGCTCCTGCCGGATGGCCTCAGGTCGGCGATGCGACAGGTGACCCGGCGCCGCGCCGCTGCGCACGTCGGGTGACTGCTCGGATTGCGGGCAAGTTCTGCTGGAGTGCCTGCCGCTCGCACCAACGGCCCGTGGCCGGCCATGGCTGCGGCGAAGCGGCCGACGATGTGCATCCGGCACCACCATCATCAGCCGCCGCGCGTCAGGGCGCCAACACCCTCCGTCAATCGACGCCCAGCCGACCCGTCAAGCGGTGACCGACAGGCGCCGCCGGAGCGCTTACGTCGCTTCTGCATCGACGAGGGCCACGAGCAGGTCGTTGAGCCGGGCGACGAAGGCGGCCGGCTCGTCGATGCGTGCGCCGAGGGTGAGCACCGCCTGGCTATACAGAACATGGGCCCATTCGGCAAGGCGCGGGTCGTCAGGATTGTGGTTGAGACGTTCGACTAGGGGGTGGTTCGGGTTTAGTTCCAGGACCGACTGGCGGGGCAAGCCGGAGCCGCGCAGCCTGTCGGCAAGGTTGAGCTCTGTCTCCGGCTCGTTGGCGACGATGCAGGCCGGGGAAGTGGTCAGGCGGCTCGTCATCCGGACGTCCCAGACCTTGCCGGCCAGGATCGCTTTCATCTTGCCGAGCACGGTGGCGTACTCGGTCGTGGCCTTTTCCTTCGCCTCCTGCTCGGCCGCGTCCTCTAGGGCGCCGAAATCGGACAGGCCCTGGGCGACCGACTGCAGCTTCTTGCCGTCGAATTCCTGCAGGCTGCTGACCACCCAGTTGTCCACGCCCTGTCCCAGCAGCAGCACTTCGATGCCTTTCTTGCGGAAGGCCTCCAGGTGAGGGCTGCTGGCAGCGGCGGCGCCGGTCGGGGCGAGCACGTAGTAGATCTTGTCCTGGCCTTCCTTCATGTTCGCCACGTAGTCGCTGAGCGACACGTCGGCCTGATCGGCGTTGGATTTGGTCGTGGTGAACCGCAGCAGCCGCGCGATGTCCTCGCGGTTGGCGTAATCGTCAGCCACTCCTTCCTTGAGGACAGCACCGAACTCCTTCCAGAACGTGGCGTACTTGGCTGGGTCATCGTCGGCGAGCTCGGTTAGGAGCTTGAGCACTCTTTTCACCGCGCTGGTACGGATGTTGTCGACCACCCGGCTGCCTTGCAGTAGTTCCCGTGAGATGTTCAGCGGCAGATCGCTGGAGTCGATCACGCCACGGACAAACCGCAGGTAGTTCGGCATCAGCTGGCCGGTGTCCTCCATGATGAACACTCGCTGGACGTGCAGCTTGATGCCCTGGCGGGATTGGGGGAGCCACAGATCGTAGGGGGCTCGGGACGGGATGAACAACAACAGCGTGTACTCGTAGGTCCCTTCCAGCTTGGTGTGCACATAAGCCAGCGGGTCGGAGAAGTCACTCGAGATGTGCCGGTAGAAGTCGTTGTAGTCCTGCTGGCTGATCTCGCTCTTGGGCCGGGCCCACAATGCCGATGCCCTGTTAACGACCAGCTCCGTGGCCGCGGCCTTATCCGGCCCGTCACCTGACTTGTCGGTCGGCTCGGCTGGCATCAAGATCGGCAGGCTGATGTGATCCGAGTACTTCTCGATGATCGACCGCAGCCGGTAGCCGTTGAGAAGGTCATCCTCGCCCTCGCGCATGTGCAGCACGATCTCCGTGCCGCGGACCGGCCACTCGATCATCTCGAGCGTGTACTCGCCGTTGCCGTCAGATTCCCAGCGCACGGCCTCCCCTGCGGGCAGGCCGGCCCGGCGGGTGGTCAAGACCACCCGCTCGGCCACGATGAACGAGGAGTAGAAACCAACCCCGAACTGACCGATCAAGGTCGCGTCCTTGCGCTGGTCACCGGTCAGCGCTTGAAGGAACTCACGGGTTCCGGACTTGGCGATCGTGCCGATGTGCTCGATCACCTCCGCCCGGCTCATGCCAATGCCGTTATCGGAGACAGTGATCGTGCGCGCCTCCTGGTCATGGCTGACCCGGATCTCAAGCTGGCCATCGTCCTCCGGCACCTCATTTTGCGCCAGCAATTCCAGGCGCAGCCGGTCGATCGCATCCGAGGCGTTAGAGATCAGCTCGCGCAAGAAGATCTCCTTGTTGCTGTATAGCGAATGGACCATCAGGTCCAGAATCTGGGCCGCCTCAGCCTGAAAAGTGAAGCTCTCCTGATTCGCCTGCACGGTCATTGAGCTCTCCTGCCTCCCTCGGACCGATGCCGGTTTGCTCGCCACGAATATAACCCGTTTCTATCGGCAATACCGCCGCGTCGTCAAGACTGCCTGGCGTTGCCACTGCCACCTCACGAAGAAGCGGAGAGCTGTCGCGGGAAGAATTTGACCGGGAGTTTCTCGAAGCCATTAACGACAATCGAGCTAAGCGGCACGGGCGTACCGTCGAGCTCAATGCGCTCCGTGTTGTGAAGCAACTCGCTGTAGAGCAGGCGAAGCTCGTACCTGGCCAGAGTTCCGCCTAGGCAGAAATGCTCGCCGTATCCGAGGGCCACGTGCCGATTCGGATGCCTCCGGATGTTAAAGCAATCAGAGTCAGCAAAGACGCTCTCGTCGCGGTTGGCAGATGGATTCCAAAGCGTGACTCGCTCGCCCGCCTCGATGCGACGGCCCCGAAGTACCACTGGCTCCGTCGCGGTGCGCATGATATGGGTGGCAGTGGACGTCCAGCGGAGCACCTCCTCGACCGCATACGGCATGAGTGCAGGTTCCTTCGAGAGGTCTCGCCACTCAGCCGGGTGCTGGAGAAAGGCAAGCATGCCGCCGGTGGCCGCGATACGCGTATTTTCCGTCCCGCCAACCAGCAAATTATCGCAATTGAGAAGGACGTCGTCAGCCGAAAGCCTGCGGCCATCAATGTTTGCGCGGACTAGCGCGCTTACCAGGTCGTCAGTCGGACATTTCGTGCGAGTCGAGACCAGATCCTCGAAGTATTGGAGGATATCCATATGCGCAAATCTTCGGGCCACCGCGTCGGCTGCGCCAAACGCCTCCCCTGTCAGTACGAAAAGGCGCTCCCAATCGCCCTTTGGTACACCCATCATATTACAGATAACATAAAGAGGAACTCGCGCTGCGATTTCGGTAACGAAGTCGCAGCTTTCGCGCTCGAGGGCGCGAGCGACCACATCACTGGCAACGTCCCGCATCTCGGCTTCGAGAGTTCGCACAGATCTTAGGACGAACCATTCGTCAACTACCGCTCTGAGTTGGCGATGATGGGGCGGATCAGTAAGTGCAAGCGTCCTTCCGCCGCCAGGGTCGCGGCCGTGTTCCTCTGGCCGTAGCAGAATGCCCTGAGCCGAGCTGAATGTGACGGGATCTCGATACACAGCGCGCACATCGTCGTATCGAGTTAAGATCCAAAATCCTGGGAAGTTCGTTGGCGGATGCCAGCGCACGGGATCGTTTGCCCGGAGCCATCGCCACACAGCAAAAGGATCGCCATGCGAATACAATGCTGGGTCGAGCAAGTTGATTTCTAGTGGTGCCGCATTCGGCTCTCTCTTCACAAGGACCTCACGATGCGGTATCACGTTTTCACTTCATTCGGCGCTATTCGACCCGCTCGCACGTAGCCTAACGGACTGCAACCAAGGAGGACATGGGCCGCCATGCTGGGTGTCGCCCCGAAGACGGGGCCACCAGCCAATGCCGACGGAGCTAACTGAGTGACTGGGTCAGCGATGCCAGCCCGGCACTGACCTGCAGGTGCCCGAGCGCGCCATTTACTATCGGCAGGTACGGCGGGACATGCCCGCATCCGACGTCCGCGATGATCGGTACGCCCAACGAGCCGAGAGCGTCGAGAACGGCTTCCTTCTGGGTCAGGGTGTCGCTGTCGGGAGCGACCGTGCGGCCGACAATGACGGCCTTCGCCTCGGCGAAGAAGCCGGCCAGGCGCATCCCGTGCAGGCTGCGGCAGATGGCGTAGGCATCGTCGCCAGCCGCCTCGACATAGATGATGAGCCCCCTTGAGGCCTGGTCACGCCGGAACCGCGCTACGTCCCCATATGGCGTTCCCGCCAAGTGACGCACGGTTTCGATACACCCACCGATCAGGCGACCGCTGACATCGACTGCGCCTCCGCCGTCGAGCCGAACCCAGGCACCGTCACCAGCTCTGTCGAGGCTGAGCTGACGCCTCGCTTGGCCATCCTGCCTGACGACGGCGCTCTCCATGTCCGGCGACGATTGCCCGAACGAGGAACCTGCGGGCATAGCGACGATGTCGAGCCACGTTAGACCCCGCCGCAGCGCTCGGTAGGGGGCGTTCAAGAGATTATTGCTGTGGAGGGTCGCGATCCCGGTGCGCAGCGTTAGTGGCGTAAGCAGAGTAGAGATGTCGGAGAATCCGACAAACCAGGTTGGCTCGGCCGCGGCGATTGCGTCCCAGTCCAGGAGCGGCAGCAGGTCGATGGCCGTCTCCCCGCCCCGCGGCGGCACCACAGCCCGGATCGACTCGTCGGTCAGCATAGCCGTCAGTTCCGCCGCCCGGGCCATCGCCGGCGCGCTGACGTGCGAGGTTCCCTCCATGCAGGCGCCGATCACGACGTCGTACCCGCGATCCCGGACGGCCGCGACCGCGCGCGCAAGCCGACCGTGCTCCACCTGCCTTACGCCCATCGACGGAGACGTCACGCCTACCCGATCACCGGGCTTCAGCGGAGCAGGAAACCGGATCGCCATACCCGTCATCCTCGCGATCGCTGCGCCAGCCAGAAAACCCCCGGCGCCGCCGCCCTCGGATCTGCGCGGCATACTGCGACACAGGGGCGCCTCCGTGACGCAGCCAGAAGTGCCAGTTCGGCCCGTCTGCTGGACTGGCGAAGGGAACAAGGTTTATCTTAACAATGCCCCAAAAGCGATGTTCAGATGTCCGGCGGATTTCAGACTAACGCCAATGTCGAGAGGGAGTAGGCATGACAAACCCATTTGAAGATCCAGACGCCAGCTACCTCGTTCTTATCAACGACGAAGGTCAGCACTCCCTTTGGCCAGTCTTCGCCGACGTGCCTGAAGGCTGGGAGACGATCTTCGGCGAAGCCGCACGCCAGGATTGCCTCGATTTCATCGAGGCGAATTGGACAGACATGCGACCTCGAAGCCTCATAAAGGCCATGGAGGAAGACGCAGCCGCACGAGAAAAGAATGCCGCCGCCAAAAATGGAGGAACAAAAGAGAGAACACACACAACACAGCGCTCGGCGCGCTCTTCGACGAAGAGCAACGGCAAGAATGCCGCCGCTCAATAAATCCAGCGCCGTTCGACGTCAAAAAACGCCCTAGCCAAGCTGAGCGGAGACGCTAC
This sequence comes from Streptosporangiaceae bacterium, assembly GCA_030040155.1. Taxonomy (GTDB): domain Bacteria; phylum Actinomycetota; class Actinomycetes; order Streptosporangiales; family Streptosporangiaceae; genus JAJYUU01. The sequence continues at coordinate 3,313 of JASHUG010000119.1, read as the reverse complement.
CTGTCTGCTCGCGAAAGAAGTCAATGATCAGAGAATTGACGGTCTCTGGCTCCTCAAGATAGCCGTAGTGCCCACAGCCCGCCACTTGCTCATATCTAGAGTCAGGGATGCACTCCGAGATTTCGCGGCAGAGATACGGTGGAGCTATCAGATCGTCGCTAAATCCTATTACGAGACACGGCGACCTGATCTTGCGATACTCCTCGAGCCTGTTCTCCACCAACTCAAGTCCTAGCTGAGACCGGTTGGCCGAACGCTCCGACAGCGACAACTCGAAGATGTCGAGCCAGTCCCTGATCCGTCGATCATCAGCTTGCGTGCGGGGAGACAGGAATTGTGTGGCATGCACAACGGCCGCGTACAGCGGGGGCAGTACGACTCCGCTCTCAAGAAGCTCCGAGTCTGCCGCCGACATCGCAGTGCGCAGCGCGTCTGTCCTGCCACGCGTAGCCATGAGAACCGCCTGCGTGACCAAGTCCGGATGCGCCAGAAGCAGTTCCTGGACCATCATCCCGCCTAGCGAGAATCCGACTATCCGGCATGGGCCGATCCCTAGCACCTCGATCAGGCCGGCTGTGTCCGCCACCATGTCGTCGAGGGTGAACCCCTCCAGGCACACATCGGTCGGCGGCATTCCGCGATTATCGACCGTGATCACCCGATAGCCCGCAGCGGTCAGCGCTGGGACCTGATGCGGTGTCCACATTCTGCCCCTCGCTCCGCTGCCTGTTATGAGCAGGACCGGCGCGCCAGAACCATATTCGTCGAAGTGAAGATTAATGCCGTTAACTGTCGCGCTTGACATTAGCGTCCTTTTCGAATGATGATACCTGCAGCACAAGAGCTTTTAGCGTCGTCCGACCCGATGTTAAACAGGCAGTCGTAGGCAGTACCTATCGCTAATGTCTTTCACCCGGACTGGCCCATGGCCCAGATTACTCGCCAGCCATTGTGCCTGCCACTGGCGTCCAACGGCGTCACGGAGGCACACGCGTCCGCACTGCTGAGCACGCGCACGCACCAGCGGTCGGGCGCCCGGCGGATGAACTGCTGCCATCGCCGCCCAGAAGGTGGTCGGCCCCGCACCACGTGGTCGGTCCCGATCCGCGGGGGGATGTGCGGACATCGACGCTAGGGAAAACCGTCGGATAGCGAAAGGGCGAGAGGTAGGACATGGGTGCCGAAGGCATTGAAGACGTCGACGTAGTGGTTGTCGGCGGAGGGCCAGGCGGGGCGACATTGGCATCGCTCGTCGCCATGCAGGGACACAGCGTCGTGGTACTGGAAAAAGAGAAGTTCCCGCGCTGGCAGATTGGCGAGTCGCTGCTGCCGTCTACCGTGCACGGTGTATGCCGCCTCACTGGGGTGGCAGACGAGCTGGCAAAGGCAGGCTTCACCGTAAAACGAGGCGGAACGCAAAGGTGGGGATCTAATCCTGAGCCGTGGACATTCGCGTTCTCGGTATCGCCGAAACTAGCCGGCCAGACGTCCTTTGCTTATCAGGTCGAGCGCAGCAGATTTGACAAGATCTTGCTAGATCACGCGCGGCGAATGGGCGCGGACGTGCGAGAGGAATGTGTGGTTGACGACGTCGTCAGCGACGACGAGCGCGTCCGCGGGGTGTCATATACAAACGCGGAAGGAGACGCTGGTCAGATCCGCGCAAGATACGTAGTGGACGCGTCTGGCAACAAGAGCAGGACCTACAAGCACGTCGGGGGATCACGGAAGTACTCAGATTTCTTTCGCAGCCTTGCTCTCTTCGGCTATTTTGAGGGCGGGAAGCGTCTGCCGCCTCCGAACTCCGGCAATATCCTTTCCGCTGCCTTTGATAGCGGGTGGTTTTGGTATATACCTCTCAGACCTAATCTCACCAGTGTCGGCGCGGTCGTGCGGCGCGAGATGGCAAACAAGATTCAGGGCGATCCCGAAGAGGCGCTGCAGGCGCTTATCGCGGAGTGCCCTATGATCAGCGATTACCTGCGGGATGCCAAGCGGGTTACGGAAGGCGAATACGGGCAACTGCGTGTGCGCAAAGACTACTCGTACCTCAATACGAAGTTCTGGCGGCCGGGTATGGTGCTCGTCGGCGATGCAGCATGCTTCGTTGACCCTATATTCTCTTCCGGCGTGCATCTGGCCACTTACAGCGCACTGCTGGCTGCGCGCTCCATCAACAGCGTCATGGCGCAGCTAGTCGATGAGGAAACCGCGTTTCGCGAGTTTGAGCAGCGCTACCGGCGGGAGTATGGCGTCTACTACGAGTTCCTCGTGGCGTTCTACGACATGCATGTCAGCGAGAACTCGTATTTCTGGTCTGCAAAGAAGGTCACCAAGAACACTAGTTCTGAGCTGGAGTCGTTTGTCGAGCTTCTCGGCGGCGTATCCTCCGGCGAGGCAGCCCTCGCGGAGGCCGATCCCCTGGTTCAGCGCTACAAGGGTCGAGCCAGCGAGTTCGCCCAGGCGGTTGACGCTCTCGTAGCGAACAATGAGCAGAGCATGTTGCCTGTCTTCAAGTCTTCGATCGTCCGGCAGGTGATGCAGGAGGGCACACAAGTACAGGCACGTGCGCTGCTGCGCGAAGCCGTGGAGGCCGAGGCTCCTCTGTTCGAGAACGGGCTCATCCCATCGCCCGATGGCCTTTTCTGGTCATCTCCTGCTGACCGGTAAGGTAACTAGACCCTACGTCGTTCAACTGATGCAGATCCGCAATTGAACGTGCAGGTCAGGGATCATGTGCGTCGCTCCAGGCTCTCGACCGTGTAGTCGAACCTGGTCGAGCTGGCGTCTGGACGATGTTCGTGCGTTGCAGGTTGCTAGCCGCCGGACCTTCAGTTCTCCAGGTCGAGCCACGCTGACATATAAGCCCAGACCTGAGCCAGCATGTCAGGCCGCATCAGATCTTCGTGTGCGCACGGAAGGCGGAATTCTATTACTTCGCCGGATACATAGGGAGACCACATTGCGCCGGTCGGCCCATCGGTCGGCCGACCCTCAGTCGCCACCATGAGCAGGGCGTCCCCGTCAAATTCCCGGAACTCGTGCTCGAAAAAGCTTCTTTCACTATTCTGGAAATTCTGCGCGACGATCATAAGATCCTCGTCGGTTACCGCCTTGCTGTTACCGCCATATCGCCGACGGACCATATCCAGCAATTCAGCTAGTCGTGCTTCCTGGACGGAAGTATCAGGGTCTTCGGGCCTGTCTGCTTCGGCTGCGAGTTGTGTTTCGTCATCGACAGTCGCCTGGCTTTGATCCCGGCGCGATGGCGGGTACGCATCCAGGATGACCAGGGCGGCCACCTGCTCGCCAG
>JASHUG010000118.1 GCA_030040155.1 Streptosporangiaceae bacterium | reverse complement strand
CGCCTCGGCCCGCTAGCTCCCGTCCCGGCGGATGTCGGCCCAGCGCCGGTCTCCGGGATGGGCCACCCGGCCGTCCAGCTCGAGTGCGAGGCCATAGGCCTTGTACAAGGTGTCGCGGTACTCGTTGTGATCGCCTCGGCGGGCCAGTGCCTGCCGGGTGCCGCCGGGCAGCCCGTGGGGTCGCTCGACGTCGCGGTGATAGCGCCACTCCAGGGGCGAGTGCATGCCCGTCGATGCCGGGCTGAGCAGCTCAGCTAGTTCGGGCCGCCAGCGGATCTGGTCGCGCTCCGCCATCGACTGTCGGAGCCTGACCTCGTTCGTGAGCCGGCGTCCGACGCCAGCGGTCACCCAGCCGCAGGCATCGTCAAGTCTCGTCGCGGCGCAGGCCAGGTCGAGGATCGTCTCCTCAATGCGGGTCTGCGGCGGGAGCCGCACCGGATGCAGCGCCTGCCTGGCCCGACTCGAGTAATGGACGACGAGTCCTGGCGGCCTGGCAATCCGGCGCTCGCTAGGAACCGTGACGTGGGTCATCGAGGCGCGCTTGTCGGTAAGACCGGCGACCTCGGCGGCGGCCTGGTAGCTGAGCATGGCACCCGGCCCGCAGGCGAGGACGGCCGCCCACAACTCGGCCTCTTGTCAGCCCGCCGTCTAAAAGCTGCCGCGCCGTCAAGACCCCGCGTTGCAGCTGGGCCGTCTCTGACAGCCGGGCCGGAAGACCGTAAAACATGCGACCAGAGTGCCGGGCCTATCCGTCGAAAGTGGGTCCGGTCCTGCCGACTGTGGATAACCCGCCCCTGGCGCGCTCCCATGTAGCGTTTGGGCGCTGACAGAGCCCAAACACTACATGATCATGGTCAGAGGGCCGGGGCCAGCGGGTTACTCGTCGTCGTCGGAGTCGTCGTCGTCCTGGCGTCCGCCGCCGCCGAAGCGGTTGAAGAGGCGGTTCCCGGCGTCCATGGCCCCGTTCGCGACGCCCCGTACGGCGCCGATCAGGGGATCCGCGCTGCGGTTCCACGAGTCCTGGTAGGACTTGCCCGCGGCCTTGAATTCGTCGCCCACGGACGCGTCGGAGTCGTCCTCGCGCCGCGGGTAGTGGCCGGCCAGGATGTCGCGGTACTCGCCTTCGTCGGCCCAGCGGTCCAGCTCCGCGAAACGGACCACCGCGAACGGGTGGGTCGTGCCCTGCAGCTGGAGGAGCTTGAGCAGGCTCTCCCGCATATCGGGAACCGCGTCGTACTCCTGCGCCTGCTTGTGGAACTCGTCGCTGCTGAGCTCGGCCAGGTGGCGGCCGCCCGCAAGCTTCATCAGCCCGCGCCGCGCCGCCTCGACGTCCTGGGTGGCGAGCAGGCCGGCCCGGTCGCAGGACATCTCGGACTTGCGGTACCACTCCTCAAGACCCCAGATCACGGCCTTGAGACCGATCCAGGCGAACGGCACCAAGGCGAGCCGCTGGGCGAGGGCGATCAGGTAGAACAGCATCGTCCGATAGACGCTGTGCCCGGACAGCACGTGCCCGAGCTCGTGGCCGATGACCCAGCGGATCTCCTCCGGGTCCATCAGCTCCACGATGCCGCTGTTGAGGACGATGAACGGCTTGCTCGTGCCGAGCGCCATCGCGTTGACCAGCGGGCTCTGGCTGACGTACAGCTCGGGCACGTTCGGCAGGTCAAGGATGTAGGCCCCGTCCAGCATCGCCTGATACAAGTCGGGGAACTGCTCGGGCGAACAGCGCACAGCGCTGGCGAGGAACATGAGCCGGAGTGCCCGGTCGTTGAACAGGCCAGCCAGATTCTTGAGGATGACGTCGAACCCGGTCAGCTTGCGCAGCGCGACAAGCGCGGACCGGTCGGCAGGGTGCTCATAGGCACGAGAGCTGATACCCGGCAGACGGATCCGGGAACGTTCCGGCAGAGTGGTCATAGGGTCATCGTAGGCGCCGCAGGCGAGAGGTAGACACATGACAGAGCCAGCCCGTCCAGCGATGTTCGAGCCCGAGGCTGAATCGATGTCTGCCGAGCAGCTAACCGGACTGCAACTGGAACGGCTGCGCGCGATGATCGACAGGCTGATCGGGCTCGGCGGGCTGCAGGGCACCCGGCTCAAGGAGGCCGGGGTAAGCGCCGGCGCTGAGGTAAACCTGGCCACGCTGGCGCGCCTGCCGACGGTGACCAGGGAAGACTTGTGGGACGCCTACCCGTTCGGCCTGCTGGCGGTCCCGCGCGAGAAGGTCGTGGCCGTGCACGGGTCGAGCGGCACGGGCGGCCGCCCGACCCTAGTCGCCTACAGCCGGGCCGACCTGCAGCTATGGGCCAGGATGTGCGCACGGGCGCTGGTCGCGGCCGGGGCGACGTCGGCCAGCATCGTGCACAACGCGTACGGATATGGCCTGTTCACCGGGGGCCTGGGCATTCACCAGGGCGCAATCGAGCTTGGCGCCACGGTCGTGCCGGTCTCGGGCGGGATGACACCTCGCCAGGTGACGCTGATCAAGGACCTGCAGCCAGACATCCTGACCTGCACGCCGTCGTACGCGATCCGGCTCGGCGAGGCCCTGGCCGAGGCCGACGTGGTGCCCGGAGACGGCCTGCACCTGAAGGCGGGCCTGTTCGGCGCGGAGCCGTGGACGCAGGAGATGCGGGTCAGGTTGGAAGACCTCCTCGGACTGCGGGCGCTCGACATCTACGGCCTGTCGGAGATCATCGGGCCCGGCGTGGCGGCCGAGTGCCGGCAGGCGGCCAACGGCCTGCACGTGAACGAGGATCACTTTCTGGTTGAGGTGATCGACCCGGTCTCGGGCGAGCCGGTCCCTGACGGGACACCCGGCGAGCTGGTATTCACCACGATCACCAAGCAGGCCCTGCCCCTGCTGCGCTACCGGACCGGCGATATTGCGTCGCTGCGCCGCGGCACCTGCCGCTGCGGCCGAACCCTCGCCAAGATGAGCAAGGTGGCCGGCCGAAAGGACGACATGCTGGTGATCCGGGGCGTCAACGTGTATCCGAGCGAGGTCGAGCGGGTGCTGCTCACTGAGCCTGGGCTCGCGCCCGAGTACCTGCTCGTGATCGATGAGCGGCAGGCGCAGGCCCAGCTGATTGCCTGCGTCGAGATCGGAACGGGGTCGGCCGGGCCGCACCGGTCTCAGGAGGAGCTGGAGTCCGGGCTGAAAGACGCGCTCGGCCTGTCGGTCACGGTCCGCGTGCTGCCGCCTGGCTCGGTGCCGCGAACCGAGGTGGGCAAGGCGGTCAGGGTACGGCGCTGGCGCGGCGGCGATCCGCCGCTGCCTGGCCTCAGTTAGCTCTTTCTGCTAACACTGCAACCAGACGCGCTAGTCGCGGCATCTTGGAAGCAGGACGAGAGGGTGGCCAGGTGGAGTGCCCCGAGGAGTTCACCGAGTTCGCCGCGGCGGAGATGGCGCGGCTGCGGCGAACTGCCTACCTGCTGTGCGGTGACTGGCACGCGGCCGAGGACCTGACGCAGATCGCGCTGACCAAGACGCTGCTGGCCTGGCGCCGCATTAGCAAGCAGGCGAACGCTCATGCCTACGCGCACCGGACACTCGTCAATGCCTACCTCGGCCAGCGGCGGACCAAGAAGTCGGGTGAGATTCCAGTCAGGGACCTGCCCGAACTCCTTGGCCAACCGGGCACTACGGAACTGCGGGTCGTGCTGCTGGCAGCGCTGGCGACCTTGCCGCCCCAGGCTCGCGCGGTCGTCGTGCTGCGCTACTGGGAGGACCTCAGCGTTGATCAGGTCGCCGAGATCCTCCGGTGCTCGGCTGGCACGGTGAAGAGCCAGAGCGCGCGGTCCCTGAAGAAACTGCGCGAGTCGCTGGGCCGGAGCATGCCCGACCTGGCACTGGCGGACTGATGGCTAGGGGAGCCCGAGATGACCGAGACTGCCGTGCGTGACCTGATGCGGCAGGCCATGGCCGCAGATGAGCCGCCGATAGGTCCGGTACTCGGCAAGGCCTTGCGGGCGGCTCGGCGGGCGAGGCGTCAGCGGCTGGCGGCCTCGGTTGCCGCGGGCTTGGTGATTGCGGCTTGTGTCGTGGTCGGCGCGGGGACTGTTTTCGTGCGAGGCAACGCCGTGGCCGCTGCCCAGTTCGTGTTCGTCAAGCCTGTGCTGCCGGACACGACTTATACCCATATTCAGCCGATAACGAGCGAGTACTTGGGGCAGTTGCTGATCTCTGAACTGCCTTTGGGTGCACGACACAGCCAAGTTCTGGCCAACGCCAACTCGAACATTCCCGGAGCGACCGGCCGCACCGCGAGCGCTTCGCTCGGCGAGGTGACAACGTCGCTCGGCTGGGGCTATGTGCGGGCGGAGATGATGGCGGCCGGCGCAACAGACACCGGGTTCGGCTGCGCGCCCGGACTGGCTGCCGGTTACTGTCATGTCTACGCCCTGGCGGGCGGGGTGAAAGTCATGGAGGAGTACGCCTCGGCGTCGCTGACAACGACGCACCGGCAGTTCGTGTCCTTCTCAGTGCAGGTGTTCCGCCCGCGTGTCGCCCTGGTCGACCTGTACGAGAGCAATGAGGCGGGGAACGCGGGCGGCGCGGTCGCCCGCGACCTGCCGATCAAGGCCTCGCAGCTTCTCACGGCCGCGCTCGATCCGCGCTGGCAGTTCTTCATCACCAAGCTGGCCCTGAGCAGCGGGGGTTCTGGCCACGGGATGCTGACGTAGCCAGTCAGCCGTCAGTCGCGTCCGCCGAAGATCCGCAGGAAGAACAGGAACACATTCAGCGCGTCCAGGAAGATGGAGGCGGCCAGGACGGGCGCTGAGGTGATGCCCCGAGAGCGGCGTAGCCGCTGGAAGTCGAACATGGTCAGCCCGGCGAAGATGATCAGGCCCAGGATCGAGTACAGCATCTCGGCCGCGGGGATATGGACAAAGATCAGCACGATGCCGAACAGGATGAGCGCGATGAGCGCGAAGAAGGAGATCCGCCCGAGCGCCGACAAGTCCCTGCGGGTGGCGTAACCGGCCGCGCCGAAGCCGGCCATGAACAGCGCGGTCGCGCCCGCCGCCTGCCAGACCGCCTGCGGGCTGGTCGTGGAGTAGTAGGCGACGGCCGGGCCCATGGCCAGGCCGAGGAACAAGCCGACGCCCATCAGCAGGATCACGCCCGCATTGCCCCTGCGAACCGCGAAGTTCAGCGCAATCAGGCAGCCGAAGCCGACGATGAACCACAGGATGGACCAGCCGGGAGAGAGGTTCCGGCCAACGTAGCAGCCCAGCGTGAAAAAGCCGGCCGCGAACGCAACCAGCCACATGACCTGCCCGAACAGAGTGGCGGTCTGGTCCCTGTCGACGGCTGTCGGCGCATAACCGGGCGAGGGCGAGTAGTACATGGCAGGTCCTCCCGAGCGGTGGAACACCTATCTTGCTACATGTACCCCGCACGCAGCACCCCTTACGGGCGGCATGATGTGCTGAGCACTAGCGCGGGCCTTTTGAGGAGGTCAGATGGCGCAAGGTGTGAGCCAGAAGTGGACGGCGCAGGACGTGCCCGACCAGGGCGGCCGCACAGTGGTTATTACGGGGGCGAACTCGGGCATCGGGCTAGAGGCGGCCAGGGTCATGGCGGCCCATGGGGCGCGGGTCGTGCTCGCGGGCCGCGACCGCGCCCGCACGGCCAGGGCGGCCGAGCAGGTTAGCCAGGCCGCGACCGGCGCGCAGGCCGAGACGGCCGAACTGGATCTGGCGTCGCTGGAGTCGGTGCGAGCGGCGGCCGCTGACATCCGCGCCCGCTTCCCCCGGCTCGACCTGCTGATCAACAACGCGGGCATCATGTTCACGCCCTACGGATTGACCAAGGACGGCTTCGAGCTGCAGTTCGGCACTAACCACCTTGGCCACTTCGCGCTGACCGGCTTGCTGCTGCCCGCGCTGCTCGACGTGCCGGGGTCGCGAGTCGTGACCGTGAGCAGCAACGGGCACCGGGCCGGCCGGATGAATTTTGACGATCTCATGCATGCCAGGCACTACTCGAAGTACACGGCCTACGGCCAGTCGAAGCTGGCCAACCTGATGTTCACCTACGAACTGCAGCGCCGGCTGTCAGCCGCGAACGCCCAGACGATCGCGACGGCGGCACACCCGGGCACCGCGCGGACGCAGCTGGCCAGGCACATGTCGCCGCTGGCCAGCGCCTCGATGAGTGCCAGGTTCGCGGCGCTGAATTCATGGTGGGTGCAGGATGCCCCGATGGGCGCGCTGCCGACGCTGCGGGCTGCCACCGACCCCGCGGCCACCGGTGGTGCCTACTACGGCCCGGACGGGCTGCTCCAGCTGACCGGCTACCCGGTCCTGGTCCGGTCGAACGGACGATCCCAGAACGCCGAGGCGCAGCGCAGGCTCTGGGCCGAGTCGGAGAAGCTGACCCAGGTCACCTATCCGGTCTGAGCCCGTGGTTAAGCTCGGCTCTCATGAGTGAGGCTGGCGCCGTTGGCGCTGTTGGCGCGAACGGCACGGGCAGGCGCCTTGGCGTCATGGGTGGCACCTTCGACCCGATCCATCACGGGCACCTGGTGGCCGCCAGCGAGGTCGCGGACGTCTTCGACCTGGACGAGGTCATCTTCGTGCCGACCGGGCAGCCTTGGCAGAAGGAGTACCGCGAGGTCTCGCCGGCCGAAGACCGGTACCTGATGACGGTCATCGCCACCGCCTCCAACCCCAGGTTCTCGGTCAGCCGAGTCGACATCGACCGGCCGGGGGAGACCTACACGATCGATACCCTTCGCGACCTGCGGGCCGAGCGTGGCCAGGAAGCGGAGTTCTACTTCATCACCGGCGCTGACGCGCTGGCCAAGATGATCTCCTGGCGCGACGCGGATGAGCTGTTCGCGCTGGCGCAGTTCGTGGGCTGCACCCGGCCAGGACACCAGCTGACGATGTCAGACCTGCCCGCGGACCGGGTCAAGCTGCTGGAGATCCCCGCCCTGGCGATCTCCTCGACCGAGTGCCGGGTCCGGGTGCGAGGCGGCCACCCGATCTGGTACCTGGTGCCCGACGGCATCGTGCAGTACATCGCCAAGCGCGGGCTGTATGCCCCGGGCTGATACGGGTGAGAGGGGTGGAGCCGGGCAAGCCGGCCCCACCCCCGCTCTTACGACCCGATCGTGTACGTGTAGCCGAAGGCGGCTACGTCGCTGCCTTCAGGCCCGTTGGTCGGCACGTCGTCGAACGTCACATCCGCCGGGATGAACGACGAGTCGTCGAGGTACAGGGTGCCGCTGACTGTGCTGCCTGCGGTTCCCTCTGGCGTGATCGTCACCGGGATCGTGACGCTCTGACCCGGATTGACGACGTACGGGGCGAAGGAGTTGCTGGCGTTCTCGCTGCCCAGCCACAGGTCGCCGGTAGGTGACGTCACCGCCGGGTCGAACGCCGACGTGGTCGCGGTCATGCCGACCGTCGCGGTGACCGGCGTGGCCGCGTTCACGAACGGGCCGAGCAGCTCAGGCGTGACGGTCCAGTCGCCAGGCGCCACCTCACCCGAAGACAGGCTGGCGCTGGCCGTAGTGCCGATGGTCGAGAACACATCTGGGTCTCCGAAGTCGTAGGTGACGTCGAAGAACAGCTGGGACGGCGACGAGGCGCTCGCCGTCACCGTGGTGGTGTGGGTCGGGACGAGGAAGACCGGCACGGTGCCGTTCAGGTCGGGCAACGTCAGCGTCGACGTGCTCTGGGCCGCCAGCGCCGTCGTCACCTGGGTGTCGAGCCGGGCGTCGACGAAGTACGCCTCTGGTGACGTGCCGTCGTTCCTGACGTGGATGTAGGCGGTGACTGGAGTGCCCGCGGCCAGCACCGTGCTGGTCGAGTCGGGCAGGCCCCTGGCCACGGCATGAACCGGGGTGTCGTTCATCGTCACCGTGAACGGCTGGGACACCGCGGTGCCCGAGACCGTGTTGAAGAAGTCGATCACCAGGGTCCACAGGCCGGCGCTCGGATTGAGCACGTGCAACTGCGCGCCTTCCTCTGGCACGAGCTGAGATCCTCCCGTCGACGAACCGGTTTCTTCCAGGCCGTTGAAGGCGCTTGAGGCCTCCTCGTTCGTGCTCGGGTCGACCAGCTCGGCGTAGAACGTGTTGTTCGCGTTAGGCGTGCTGACCTGGACGTTGAGCGCTTTCAGGCCAGCGGGTATCTCGACCTGGTAGTAGCTGGTCTGCCCGGTCGAGAACGAGCGGCCGTTGCCACCGGTGAGCGTGCCCGTGAAGGTCACAGACGGGCTAGGCGTGGGCACCAGCGCGCGCAGCGTGACCGGGATCGAGGTCACGGCGGCGAACGACGGGCCCGCGCCCGAGCTGTGCAGCAGGATCGAGCCGGACTGGTCGCCCGGCTCCGATGGCGTCGGCGCCGTCAGCGTGAAGCTGCCGGATGTCCCCGGCGCGAGAGTCAGCGAACGGGCGGACAGGGTGCCGAACGGCTGCCACGTGGCCGTGCTCGCCTGGAACTGCGCCGTCCCGGCCTGACTGCCGGCGATCAGCGCAGTCCACGTGCCGGCCGCGGGCTCGGCTACTTGCGCGTTGCCGTAGTTGCCTGTCCCCTGCGGCGAGTTGAACTCGGCGAAGTCGCCGTCCGGGGCGATAAGGCTGATGTCCACGCCGCCGACTAGGCCGACGGAGACGTTCAGCCGCGCTTGGCCCTTGGGCACGGTGAAGTTCACCACCTGCTCGAGGTTGTTCGCCGTGGTGAGCGACAGCGGCTCGGTCAGCACCGGCGAGTAGCCGCCGAGGGTACGGCTGCTGAGACCGATCGTCTGCGTGCTGGCTCCGTCGTTGGTCAGGGTCTCGGAGAACTGCTCGCTGGTCCCTGGCTGCCCGACGGCGTTGAGCTGGGTCGTGCTGTCCAGGATGGAGTTGCCGCTGGCGGATTCCGTGCTGCCCTTGTAGGACCGGGCGGCCAGCACTGCCGCGTACGCGTCCACCATCCCCGCGCCCTGCTGGTCGGCCGGCGCGTTGATGTTCTCCGCGGTTGACATGATGATCTGCTTGACCACGGCCGGTGACGGGCGAGCCCCGTGATGCCCCTTGGCGTAGGCCTGGATCACCAGGGCGGCCACGCCGGCGGTCAGCGGGGCGGCCTCGCTCGTGCCGCCCTGCAACTGGACCGAGGACGGCTGGTCTGAGAAGTCGACGCAGTCCGCATAAAGGTCAGGATCGGGGGAGCAGAGGGTCCAGTTGAGGTCGCCGGGCGCGACGACGTCGACGGTGGCGCCACTCTGGTCGAAGCCGCCAGAGCTCAGGCCGCTGATGTTGTTGTCGATCCAGCCCTTGACGCCGGGGTAGGTGATGCCGGCGATGCCGGTCTGGGCGTAGGCACGGTAGGTCGTCGTCGCGCCGGCCGAAATGACATTCGGGTCAGTCGCCGGGGAGCCGATCGTATTGGTCGGCCCGGAGTCGCCGGACGCCACGACCACGGTCACGCCTGCCCTGACGGCAGCGTCGTTTGCCATCTCGGTCAGGTCGAGCGTGCCCTCGTCGGGGAAGGGGTTGTCGCCGAACGACTCGTTGATCACGTTCACGTGATCGACGGTGACCGCGTAGTTGATAGCCTCCAGGCTGACGGAGTCGAACGCGAAGTTGGATGAGCCGAACACGTTGAGGCCGACCAGGCTCGCGCCCGGAGCCACGCCGAGGATCCGGACATCGCAGGTCGTGTTCAGGCCGAAGCCGTAGCTGGCCACGTTGTAGACGTGCCTGCCCTGAGCCGCGATCGAGCTGGAGTCAATGAACGCCTCGGCGCCGCCGGTCGGGGCATTCCTGCCGGTGCCGCTGAAGTCCTGATAGTCGACGAAGACGTGCTTGCCGTTGGCGCGGATGAAGTCGGGGTTGTTGATGTCCAGTCCGTCCGCGATGAAGGCGACCTTGACGCCGGTGCCGCTGTAGCCGAGCGCTTGGGCCGAGTCGCCCTTGCCAGACTGCGTTGCGGCGTGGATGTTCTCGATCGCCTCGGGGTCAAGCTGCACCTTGCCCTTAGGGGCGCACGCGCCCGGCAGGGGAGTGATGCCCTGCGCCGTCTTGGTCTTCGGCAGCGCCGGCGCAGTGGCGTACGGCACGGGCAGGTCGGGGACGACCTCGCTGACCGCTGAGTTGTCGCGGAGGGCCTGCGCCTCGGCCGGGGAGACGGTTGCGGAAACTGCGTTGATGAGCGTGAGGCTCTTCACGTTCGTCGCGTGCGTGCTCGCCAGCTGAGCGAGCACTGAGTGCTGGCTGGAACGGACGTCCGCAGCTCGGCGGGAGTCATTTGCCGCATTAGCCGGAATGGCGGAGAACTGATTACGGAACAGGATGATGACCCGGTCGGTGACCTTGGTCGACAATGCGGCTTGGGCCGCGCCAGGGTGGCTCCCGGAAGTCGGCTGTGCCTGGGCCTGCGTTGCCGCGAACACTGCGACAAGCGTGGCCGGCACGGCAATCGCCAGGGCCCGCACCATGCGCGGGCGTATGAGGTGACTCAAAGTAACCCTTCTCTCCCCGATAACGGGCTTCGGCTGGGTGACTGCTACACAGATCCTTTAGTCCTGTCATTGCCGGAAATCAATATCGAGTTCGTAAATTTGTCGTCTTGCACGCTAGATCGGTCAACGTCCAGGCAAGACTCGTCGCCGCTTCCACTACGGCGCCGCCGTGGCCCGTATGGTTGGACCACGAGCCGGGCAGGGAGGACGGGCGTTGCGGCTGGACGGGGTCGGCAAGCGGTACGGGCTGCGCCAGCCGTGGGTCGTCCGCGATGTGTGCGTGGAGGCTGCCCCAGGCCAGCTGATCCGGCTAGAGGGGCGCAACGGCAGCGGAAAGTCCACCCTGCTGCGGGTGGCGGCCGGGATCACGGTCCCGACGGCGGGCCGGGTCTGCGGGCGCCCCTCGACTGGCTACGTGCCCGAGCGGTTTCCCAGCGGGCTAGCGTTCTCGGCGCGCGACTACCTGATCCACATGGGCCGGATCCACGGCCTGCGCGGCCCGGCGGTCAGGGCCGAGGCTGACCGCTGGCTGGGCCGGCTCGGGGCGGCCGACTACGCTGGTGCACCGCTCCGCACGCTGTCCAAGGGGATGTGCCAAAAGGTGGCCATCGCCCAGGCCCTGCTGCCGCGACCTGGCCTGCTAGTCCTGGATGAGGCTTGGACCGGGCTCGATCAGCCTGCCCGCGGGACGCTGGATGCGGCGGTCGCCGAGCGACTGGCAGATGGCGGCACCGTGATGTTCGTCGACCACCATCAGGCCAGGCTGGCCGGGCAGGTCAGCCAGCGCTGGCAGCTTGGCGGTGGTGAGGTCCGGTTGCTGGAGGGCCCCGGCACGGCGAGCGCGACAGCGGCTGAAGGCGGGCGACCCGAGGCGACCGTGGTCATCGAGCTATCGGGCGTTGATCCCGAGTCGCTACCACAGCTAGGCCGACTGACCGGAGTCGTGGGGGCACGCCTCGTTCCCTCCAAAGATCTTGAAGTTGGCACGGCGTCGGCTGACGGCCCGGTCCTGGTCGAGATTGTGGCGCTCAAGGCCGCGTCTGACTCGGTGCTGCGAGAGCTCCTGAACTGGGATGACGTACATGTCGCGGAGGTCAGGGCCTGCGGCGAGCCGACGGGAGACGCCCGGTGACAGCGCTGATGCGATACCAGGCCGCCATTTTGTTCCGGTCGCATCGGTGGGTGTTGCCGCTGATCAGCTACGCGTTGCTGATCTCGGTCGCGGGGGTTGGCGGGCAGGAGTCGCTGGGCGACGCGCTCAACTGGAGCGCCGCGATGCTGCTGCCGGTTGTCGCCCTGCTGACCAGGTCAATGCTCACCGCCGAGCCCCCGGCCGCGCGGGCGTGCGTGGCCGCGGCCGCGGGGCCGAGGAAGGCGCAGGTCGCGGTCCTGCTCACCGGGCTGGCCGGAGGGGCAGTGCTCGCCCTGGCCGGCGCGGCCTATGACCTGGCGACCTCTGGCGAGCTGGCGAAGATGCTGCATGCTCATCCTGGTCTGCTGGGAACGAGCCTGGGCGACGGGCTGGGCAAGGCGGTCATCTGCGTACTTGTGGGCTCCGCCGTCGGCACGTTCTGCAACCCGCCGGTGATCCGCCACCAGGCGGTGGCCGTGCTCAGCACGATCGCGGCCGTCCTCGTGGCGCTGCTGTCCAGCATCTCGCCCGCCAGCGCAGCGCTACGCGGGAGCGGCGCGGCGATCCAGTCGGCCAGTTGGCCAACGGGCGTTCCGTTCCTGGTCGCCGCCATCCTGCTGGTCGCGTCCTGGCTCGTGTCGGCCAGCCTGGCCGCCAGGCGCGGCAGTTAATCTCTGTGACTCGTGAGACTATCTGGAGGCTGAATCCGGCATATGCGGTTTATCGGTCGGGTCCTGGCCTCAGTTGGATGGGCGCCTCGAATTCGCCGGATACGCTGGCAAGTGCCTGCGTTCAGTTTTCGCCTGAACGTGAGATCGTATGAAGGGCTACAGGCGAGCCGAGGAGGACTGCCAGCACACGTGACTGCCACCGACAGGGCCGTCGAGCTCGTGGAGATCGCGGCCGCAGCCGCGGCTGACAAGCTCGCCTCCGACATCATTGCCTACGACGTCAGCGAGCAGCTGGTCATCACCGACGCCTTCCTGCTTTGTTCGGCATCGAACGACCGCCAGGTTCGCGCGATCGTCGACGAGATCGAGGAGAAGCTGGCCCGGGCCGGTGCCAAGCCCGCCAGGACCGAGGGGGAGCGGGAGGCTCGCTGGGTTCTGCTCGACTACATCGACATCGTGGTCCACGTCCAGCACGCAGAGGAGCGCGTTTACTACTCCCTGGAGCGGCTGTGGAAGGACTGCCCGGTAATCCCGCTGCCTGAGCCGGTAGGTGCTTCGGGTGCTCACGGGTCCGGCGACGGGGGCCGGCGCTGACAGTCACAGCAGGGTCGGGCAGCATCTGGTCGGGCGGCGACACCCCGGAGATCGTAAAACTGGTGCTGTGGCGCCACGGGCAGACCATCTATAACGCGGACCGCCGGTTCCAGGGGCAGCTTGATGTGCCACTAAATGAAGTCGGCCGGGAGCAGGCCAGGCGGGCTGCTCCGTATCTGGCGGCGATGAAGCCCGAGGCCATATTCTCCTCGGATCTCACGCGGGCGACGCAGACCGCAGCCGTCCTCGCGCGGCTTACCGGGCTGACCGTGCAACTCGACAAGGACCTGCGCGAGCGCGGTGGCGGCTCGTGGGAGGGCAAGACCGCCGACGAGATCCGCGCGCAGTCTCCCGAGGCGTTCGCTGCCTGGGAGCCTCGCGACGGTGAGACCGCCGCGGCTGTGGCCGACCGGGCGTCGGCGGCGATGGAGCGGATCGCCGACAGCGTCCCCGGCGGTTCCCTGGCCGTCGTCGTCGCGCACGGGGGCGCCCTCGGGTTCGGCTCGGCCCGGCTGCTCGGGATCCCCGATGACCTGCGGGCGCTCGGACCGTTCGGCAACTGCTGCTGGTCGGTCCTGTCCCGGCGGCTTGGCCGGTGGCGGCTGCTCGAGCACAATGTCGGGATCCTGCCCGTGCCAGTCCTCGACGTCGACGCCGAGCGCTGACCGCAACCCTGATCACGGGTTCGAGGTGTCCTCAATGTCCCGAGACACCACAAATGTGGAGCTAAGGGGATTCGAACCCCTGACCTTCTGCATGCCATGCAGACGCGCTACCAGCTGCGCCATAGCCCCTCGGCGCGACGGGATCCGTCGCTGCGGAACGTAGGTAGCATACTGTGTCCCGAACTCTGCTGCGTACTGCCAGCTGCGGGCCCTGTCAGCGCGCCGGGCTGGCCGCAGTATTGAGGGTGCGTCAATGCCCGCGGCGAGCTCGGCGGATGAGCTAGGCCTGGTAAGAGGTTGGCATCGACTCAGGAGAGCGCCGATCCCATCCGTGGAACGGCGCATAGTCACCGGCGTACCAGGCCGCGCGCAGTCCTGGCGTGCTGAGGTCCCAGTCCGGGCGGATCTCGGCCGTCGCCTCGCGCAGGTCGTGCCACAGGTCGGTGAAGGAAGGGCGTCCCCAGAACCAGTAGCCGTTGTAAATGCTGTGGATGACCAGTCCCGGCTTGAGCACGAGCGTGTGCGGGATCATCGGGTTGTGCTCGGGGTCGGTGTACTCCTGGATGTCTAGTTCATGCTGGATTATCCGACCGGGATCAGAGAGGAAGGTCCACTGCGCGCCAGTTGATGCCCGGAACTCCTGCAGCGTGTGGTGGTCGTCGGTAGCGATCGTCACCACCTGGGTGTACGCGACGGCGATCTTCGGGTAGTTGGCGGCAAGCTCGAGGGCCTGCTGGTGTTCTTTCGGGCAGTAGTTACCGCGCGCGAGCATCAGAACCAGCGGATCTGAGCCCTGCAGCTCGCTGAGCGTTCGGACCGTGCCGGTGTGGTCGGGCAGCGCGTAGTCGGGAAAGATTCCGCCAGGCCTGATATCGGAACGCACGGGATGACCGCCTCTCGTCTGGCTCCGCGGGGGTCACCTGCACCGTGCTGACGACCCCGGCCTCCTCTGCCTGCCGATACCCGCGCTGATCGGGCCTTATGCCACATCGCTCGTCCTCTGGTCAGCCGGCGGGCCGGCGGGCCTTGGTCACCTCGCGGAAGGTCGCCCACGCGTCTCCAACCGGGCCCACGTGCCAGAGCTTGTCGGGATTGAGCACCGCGCGGATCATCTGGACCTGACCGTCGAGTATGTCGAGCGCCCAGGCGCCGAGCACCTTGCCGTCGCGGTCGCGGAAAATTGCGCCTGGCTGGCCGTTCACGGCGCGCTGCTGCATTGCGATGCCGATGCGGTCGAGCGGCTCGTGCATGGCCACGAGCACCCTGGCCACGTTCTCGGCGCCGACGACGCCTCCGGCCCACTGCGGGGCCTTGCCGCCGCCATCGCCGATTATCTGAACGTCGGCCGTCAGGAGTTCGCGCAGCCCGTCGACGTCGCCTTCCCTGAAGGCGTCGAAGAACCGCCCGGCGAGCGTCTCGCGCTCGGTTCGGTCGGCCTCGAACCGCGGTCGGCCTGCCTCCATGTGGCGGCGCGCGCGCACCGCCAGCTGACGGCATGCTGCCTCCGATCGCCCGACGGCCGAGGCGATCTCCGGGAAGCTGAACCCGAACACCTCGCTCAGCACGAACACGGCGCGCTCGAGCGGGCTGAGCCGCTCGAGCAGGAGCAGCGCTGCCATCGACACCGAGTCGGCCAGCTCCGCTGATCGTTCCGGGTCCTCATAAGGATCGGTCAGTAGCGGCTCGGGGAACCATGGCCCGACGTACGCCTCCCGCCGGCGACGAGCCGACCGCAGGACGTCGATCGAGATCCGGGTCGCGACGGCCGAGAGGAAGGCCTTGGTCGACGTGGGTTGTACCGGAGAGGCCTCGTACCGCAGCCAGGTCTCCTGGACCGCATCCTCGGCCTCGGTCACGCTGCCGAGGAGCCGGTAGGCGATCGAGAACAGCAGCGGACGCAGCTTCTCGAATTCCTCAGCGCGGCTCACCGAGACCCTCCCGGAAGCCCTGCCGCCACGACGGATAGCGTAGCTCCCAGCCGAGTACCCGCTTGGCCTTGGCGTTGGAGAAAGCGCGTCCCTCGGTCATCATGATCACCGCGACCTCTCCCGCGAGCATCCTGGCGAGCCATTTGGGGACACGCATCGGCCGCTTCGCGCCTGCGCTCGAGGCCAGGCAGGGCAGCCATTCGCTGGCCGGGGCGGGCTCATCGTCCACGATGTTGAATACGCCCTTAGCCTGCCGCTCAACCGCTAGGACGGCTGCGCCCGCCGCGTCGTCCAGATGCAGCCACGAGCTGTACCCGGCGCCAGAACCGACGAGTGGGAACTGCCGCTTGCGCACGAGCTCAACCTGGTCATCGGTGGCCCCCGGCCCGTACAGCGAGCCGTATCGCAATACGGCGCCGCCCGCCCCGACGACCGCGTCCTCAAGGTGGCGCAGTGCTTCCATGCCCGCGTGTGCCGAAGTCCCCGCGAGCAGGTCCAGCGGGTCCTCCTCGGTCTTCACCCATCCGCCCTCGCGGATGCCGTTCCAGCTTGCGTAACCCTGGGCGACGAACACGGGTACCCCGGTTGCCTCCGCCGCGGCCAGCAGGTGATCCGTTCCTTCAGTCCGCAGTCGGTTCGTGGTGGCGAACCAGCGATCAAAATGCTTCAAATCGGGCTTGCCGGCGTGACCGGGACTGATGGCCGTCATCTGGTTAACGATCGCATCCGGCCTGGCCTTGGCCACCGCCTCGCCGACCGACGCCGCGTCGAGCCCGTCCATCACCACAGCATCTGCCCCTAGCTCCACCAGCGTGCCCAGCCTGGCCGTGCTCGTCGCCGTTGCCGTGACCTCGTGGCCACGGCCGACAAGCTGCGGTACCAGCCGGCGCCCGACAACCCCGGTGCCTCCTGCCACGAATACCCGCATGACCATCACCTTCCCGACTGTCTGTCCTGCGACCGAGACGAGATAGCCCGGGAGAGGTGTGACATGGGATCACCCAGGCCAAGCCGGCCGGCTGCGAGCGGTCGGCCGGCAGCTAACCGCGGGTCAGGCCGCCGCTCGCCAGTCGGGAGGCAGGTTGATCAGCGAGCGGTTGATCTCGGGGATGGCTTGGACGCCGAGCAAGTTCATCGTCCGGGTGATGTCGGCGCGGAACCAGTCGAGCACCTGGTCGACGCCCGCTTCACCAGCGGCGCCGAGACCGTAGAGGTAGGCGCGCCCGGCCATCGCGGCGGTGGCACCGGCAGCTAGCGCCTTGACGATGTCGCTGCCACGCCGGACGCCGCCGTCGCAGATGATCTCGATCCGGCCGCCGACGGCGTCGGCCACGGGGCCAACAAGGCTGAGGGTGGCCGGAGCACCATCGAGTTGGCGGCCACCGTGATTGGACAAGACGATGGCGCTCACTCCGGCGTCGACGGCGAGCAGCGCGTCGTCGGTGGTCTGGATTCCCTTGATCACGATCGGTCCGCTCCAGTTGGAGCGCAGCCAGTCGACATCTGCCCAGGACAGGCCGGGGTCGAACTGCGTGTTGATGTACTCCGACAGCGTGACTGGCGATGCCCCGTCGCCTACCTCGCGACCCGCGACGTTCGCGAACCGGATCGGCTCGCTGCGCGCGAACGCGAGGGTCCAGCCCGGATGGAGGGCTCCATCGACGATCGTGCCGAGGCCGATGGCCGGCGGAAGGGAGAACCCGCGGCGTACGTCTCGTTCCCGGCGCCCCAGCACGGCGGTGTCAACCGTCAGGACCAGCGCCTCATAGTCGGCGGAAGCCGCCCGGTCGATCATCTCCTTGATGAGGCCGCGGTCGCGCCACGCGTAGACCTGGAACCACAGTCGCCCGTTGCTGACCGCCCGGACTTCCTCGATTGACCGGGTGCTGAGCGTTGACAGCGTGTACGGCAGGCCGGCTCGCTCTGCTGCCCGGGCGACAGCGAGTTCCCCCTGCGGATCGGCGATGCGAGTAAACCCGGTCGGGGCGAGCACCAGCGGGTAATCGAGCGGACGACCGAACAGGGTCGAGGCCGTGCTGACGTTACTGACGCCCCGGAGAACCCGCGGCCGGAAC
>JASHUG010000117.1 GCA_030040155.1 Streptosporangiaceae bacterium | reverse complement strand
GCCCCGCCAAAGCGCCAGCGCCGCGCGTGCCTGAGCAGCCGCGGTGTCCCACGAGCGGCCCCTGGCCGCCTGCCGCGCCGCGCCCAGCAAGACCTCGAACCGAGTCAGGTCTAGCTCACCAGCCGCCACGCTGATCACATAGCCGGGCGGCTGCGTCGTGATCCGGGAACGGCTCGCGTCCCCAAATGCCTTCCGCAGCCGCAGCACGTAGTTCTGCACAGTCAGCCGCGCCGACGGCGGCGGCGCGGCCCCCCACAGCGTCTCGGCCAGCTCCTCCACCGCCACCACCCGGTTGGCGTTCAGCAGCAGCGCCGCCAGCACCGCCCGCTGCTTACCCGCCTGCACCGGCACCACCGCATCACCGCGGGCCACCACTAACGGTCCGAGCAGGCAGAACTCCATACCCGTCACCACCCGTCGTGATGCCCCCGTGCAGATCAAATGCTAACGCAGTGCGAACGGCATGGGTAAGTCTCGGCATTTAGCAGCACTTGCCAGACCCTGACATTCGTCAAACCGAGTCCCGCCAGCTGCTGCGCACCCCGGTCCAGCCACCGTAACTGGGCCTCTTACCCGGCAGACAGGAAAGGAAGGCAGATCGGTGCAAAAACGGATTACAGCCCTGCTGGCCGTGCCGGCTCTTGTCACCTTCGGGCTAGCAGCGGCAACATCGGCAAGCGCGAGCACACTGCCAGCTTCGGTCAACGCCGCCCCCCACACGGTCAGGTGGGCTGCTGCGAACACGCTCGGCAGCCCGGCCGGTGAGCAGCACGCCCGCGATGACCTCACCCTCGAGCCCAGCGACCTGACACTTGCCTACGTCGGTCCGCTGTGCCTCACCAGCACTGACTGGTGCATCATTTACAGCGCTGAGGACACGCAAGCTACCCTCGCCTATGACCTCGGGGTTAACTTCGACTTCTATGACATCCGGCAAGTCAGCGGAACTAACACCTTCACTGACGGGAGCGGATACAACGCTCTCTACGCAGGTGACGATGTCTACTGCCTTGAGGACAGCAACGACGACTTCCTGCACGCTGGTCAGGAGGCCGACGGCGACGTCATAGTGGAAGGGTGGACCGCCGGGGTGTGCACCAGCGTATGGGACGAGTGGGTCAAAGATGGACACTGGTGGATCAACGTCGGCGAAACCGACTGGTACTACACCCAAGGCGAAACCCAATACCCGTACTCCTCGGTTATCACATCGGGCTGTGACAATGACACGACCTGTCATGTCTGGGTAGAAGAATCCACGCCCAGCGGTAACAACGACAATCAGTGGGTCATCTGACGACGAGGAGCCCCTTGGCCCATCAGCTCCGCGGGCCAGGGGGCTTCTAGCACCGGCTGCAGCTCCCCGACGTTGCCGCCCGATTCGGCACTACTGGCACCTTTGAGTTTCCGTAGTAGCCCATCACGCATTTTCACTCGATCCGCTGCGCGTTTCGGAGTTTTGGTATGGGACCGGGTGGCGATTCGAGACCGCTCTACGGCGCGTAGCTTGTCTCTTGCTAGCTCCAGCTCTTTCGGTGTCACACCGACTCGACCCGCCGCCTCGGCAAGCGCTTCGGCTCGGTCTGAACCGGTCTCATGCGCGAACAGCGTGATCAGTACCTCAGCAATTTCTCGCTCATCCTGATCTGTGCTCGCGAGTTGTCCTAGTGCACCTGTCAATTCCAGGACTTCTTCAGGACGGGCCGAACTGGCTTGAGACAGCATCCTCAGCAGGCAACGACGAGCTCGGCTACGCTGTATCTCGGTTGGTGTCGACCCGATCAGCGCATCCGCGAGCTCTCGTGCGCGGCCTGGGCGGTTCTCGCTGGCAAGCAGCCCCAGCAGCGCTTCCACGACCAGGATGCTTGAGCTAGGCCAGTCGACGGCCACGACATCGCCGAGGTTCTCCCGCCCGGCTTTCACTAGCCCGAGTCGGGCTTGGGTGATCGCCGCACGCATCTCAGCTGACCAGTCATCCTCGCTGGATTCCTGAGCTATACGAGCCACAAACCGGCGGATCTCCCAACAGCCATCAACTTTTGCGAGGTCTAGGTCAAACTGATCTCCTCCAGTCGCTCGACGTATGAGGCCCCTAAGGATGTGCTCTCGGTCAGGATGCAGCGCTACCGCGGCTGGCGCCGCGTACTCCCAGTCTGGGTCGTACCAGAGATGGTTCAGCAATTCGGCCACGGCGTCTTCAGCGGACATTTCCGTGCTGACGTACTCGGCGACCAAGTGTTCGCAGACTGACCGGTGAACAAAACGCCGCCTAGTTAGCCCAGTATCTAGGTCCTCGCGACCAGGTGGCATCGCCACATGATTGAGCGCTTCCAGATCATCATGGCTCAGATGCTGGCTCCTCTTGATCCGATGTGCTTCGAATTCATCCCAGCCCGAGACGTAGTCGTTAGACGCTGCGGACCAAGCCCATGCACGAAGAACCGGGAGACAGCTGTCCGGGTCAGGGTCGAGGCCGCCATCGCGTCGCCATCCGCCGACCAGCAAGCGCCGGATCATCCTGACATACAGTTCATGGCGACGACTGGGCATCTGCTTGTCGCCGACCATGCAATAGAAGGCAAGCATCAAAGGCACCGTAGCGACCTGCCGCAGCGCAGGGCGGTCATGAAGCTGTGCTACCAGTCCAGCGGCATGCTCGGGGCGTCCTCGGAACCAGGTGGCGACAAACGGCTCGATATCATCCGGATAGCGCAGCGGCTTTAGCGACGCAACGCAGCGG
>JASHUG010000013.1 GCA_030040155.1 Streptosporangiaceae bacterium | reverse complement strand
CCGAGCGGCTGGGCGAGGTGCTGCGCACGCTGCCGGCCTCAGCCCAGGACGCCGGGCACCCCATGCTCGCCCTGCTGGCGCCAATGCTCGCCGCGCTCGGCGGCGACAACGGCGAGGCCGTCGCTGCCCTGGACAGGGTTGCGGCGCACCCGGACCCGTGGGTGCGCGCGGCACGGAAGCTGGGCACCGGCCATCTGGCGATGAACTCCGGCAACATCGAGGCAGGCGGGGACGATCTGGCCGAGGCCTACGAGCTGTTCGAGCGCCTGGGTGACCGGTTCGGGATGGTGGTGAGCCTGAGCGGGCTCGCCGAGGTGGCGATGGCGCACGGCAAGCCGGCCGATGCCGTGCGGTGGCTGGAGGAGGCTAGTGACCTCGCGATCGACGATGTGGCGGCGAACTGGGCCCACACGATAGGCATGCCGTTGGGCTGGGCGCGCGCGGCCGCGGGCGACATCACCGGTGGCCGGGCCGAGATCGAGGCGGCCGTGCGCGTCGCGGAGCGTACCGGCAACCTGGACCACGCGGCGCGGGGTTACGTGCACCTGGGCGAGCTGGCCAGGGCCGCTGGTGACCTGGGTGCGGCACGGACGATGCTCGACCGGGCGGCGGAGATCGTCGCGGCCCGACCCCGGCGGCCCGACCTCGTGTTCGAGGCCGCGACCGCGTACACCAAGCTCGGTTGTCTCGCCGAGCAGGAAGGCGATCTGGACGCGGCGGCGGGCTGGCACCGGCAGGCCCTGGACCTCCTCGCCAGTTCGTCGGTGCTGCTGACGCAGAGCAACCAGACGCTGGCCACCGTCGTCGAAGGCGCTGCCGCCCTGGCTGCCGCCCGCGACGACCATGCCCGGGCCGCGCAGCTTCTCGGCCTGGCGCACAGCCTCCAGGGTTTCCGCAACGAGATGAGCCTGGAGGTGATCAGGGTCGAGGCCGCCACCACCCTGGGCGAGGCCGAATTCGAGGCGGCGTACGCGTCCGGCCGGCTTCTCGGCCAGCCGGACGCGCTCGCACTGTCGTTCTAGGTGGGCGCACCCACGCCGCCAGTCAGGCACGCCTGCGGTACGTGCGCAGGGCGAGCGGAAACGCGGCGATCACGATGCCGACCGCCCAGGCAAGCGTGATCAGGGCGTGGTCGCCGACGGGTCCGCCGATGGTCAGCGCCCGGACCGAGTCCGCGAGGTCGCTCACCGGGTTCACCTTCACCCAGGCCTGCAGCCAGCCCGGCATCGTGCTGGTGTTGGCCAGCAGCACGCTGCTGCCGAATACCAGCGGCATGGTCCAGATCATGGAGAGGCCCTGGACCGTCTCCGGAGACGGGGCAACCAGGCCGATCAAGACGGAAATCCAGCAGACGGCGAGGTAGAACACGTAGGCCAGCGCGTACGCGGCGACGATGTCCAGCGGCCCGGTGTGGAAGCGGAAGCCGAGCGCGGAACCGAAGCCGGTCAGAACCACCATCACGACGCAGAACCGCAGCGAGTCCCCGATGACCGCGCCGATCAGCGGGGCGGACCTGGCAATCGGCAGGCTGCGGAACCGGTCGAAGACGCCCTTGTGGATGTCGTCGCACAGGGCGGTGCCCAACGTCATCGTCGCGAACATCGCCATCTGGCCGACCAAGCCCGGCAGCAGCTGCTCCAGGTAGGCGTGCGTGCTGCCGGCCACGACGCCGCCGAACACGTAGAGGAACAGCACCAGGAACACGATGGGCATCAACGTGACGTCCATCAGCTTCTCCGGCGAGTGCTTGAGTTGCGTGACGTTGCGCCAGGCCAGGGTGAGGCTGTTGGACAGGGTCTGGCGCACGCCAATCCGGCGCGCCAACGTCCGCACTGGTGTCACCGACGTCGGGGTGACTTCCTCCGCCGTCGGGGTTGTGAGCTGCATGGTCATGCCGCCCTCCCTTCAGTCGTGCCGGCCGCGTCATCTTCGGCGCGGTGTCCGGTCAGGGTCAGGAACACCTCGTCCAGGCTCGGCAGCCGCAGCGTCAGCTCGGCGGCCGTGATCCCGTCGTCGTCCAGCCGCCTGACTACGGCTGCTGCCATCGCCGGGTCGCCGACCGTGGCCATGACCAGGCCGGTCTCGTCGTGGATCTCGGGCTGCACGCCGGCGATCTCGGCCACGGCCGCGGCCACCAGCGGTGTCAGCCCCCGGTCGGCCGCGCGCACGGCCAGCGTCTGAGTGCCGGTCCTTGCCTTCAGCTCGGCCGGAGTACCCGACGCGACGACCTCGCCGTGGTCGATCACGGCGACGTGGTCGGCCAGCTCGTCGGCCTCGTCCAGGTACTGCGTGGTCAGCAGCACGGTCGTACCGGCTGCCACGACGCCCCTGACCGTGTCCCACATCTGCAGGCGGGCGCGGGGGTCGAGTCCTGTGGTCGGCTCGTCCAGGAACAGCACCTCGGGATTGCCGAGCAGGCTGGCGGCCAGGTCAAGCCTGCGCCGCATACCGCCGGAGTAGGTCTTCACCGCCCGCTTCGCCGCGTCCGCCAGGTCGAACCGCTCGAGCAGCTGCCACGTCCTGGCCTTGGCTTCCGGCCTGCCGAACCCGAGCAGCCGCGCGATCATGATCAGGTTCTCGGCACCGGTTAGCTCGTCGTCTACCGATGCGTACTGCCCGGTGAGGGCCAGCAGCTGGCGCACCTGAACGGCGTCGGTCACCACGTCATATCCGCAGATTCGCGCTTGTCCGGCGTCCGGCGTGAGCAGCGTGGCCAGCACGCGGACGATGGTGGTCTTTCCGGCTCCGTTCGGGCCGAGGAGCGCGAGAACGCGCCCCCGGTCGGCCTCCAGGTCCACGCCGGCCAGGGCCCTGGTCGCGCCGAAGGCCTTGGTCAGGCCGCGCGCTTCGATTACAGGAGTCATCGGATTACTGCCCCTATCTCGTGGTTGTCGTGGCCATAGTTGCCACGGCCGCTGACGAGGTACGGACAGGCTGCTGACAGATGACCTTCAGCGCTCTAGCGCAGACCGCCGAGGAATTCCAGCATCGCGGCGTTGACATCTGCCGGCCGCTCCTGCTGAACCCAGTGGCCGCAGCCGGGGAGCATCAGCGATTTCGTCAGCTTCGGCAGGAACGCCGCAATCCCGTCGGGGCTGATGGTGCGCAGATTCGGGTCGCGGTCGCCCGCGATGAACAGGGCGGGCACGTCGATCAGCGCGTGCTGCCAAGGCGCGGTCAGCTCCCAGTTGCGGTCGATATTGCGGTACCAGTTGAGCGGCCCGGTGAAACCTGCTCCGGCGTACTGGGCGA
>JASHUG010000116.1 GCA_030040155.1 Streptosporangiaceae bacterium | reverse complement strand
GTTCGCCGAGGAGGAGGTCTCCATGACAGGTCCCGCAGGAACCCTGCTCGTTCGTCAGACCGACGTGCTTCACCGTGGGTCGGCCATGACCGGGGAACGCTCAACCCGCTTTGCGCTCCTCGTCAACTACGACGCGTGGGGACCGCGCTGGACGGGCAGGGTCGCCTGGGCCGAGCGCGCGACGCAACCAGGCTGGTTTGAGATCGTCGAGCGGGCGACCCCCCGGGAGCGGTCGGTGTTCGGATGGCCCGCTCCCGGCGACCCGTACTGGGACGAGCAGACCTTGGCCGACACCCAAACGCGCTACCCCAGGGCCGACCTGACGCCCTACCGCTAAGGAAGAATCACGAAGTGCGGTTGGAGTACTCGGCATGCATGGTCGGATCGAAGGAGCGCCCGTAAACGCCGGTCCCGACACCGCTGACGCAATCGATCGGCGTTATACACCAAAGCCTAGACTGTCGAGCGCGAAACGTTGCGACTGACCGCGTGGTGAAGCTGTCGCCGCGATATGTCGCTTGAATAACCGCACGCCGGCCAGACTCTCGAAGAATGGAGGAATGCCGCGCTGCTTCCGTTCATGTCTTACCGTTCTGTTGACAAAATCGACCGGACCACAGTTCGCTTTCAGGTAAAGGACATTAAGCGCGGCGCGCTCGAATACTCTTCAGGTTGTTGCGAGCCGCCGGGTGACCTACCAGACCGGTGCAGCAACTCCACACCGAGCGCCATTAGCATGACAGGACCGCTGTGAGCCAGTCATGCGCGCTGCATACGCGGCAGCACCGAGAGGCGTACGGCATTACCGGTTAATTACCATTAAAACGGACATCGGTCGTCACGCGCGAGGCCACGGCCCCGGCATCCCGGCGAACCTGCCGGGCCGGCCTCGGGCCCGATCGCGGCTCGGTCCAGATCGTCATCTGATGGCGGGCCGAGTTCACCCTTTACGCCGTCAACACGCTGAAGCGCCGCGCCGCCTTGTGCGCTCATGCGGGGCTGACGCGCGGACACTTGCGATATAGCGCAGCTACTGCGGCGCGGCGATCGGCGGGAGCACAAACTGAACGCTCGTCGACCGACCGAATAAAAGCCGTCCACCGGCCAGCAGAACTGCGGAACGTGCGCCCGGCCCTGCCGCACGGCGAAATTCCGGCTCATATCGC
Source organism: Streptosporangiaceae bacterium (assembly GCA_030040155.1). Lineage (GTDB taxonomy): Bacteria > Actinomycetota > Actinomycetes > Streptosporangiales > Streptosporangiaceae > JAJYUU01. Next base: position 32,600 of record JASHUG010000116.1, on the reverse strand, counting down.
TCAGCGACGAAGGTCGGTGCCGACCTGACGACGCCCCGCCAATACGCAGCAGGCCACAACGGCGGTATTTCGCCGGCCGCTCTTCAGCGGCCCGAACGCCCCAGCCGCTCTGGCCGGTCAGCTGAGGCGCTGATTCAGTCGCCCTCGGCCCGGCGTGTCCGGCTGGAGGAGCAGGCGGGCGCTGGCGGCTCCGCAATCAGAACGCCGGCGTGCCAGTCCCAAGGCGTCGTCGCCCTCCGCCTCAATCTGCGGCTGTCGTTACCTATGCCACGCAACCGCCGCAGCTGTCCCCTCAGGCTGCCAAGTGCGCCAAGCGGTATGACCGTAACAGTAGATAACAATAACAACAATAATTGACAGAGGTCACGATTTTAGAAGCTATCTATTTACGAGCTAAAAACGGCGACGTAGAGTGCGCTTGCTAGCCGACGGCTGGTCGCGTTCGAGGCAACAAGGACAAGGACGTCTGAGGGGAAGCGGCCGATGGATCTACAGTCGTCCTCTGCCGAGGAGCGCTGCTGGCGAGAGGAAACCGGTGGCTAGATTAGGTAGCATTCTCTCCCGAGTCCCCCGCATTCTTCTTGTCGTTCCTCCCATTCTGGCGGGAATATTCGTGCCCGCCGTGTTCGTCGGGAGTCCCAAGCCGGCTCCGCCCAATACCGTGGGCATGTCCTTCATGGACTTCACGCTGGACTCCGTGACCATCCACCGCGGCCAGTACCTCACGTTCGTGGACAGCTCGAAAAACATCCACGACATCGGGCCAGGTCAGAACGGGCTCATCACCACCCCGGTGCGCGGCGAGCCAGTGCGAGGCTTCCACCTGATGCAAATGAACGAGGTCTACAGGACCGGCCCGTGGCTGACGCCGGGCACGTTCCACGTGACCTGCGGGCTCCACCCCGAGATGAACCTCACGGTCCTCGTCCTCCCCTGACCGTGACCCGTCCCGCAACCCACTGACCAACCCCACAACACATTGGCCGAGTATCCGGGAAGGAGGGAAACCATGCGTTCTTCCGTCAAGCACCTGCGTTACGTGCTGGGCTCGCTCAGCGCGGTGCTGTTCAGCGCCGCCGCGGCCGAGAGCGTCTAACCGCGAAGGTCGATGAGGTACCGTGCGAGCCGGCGCATTCCGATCACGGGCGGCGTCGGCCCGCACGCCAGACCTGCATTAGTGAGGTAATCGCACTTGCGATCGCAGTGGACGGAGCGGAGCGATGTTCGAGACAGGCGTACGGCAGTTCCGGCTGGCGCTGGGCATTGCCCTGCGGCGGCGGCTTGACCCGCGCAACGTCGAACGGCTGGTCGGCGACGTCCTCGCCACCCTGGCCGAGTTCGGCGAGGCGGGCGCGGACGCCGCCGAGCTTGTCGAAGGACCGACGACCAACCCGGAGGACCGGCTCGAGTTCACGAATGGCAGCCTGCGCCGGACCGCGGTCAGGCTCGGCGCACAGTCACCGTTCTATGCGCGCCTCTTCAGCTCCGCCCAGATCGACCCGGCCAAGCTCGACGTAGCCGGGCTGCGGGCGATCCCAGTCACGGTCAAGGCGGACCTGACCGAACGGCCAGGAGACTTCCGCTGCACCGACGTCCAGGCCTACCTGGCCACCCGCACCACCGGCACCACGGGGCGCCCCACGGAGGTGTGGCTGTCGCGCTACGAGATGGAACTGTGGCCTGCGCTCGGCGCGCTGGCCTCGGTACTGCGAGGCGAGCTTCGGCCCGGCGATGTCATGCAGGTGAACCTGAGCTCGCGCTCCACCGTGGCCCTGCACCAGGCGGCCAACGCCTGCCGGCTGGCCGGAGCCGGGTGTCGTCTGCTCGGCATCGTGCCTCCTGAGACAGCGCTGGAAAGCCTGGCCGAGGGCGGCGCCACGATCCTGCTGACCAACCCCAGCTATCTTGCCGAACTCGTGAAGGCGGCCCGGCGCGCCGGAATGGGCGCCGGCGACTTCCGTCTGCGCCGCCTCGTGTCGGGGGGTGAGGTACTCTCGCCGAGCCTGGTCCGGGCGGCATCAGGGATGTTCGGCGTCCCGCACGTCGAGGACCCCTACAGCATGACCGAGATCGTCCCGATCACCGGGCGTCCCTGCAGCCAGGGACACATGCACCACGACACGAACCTGGGGCTCACCGAGCTAGTCGACCTGCACACCGGCGAGCCTGCCGCGCCGGGGGCGCTCGGCACCCTCGTGATCACCCCCTACTTCCCGTACCGGGACTGCACGCCCGTTCTGCGCTACGACACCCGTGACGTCGCGCGGTGCCTGCCCGACGAGCCCCTACACTGCGAGCTGGCCACCGTCCCCGCGACGAGCCTGGTCCTCGGCAAGGCCGACCATCTGCTGCGGATGCCAGGTGGTGAGATCGTCACGTCCCGGCAGTTCATCGAGGTGATCGAGTCGCTGCCTGCCGAACCCTGGCCCGCCCGATACCGCGCGGCAGCCTGTGACGGCCGGATCCGGCTCACCCTGCCGGCCAGCGCTATCGCTGGTTACAGCCAGGCCGAGGCCGTCCGCCACTTCGCGGCGGCCGGACTGGACGTCGACCTGGACATCGTCGGCGACGACCAGGCGGTCTCGCTTCGCCATACGCGCAGCGACATGCTCGAAACCACGTTCGCCAGCCCTCACGCACTCGTCGGAGCATGACATGCCGGTCGTAATTTTCCCGATACCCCAGTGGGAAGAAAGCCTCACTCTGTTCTGCGTGATCCTGACCGGCGTGATCGTGGTCTGCTCGGGCGCGCTGGCTTATTTCAGGTACGTGCGCATGGTGCGGCCGCCAGTCGGGGCGTTCAACACTCGCGACGTCGTGATCCTGCTGATCGTCATCGGAGTCCTGCCGTTCGTGTACGGCTGGCTGCCTGATACGGCGGTCACCTGCATTCTGCTTGTTACGTTCGCCTCTGCCCTGTACATCGGCTACGCACCCCTGCTCGGCCAGGTGGGCATCTGGCTGGGGATCGGGGTGCTGTTCGGCCTGAATATCTGGTCGAGCAATCACATCATGGGCACCGTCGCCGGATGGGACTGGTGGTACGCCCAGCAGAGCGTCGTGGTGCTGCTCGGCGCGATCGCCGTGTGCAACCTGTACTTGCAGGGCGGGATGAAGCTGCGGCACGTCGCCTGGATGTCGCTCGGACTCGCGTGCTACGACATCGTTTTCGCCTCGTACTATCCGCTGACCGGCAGGCTGATCGCGCGCTACATTACGCATCCGCTCACCCCGGTGATAGGCATGCGATTCGGCCGAGTCGACTACGCCCTCGGCCTCGGTGACCTGCTCGTCTACTCGCTGTTCTTCGTGGCCGCGTACAAGGCCTACGGCAAGTGGGCAGCCACGATAGCGGGCGCCGTCACCGTGGTCTTCGGTGGCTTCGCGACAGCGTTCGTCCCGTTCTTGTTCAACTTCACCAACGCCAACCTCGACGAACTCGTCCCCGCGCAGTCGCTGTTCGGGCCCGCCGCCTTCCTCACCTACCTGTGGATGAAACGGCACTACGGCCGTGAGCGCACCATGGCCGAATACCTGGCCAGCCAGAGCAGCACGGCTCCCGCGCCTCAGGTCGAGCAGGCCCCGGCCCCGGAGCCGGCGTCCATCTGACCCTGTCACCTCGCCACGGAGTCAACGGACGCGAGCACCGTCGATGAGGAGCGTTCCGAGGACCTGCTGATGCTGCCATGATGGCCGGCTATAACGTCGGGCCATGAGCAGACTGCCAGATCTTCGCCGGGATCAGCTGACCGCCGACGGGCAAGCCGTGTGGGACGCCATCGTCGGCACCCGCGGCAGCCGGCTCGTGACACAGAACGGCGCGCTGGCCGGCCCGTTCAATGCGTTCGTGCACGCGCCGGCAACAGGCCGCGCGCTCACCGAGCTCGGCGCGACCGTCCGCTTCGGGACGTCGCTTGAGCGCAGGCTGACCGAGATCGCGATCATCACCGTGGGAGCGCACTGGCACGCAGAGTTCGAGTGGTGGGCGCACGCGCGCATGGCACGCGAGCACGGCGTGACCGACGCCGTCGTGGACGCGATCGGCCGCGGAGACAACCCGCCGTTCCGCGTCGGGGACGAGCGGACCGTGTACGCGGTCGCCCGTCAGCTCATCAGCGCCGGCCGGATCGACGACGATACGTACGCCGCTGCCCGCGAACTGCTCGGCGAGGCCGGGATGGTCGAGCTGATCACGCTCTGCGGTTACTACACGCTCATCTCGTTCGTCCTGAACGGCTTCGACGTGCCGGTCCCGCCCGGCGTCACGCCTGCGTGGGACCGCCCAGGCCTACCGGACCGCTGACCACCGCGGCGGGCGGTGCTGGCCTGATCGTGGCGGGCGGTGCCGCGGCCGCGGGCCGCGGCACCGCCCAAGCCGATCCGAGCGCTAGCCGATCCTGGCCAGCGCGTGCACGAACTGATAGGCGTCGACCGTCCCCCAGCCGCTGGCAAGGTCATAGCCAGGGCCGGCGGTGTAGCCAGTCACGCCCCCGAAGGAGTTGTTGCCGGACGTGATGTCCACGATGCCCGTCCTGTCACCGCGCTCGCTGAGCGCCCCGAGCAGGTAGAGCGCCGGGTTGATGTCGCCGAGCCGGTGCCCGGCGAGCTGGTCGGCGAGCGCGACGATCCCAGCGAACATCGGCGTCGCCTCTGACGTGCCGCCCTCGACGCCCCACACCGGACCGAAAGGCGCGAACGAGACGTAGATCCAGCAGCCCGCAGTTGCCGCCGCACTCATCGAGATGTCCGGGGTACCGCGGCTATCGCCAACGACGTTCGTGACCCCATTCTGGAACCACGGGCGCTGGAAGACGGCCGAGAGGCCACCGCCCCCGGCTCCCGCGCTGTCGTTCCAGACAGTGTCTGGCGCCAGCCGGTTGCCGTAGTTGTCAAGCGTGAGCTCCGATCCGCCGACGGAGGTCACGAGCGGGTCGGTCGACGGCCAGGAGTTGACCGGGTACGGATAGAGCGTCGACCCGTTCGACTCAAGGTTGGTCGCGCCGTAGTCGCCCGCGGCAGCCAGCACTGTGACGTGGTGCCGGAGAGCGTCCTTGAACGCGTAGCGCAGGTCAAGCAGGCTCGAGTAGTTGCCCGAGCTGAAGCCGGGGAACGTGTTCTCGGTGGCGCCGAAGCTCTGCGATATCACATCGGGGACGCCGCGGTTGATCAGCGTCTCCTCGGCGCTCATCATCTGCGGGAAGCCGCTGGTTCCCTCTTCTTCGGCAACCGGGGTCTCGGCCAGCACGATGTTCGCACCGGGCGCGATCGCGTGCGCGTACTCCACGTCCAGCGTCGTCTCGATGGCCCAGCCGATCATCGTTGAGTTCGTCGGATCGTAAGGCGGGATCGCGCCGAACTGGTCAATGGTGAGGTTGACCGGCGGCAGGCCGAACTCGGCGTCGAAAGTCGCAACATCATTGCGGATGGTCGGCGATCCGTACGAATCGACAATGAGGATCGTCTCGCCCGCGCCCGTGATTCCTTGTCCGTAGAGGCGATTGAGATCGTAGGCGACGTGGTATTGCAGCGGGGAGTAGCACCTGATCCCGAGTTGCTCCTCGCACTGGGTCGTCGAGATGGGAGCGGGCAGCTGACCAGCGATGCTTCCAGGGCCGGCTACGTCCGGGATTGGCGCGACCACGTGCGGCTGGGCGACACGCGCCGCTGCGGCTGGCGCCGTCGGCACCTGGAACCAGAGCAGACTGAATGCGGCTAGCGCTGGGATGCCAGCTAACCGCAGATGACGGAGCGGGCCCCTCCCCTTACGGCAATGAACTGCGGTAACGGCGCTGGGAGCCGCCCTTGCCCATAGCGATAACATATGGCTCCTTCCGTCCGGATCATTTACGCGAGATTCACTACTTCCCGCGATAACTCATCCTTTCTCCGGCCATTAGGAAACGCAATAGCGCGCGAATGCCGCTACCCGCCAGAGCGCATCTGGTGCTGCGGCACCGCGGAGCTGTCGGCGACGCCCAGCCGGCCGGCGCAGGCCAGGCGGCGGTCGCTCCCTGACCGGTACGCGTTGCGATCTTCGTGTGGCTGGGTGAGCTCGGTGACCGGTCACGCCAGTCTCGGACCGCCGTCCGCACCGCGGACGGCTTGAACGCGATCACTCACTGATCTGGGTGACCAATCAGCCATGGCGTTTCTCAGGACAGACCGCTGCCCCCAGCCCATTCGCCTGCCTGGAATAGCCAATCGCGGGCCGCAGCTCGTTCCGGATTGAGAAAACTTGTCCGCCATGCGGCCGCCGCGACCAGCCACACGCTACAGTCGGTGCCACCCGACCGCAGGACGACCTCAGGCTAGAGAGGCTGGGCGATGGCGAGGCGAGATAGCAGCCCCGACTTCATCGAAGCGCTGGCGCGCGGTCTCGACGTGCTGCGGGTCTTCGAGCCGGGCCAGCCGGTAATGTCCCTGACCGCCGTCGCCGGCGCGGCCGGCCTGCCCAGGCCCACCGCCAGGCGATTGCTGCTCACGCTGCAGAAGCTCGGTTATGTGCGGCCGGCAAATGGCGGCGGCTTCGAGCTCACCCCGCGCGTGCTCGAGCTCGGCACAAACTACGTCCTGTCGCGCGGCCTCTGGGAGGTGGCCAGGCCGCATATGGAGCGACTCGTCGCGCGCACGCACGAGTCGTCATCCATCGCCCAGCTGGACGGGTCCGACATCGTCTACGTGGCGCGGGTTGCGGTGCCGAAGATCGTCGCGCTGGCGGTGACGATCGGAACGCGGTTCCCCGCTATGCAGACGTCCCTGGGGAAGGTGCTGCTCGCCGCGCTGCCTCCCGGTGCGGCCGAGCGCCTTCTCGCCGAGCCCAGCCGCTCGGGGATCACCCCGCGGTGGCAGCCTGACGAGCAAGAACGGGCAGCGGAGCTCCGCGAGGTCCGGGCGCGTGGCTGGGCGCTGACCGATCAGCAGCTCGCGCTGGGCATTCGCTCGGTCGCCGCCCCCCTCCGCGGGGGGGACGGCCAGGTGATCGCGTCGCTCAACGTGAACACGCACGCCGCCGAGACGCCGGTTGAGGTACTGACCGAAGAGTACCTGCCGATGCTGCTGCAGACCGCCGGGGCCGTCAGCGCGGACTGGGCCGCGCTCCAATCCGTGCCGCAGGTCACCGTGCCCCACGCCGCCCTGGCGGCACAGCCGCACCGTCACGCTGCCGAGCGCTGACCTAGGCGGCGGCGCCGTAGAGCCTGTGCAGGATCGAGGTGAGGCTGGAAACGGTCAGCGCGCCAATATTGATGCCAAGGATCCTCTTGCCGGTGGCCGAGATGAAGACCGTGACAGGCAGCCCCGGCACGCCGTACTTGGCCGCCACGACCCCGTTGACGTCCGACACCACCTGGTAGGTGATGCCGTACCGGCTCATGAACTTCAGCGCTGCGCCTTGCTCGTCTTCGGTGTCGACGCCCAGGAAGCGGACCTTGCTCCCGGCAGCATCGGCGACCTTGGCGATGGCTGGCGACTCCTGACGGCAGATGTCGCAGTAGGACGCCCAGAAGTTCAGCACGATGGGGCGGCCCTTCAGCGAGCTCAGCTGCAGGTCCCCGTGCTGGTCAAGCAGCGGAAGCTGGAATTGCGGCGCCGGAGCATTCTCGCTGGTGAAACCGTACTGCTCGGCGTCCGGGTAACTCTGCGGCGTCTTCGCGCCGCCCAGCGCGCCCGACAAGATCACGTAAACCAGCGGCAGCACCACGGCCAGGCTCACCGCCACCAGCAGCCATCTTCGCTGCCTGGCTGACAGCAACTTCATGCCTCCGCCCTTCCCAGCGCGGCGAGGGTAGTGCCGCTGGAGCCTCGCGGCCACTAAGCTCCTGGTGATCATATAGAAACGATCGTGTAACCGGGCCAGGGCTACATGATCATGAATTGATCTCGCGCGGCGAGGCTGGGTTGACAATACCGTTTCCGCATGCAGCAGCGGTAGTTCGGCGGCCTAACCATGGCAATGCCCTGGTTCACCGTTGACCAGGCACGGCCCTGAGGCCGGCCGCCGTCCCGCGCGGCGGCCGCGCGCTTCCGGGCCGGGTCCGTCGGCGCTGACCGACGACGAGATCAGCCGGCTCACCGAGGCCTGCCGGTCCCTCCCGGTCAGCTCGTGGGACCACGAGGAACCCGACTACATCACCAACCTGATGGTCGCAGTGCTCGACCTGCAGATGAATACCGTCACCGTCGAGCGCGCGATCCAGTACTACCGCGACCACCGGTGGGGTGAGATCCGAACGCTGGACCAGCTAGAGCACCTCCTGCGCCGGTATCCCGATGACAAGGAAGGCAACCTGCAGCTCGCCAGGTACCTCTGGGGCTACAACCACTGGACGCGAGCCGGGCGACTGCGTGCGCTGGCCGCGTTCCTCGCCGGCCAGCACCTGCGGACCCAGGACGAACTCCGGGCATGGGCGCAGCGAAGCAACTACGGACAGGACTTCGCCGGGCGGGTGCCCGGTCTCGGGCCGGCGGCCTATCAGTCGCTCCTGATGCGACTGGGCGTGGACACGGTGAAACCGGATGTCCACGTCCACCGGTTCGTCGGCGAGGTCGTGGGCCGCTCCGTCACCGACGCTGAAGTGGTGCGGGCGGTGACCGAGGCCGCCCGCCGCCTGGGCCGGCCAGCCAGGGAACTGGACGCCGCCATCTGGGAGCACGGCGCCCTGGGCGGGCCTGCCGCCCGCTAGAACATGTTCTTGTTTGCCCCGGTTCACCGTATCGTTGGCGTTGTCGGGACGGCGAAGGGCGGAGACGGTGGCCCAGCAGATCAACCTCATCGACCCCGATGTCTACCAGCGCAGCGGCCCCCCGCACGAGCAGTTCGCCTGGCTGCGCGAGCACGACCCGATCCACTGGCACGCCGACGGGGGCGAGCCCGGCTGGCCGGGGTTCTGGGCACTCACCAGGCACGAGGACATCGCGCACATCTCCCGCCGCCCTGAGCTGTTTTCCTCCTCGCGGCGGCTGGCGCTATTCGGCGAGGTACCCGAGGAGCACATCGTGCTGCAGCGGCTGATGATGCTCAACATGGACCCGCCGCAGCACACCCGCCAGCGGGCCTTCGTGAATCGCGGCTTCACCCCGCGGATGATCGCAGCGCTGGAGAAGCACATCATCGAGATCTGCCACCAGCTCCTCGATGACGTTCAGCGCCAGGGCGAAGCCGACTTCGTCACCGACATCGCGGCTCCGCTGCCGCTGTATGTCATCTGCGAGCTTGTCGGGGCGCCGGTCGAGGACCGCGCGAAGATCTTCGAGCTGTCGAACCTGCTGATTGGCTCGGCAGATCCTGAGTTCCAGGTCGAGGAGCAGGCGCAGTTGAACGCCGCCACGCAGGTCTACGCGTATGGCGAGGAACTGGCCGCTCGACGCCGGGAGGAGCCGGCCGACGACATCGTCACGAAGCTCCTGCAGCCCAATGACAACGGCGAGGCGCTGACCACCGACGAGTTCGACCTCTTCTTCATGCTGCTGACCGTCGCAGGCAATGAGACGACGCGGAACGCGGCGTCCGGCGGGATGCTGGCCTTGTTTGAGCACCCGGACCAGTGGCAACGTCTGCTTGAAGATCCCGCACTGATCCCGACCGCAGTCGAGGAGATCGTCCGGTGGGTCAGCCCGGTGAACTTGTTCCGCCGCACCGCAACCGCCGACACCGACCTGCGCGGCCGGGAGATCAGGGAAGGCGACAAGGTCGTCGTGTTCTACGCGTCGGCCAACCGGGACGACGGCATCTTCGCCGAGGCCCAGCGCTTTGACGTCGGCCGCGCGGTCAACCCGCACGTGGGATTCGGCGGCGGCGGACCCCATTTCTGCCTCGGCAGGCACTTGGCCGCGCTGGAACTTCGCGTGTTGCTGCAGGCGCTGACCGAGCGGATGCCGAGCATCCGGCTCGACGGCCAGCCCAGCCGGCTCCGCTCCAACTTCATCAATGGCATCAAGCACATGCCCGTCCGGTTCTGACCCGGTGCATGCCGAGTTGCGCGGAGTCCGCGCCGGGCAGATGACTGGGCTGGCCAGGGCGCGGGCAAGACAGGACCATGACGCTGATTGCAGTGGACGCGATCTCCGCGATGGTCGCCCCGGTCGTGCTGCTGACCATGGGCGTCCTGCTGTCCAACGGGCTGCTCACGGTGTACGGCTCGGTGAACGACCGGTTGCGCGAGATGACGCGCGAGCGCATCGACATCCTCACCGGCCCGGCGGGCGAGCGGCTCGAGCTAGCCAGCGTGCCGGCAATGAGCCGCGAGCGGCTCAATGAGATCAAGATTCAGATGCCGCTGATATTTCGCCGCCACAAGCTGACGCGCCTGGCCGTGCTCACCATCTACGTGGCCATCGCCGTGCTCGGGCTCAGCATCGTGACCATCGCCATAGCCGTGGTCGAACACGACGATATCGCCGGGCGGGTGGCGCTCGCGCTCGTCCTAGCGGGCACGATCATCCTGCTGCTGGGCATCGGCGTGGCGGCGGTCTCGCTGGCGAAGTCCGCCGACGCGATCTCCTATGCGGTTGAGCGCACCCTGTCCCTGGACCAATGAGCCGACTCCGGCCAGGCCATTCGAACCGCCGGTAAGGTGCGGGTATGACCGACCAGATCACGGGCCAGCAGTTCGACGAGTCAGCCGGGGCGGAAGACTGGCGTGCGGTGTGGGGTGGCGGACGGGCCTGCGCGTACTTCAGGACCGGATCCTTCGGGGCGGGCGCCGCGCTGATTCAGGCGATCAACGAGCTTCCGTCCGTCGCCAGCCACCACGTCGACGTCGACCTGCGACCCGAGGGCGTCATCGTGCGGGTCTTCACGCGCGAACCCGGCGGGCTGAGCAACAAGGACGTCGAGATAGCCCGCGAGATCTCCGCGGCGGCCCGCGGCCTCGGCCTGACGGCCGACCCGTCAGCCGTGCTGCATGTCCAGGTCGCAATCGACGCGCTCGACATCCCGGGGGTGCGGCCATTCTGGCAGGCAGTCCTCGGATTCGAGGAGGTGGACGACGCGGACCTGCTCGATCCGCATCGCTCCCAGCCTTCGTTCTGGTTCCAGCAGATGGACGCCGAGCGCCCGGAGCGCAACCGCATCCACATCGACGTGTACGTGCCGCGCGACCAAGCGGAAGCGCGTCTAGCCGCCGCCCTCGCGGCCGGCGGTCACGTCGTCAGCGACGAGCACGCCCCGCTCTGGTGGACGCTCGCCGACGCCGAGGGCAACGAGGTCGACCTGGCCATCTGGGGATAGGCCACGCCAGCAGGGAGAATGAGTCCATGCCCTATACCTTCTCGCCCGCCTGGCGGGGCCTGACGATGGTAGTAGTACCGCCGACCATCACGGCGCTGCTCGGACGGGACTGGCGGGGGAGTGAGAATGTGCCGCGGCACGGCGGCCTGATTATCGCGGCCAACCACATCTCCGAGGCCGATCCGCTCGCGATCTCCTACTACCTGTGGAAGTGCGGGCGCTATCCGGTCTTCCTGGCCAAGTCGACCCTCTTCGGCAGCGGATTCGTGGGGCGGGTGATGCGCGGCACCGGCCAGATCCCGGTCCGCCGAGACACGGCCGGCGCGGCCACGTCCCTGACCGAGGCAGCGGACGCGCTGACGGCCGGGCAGTGCCTGGTGATCTATCCCGAGGGCACCTGCACCCGCGACCCGAACCTCTGGCCGATGACCGGCCAGACCGGGGCGGCCCGGCTCGCGCTGGCCACGGGCAGCCCGGTGATTCCGCTGGCGTCATGGGGCGCACACGAACTGCTGCCCTACCGCAAGGGCGAGCAGGACGGCCTGGCCGGGACCCTGAAGCCCGGATTCCACCCGTTGCCGCGCAAGAAGATGCACGTCATCGCCGGCCCGGCGGTCGACCTGTCCGGCTATCAGGGTCAGCCCCTCACCGCCGACACGCTGCACGCGGCCACGACCGACATCATGCACGCGATCGCCGGCCTTGTCGGCGAACTCCGCCAGCAGCAGCCGCCGGCTCAGCTGTACGACCATCACAAGGCCGTCGAGCAGCGCCGGAGCAGCTCAGCGTAGACCCGTCAGCGTGAGCGCGGCCGCGGGCTGGACCGTCCAGGTGATGCTCTGGCATCCTTGCCCGGATGACGGATAGGTCCTTCGCGGGCTCGCCTGGACGCTCGCTCCGATTCGGCCTGGTCGGCACTGGCTACTGGGCGCAGACAGTGCACGGGCCGGCCCTCGCGTCCACTCCGGGCATCGAGTTCACCGCTGTCTGGGGGCGGAACCCGCTGGCGGCGGGCGCCATCGCCGACGCGTTCGGCGCGACGGCGCACAGCGACGTGGGGACGTTGCTGGCCGACGTGGACGCGGTGGCCTTCTGCGTGCCGCCGGACGTCCAGAGCGATCTCGCGCTCCGGGCGGCCAACGCCGGGCGGCACCTGCTCCTGGAGAAGCCGGTCGCGACCAGCGACGGCGCGGCCGCCGCGCTGGCGCAGGCGGTCGACGACGCGCAGGTGGCATCGGTCGTGTTCTTCACCGCCCGGTTCCAGCCTGACGTCAGGGCCTGGCTGGCCGAGGTCGCGGGCAAGACCTGGACCGGCGGATACGCGGTCTGGCTCGGGTCGGCGCTGGCAGAGTCCAGCCCGTTCGATACGCCGTGGCGACACGAGAAGGGCGGCCTGTGGGATCTAGGGCCGCACGCGGTCTCGCTGCTGTCGGCCAGTCTCGGCCCGGTTGCAGGCGTCACCGCCGACGCCGGTCCGGCCGACGTGTCGCACCTCGTCCTGCACCATTCCGGCGGGCCGACCAGCACCGTGACCGTCACGGTCAACGGCCCGCCTTCCGCTGATGGCCTCGAGCTGTCCGTGTGGGGTCGGTCGGGTCGGTCGGCCGCGCCGGGCGAGACCGCCGAGCCGGCCGCGGCGCTGCGGACCGCGCTAACCGAACTGGCCGACAACGTGCGGTCGGGCCGGCTCTCGCACCCCTGCGACGTGCATTTCGGCCGCGAGGTGACCGGGATCCTGGCGCAGGCGGAGCGGCAGATCGACGCGCGCCGGCGCGCGGGGTGACGGGCGACGCTCAGATACCAGCCGGATGCCAGACGGTCTTGATCTCCAGCGGTGACAGCAGCCGCCGGGTGCCGGGCGGTTCGTCCCACCGCTCGTGATCGGCGTAGACGCGCTTGAGGTTGCAGGCGGCGGCAACCTGGAGCGCCCCTCGTTCCCCCAGCGGAGCGCCGGTGACATCGAGAGCGTTCACGTCCATGTGCGCGGCGGCGACCGGCGCGAGCTCAGCCCGGATGCCCGTGAGCACGTTGACCACGCCAGGCGGCACGTCCGAGGTAGCCAGCACCTCCGCCAGCGTGACCGACGGCAGCGGGCGGTGCTCGCTGGCCACGACGACGGCGGTGTTGCCCGTGACGATCGCCGGCGCGAGCACGCTGACCAGCCCGAGCAGGCTCGACTCGGCCGGCGCGAGCACGGCGACGACGCCGGTCGGTTCGGGCACGCTGAAATTGAAGTACGGGCCGGCCACCGGATTGGCGGCGCCTGCCACCTGCGCCACCTTGTCGCTCCAGCCCGCGTACCACACCCAGCGGTCGATCGCCGCCGCGACGACGGCATCAGCCGGGCCGCGGCGCAGGCCTTCGGCCGCCTTGACCTCGGCGGCAAACTGGGCCGCGCGGCCTTCCATCAGCTCGGCGACGCGGTAGAGCACCTGGCCGCGGTTATAAGCGGTGGCACCTGACCAGCCCGCGAACGCGCCCCGCGCGGCCACGACCGCGTCCCGCAGGTCCTTGCGGGATGCCTTCGCGGCGAAAGCCAGCAGGTCGCCACCGGGCGAGTGCACCGGGTACGACCGTCCCGACTCCGAGCGCGGGAAGGCACCGCCGATGAACAGCTTGTAGGTCTTGCGGACGCCGAGCCGGGTCTGCGGGCGGTCTCCGTTCGCGCGGTCAGGCATCGAGGTACGCGGCCAGGCCGTGCCTGCCGCCCTCCCGTCCGTAACCGGACTCCTGGTAGCCGCCGAACGGGCTCGCCGGGTCGAACCGGTTGTAGGTGTTGGCCCACACCACCCCGGCCCGCAAGCGCTGCGCCATCCAGAGGATCCGGCTGCCCTTGTCGGTCCAGATGCCGGCCGACAGCCCGTACGGTGTGTTGTTCGCCTTGGCCACGGCCTCCTCCGGAGTGCGGAACGTGAGGACTGATAGCACCGGGCCGAAGATCTCTTCCCGCGCGATGCGATGCGACTGGCTCACCCCGGTGAACACCGTTGGCGGGAACCAGTACCCGCGGCCGGGCAGCGGGCACGGTGGCGACCAGCGCCGCGCGCCCTCGGCATCACCGGCCGCCGACAGCTCGGTGATCTTATCGAGCTGCTCACGCGAGTTGATCGCGCCGATGTCGGTGTTCTTGTCCAGCGGGTCGCCGAGCCGCAGCGTGGTGAGCCGTCGCTGCAGCCGTTCCACGACGATGTCGGCGACGGACTCCTGCACCAGCAGCCGGGAGCCGGCGCAGCAGACGTGCCCCTGGTTGAAGAAGATGCCGTTGACGATGCCCTCGACCGCCTGCTCAACCGGGGCGTCATCGAAAACGACGTTCGCCGCCTTGCCGCCCAGTTCCAGCGTGACCTTCTTGCTCGTCCCGGCCGCCGCCGCGGCGATCTGCTTGCCCACCTCGGTGGACCCGGTGAAGGCGATCTTGTCGATGTCCGGGTGCGTGACCACCGCGGCGCCGGTCTCGCCGGCGCCGGTCAGCACGTTGACGACGCCCGGCGGCAGGCCGACTTGCTGGCAGACCTCGGCGAGCAGCAAGGCGGTCAGCGGCGTCGTCTCCGCGGGCTTGAGCACGCACGTGTTGCCGGCGGCCAGCGCCGGGGCGAGCTTCCACGCTGCCATCAGCAGCGGGAAGTTCCACGGGATCACCTGGCCCGCGACGCCGAGCGGACGCGGGTCGAGACCGAACCCGGCGTACTCCAGCTTGTCGGCCCAGCCCGCGTAGTAGAAGAAGTGCGCGGCGGCCAGGGGGATGTCGACATCCCGCGTCTCGCGGATCGGCTTGCCGTTGTCCAGGCTCTCCAGCACGGCGAACTCGCGGGCGCGCTCCTGCAGCACCCGCGCGATCCGGTACAGGTACTTGGCCCGCTCGGCGCCCGGCATCGGACCCCAGACCCGGTCGTAGGCGTGGCGGGCCGCCGTGACCGCGGCATCGACGTCCGCGGGGCCGGCCTTCGCGACCTCGGCCAGCTTCTCC
The DNA here is from genome assembly GCA_030040155.1 of Streptosporangiaceae bacterium. Classification (GTDB taxonomy): domain Bacteria; phylum Actinomycetota; class Actinomycetes; order Streptosporangiales; family Streptosporangiaceae; genus JAJYUU01. Next base: position 17,406 of record JASHUG010000116.1, on the reverse strand, counting down.
TCGCTGGCCGGGTTCAAAGTCGCAAACGTCGCACCCTCGGCGGCCGGCCGGAACTCCCCGTCGATGAACAGCCCGTACTGCGGCGCGATCGTGACGATGTCGCGCGATTCAGGCGCGGGCGCGTACTCCCATGCCAGCGCGTCCTGGTCCGCAGGGGCGGCCTGCGTCGGCTCGATCGCGCTCATGTCAGTCCACGGTGAAATAGTCGGGGCCCGAGTACCGGCCGGTCCGCTGCTTGGTGCGCTGCATGAGCAGGTCGTTGAGCAAGGTGGACGCGCCAATCCTGAACAGTCGCGGGGTCAGCCAGGCCGGGCCCGCGGTCTCGTTCACCAGCACCAGGTACCGGATGGCGTCCTTGGCCGTGCGGATCCCGCCGGCCACCTTGACGCCGACCCGGCGGCCGGCGGTCAGCTCGAAGTCCCTGACTGCCGCCAGCATCACCAGCGCAACGGCCGGCGTTGCGGCGGGAGTGACCTTCCCGGTGGACGTCTTGATGAAATCGGCGCCCGCCATCATGGCCAGCCAGGAAGCGCGGGACACGTTGTCGAGCGTGGCGAGTTCGCCGGTCTCCAGGATCACCTTCAGGTGCGCCGGGCCGCAGGCCTCGCGCACGGCCCTGATCTCCGCGTACACCTGGCCGTACCGGCCGGCCAGGAACGCGCCGCGGTCGATCACCATGTCGACCTCGTCCGCTCCGGCGGACACGGCGTCCCGGACGTCGGCCAGTTTCACGGCCAGCGACGCGCGGCCCGACGGGAATGCGGTCGCGACCGACGCGACGGCGACGTCGCTGCCGGCCACCCCGGCCCGGGCGACCGGCACGAGGTCGGGGTAGACGCAGACCGCGGCCACGGGCGGCGCGGGCGGGTCAGCAAGATCGGGATGCCGCGCCTTCGCGCACATCGCCGTCACCTTGCCCGGCGTATCTGCTCCCTCGAGCGTGGTCAGGTCAACCATCCTGATCGCCAGGTCAAGCGCCCTCAGCTTGGAATCCTTCTTGACGGAACGAGTGGCCAGCCCCGCGACTCGTTCCTGCACGCCGACCTGGTCCACGCCGGGGAGACCGTGCAGGACCTGGCGCAGTCCCGCATCGGACGTCGCGACCTCGGCGACGTCGAATTCGGCCCGGCCAGGGGCAAGCCGGTCAAGAGATTCGATGCCCACCGTCCGACGTTACCTTGCCCTAACTCGCCAGCTCTAGACCCGGCGAGCCGGCCGCGATCCGCTCCAGGACCGGATCGGCCAGCTCGGGCGGCTGCGGCCCGATCCCGATCGCGCCGGCCAGCGCCGCCCGCGCCCGCCCGAACCTGGCCGGATCCTCGGCACGCAGTTCGAGCACGGGCTGGCCCTCCTCGACCGGCTCGCCCGGCTTGACCAGGCAGATGACACCGGCAGAGGCCGACACCGGATCTTCCTTCCTGGCTCGCCCGGCCCCGAGCCGCCAGGCCGCAACGCCGACTGCCCTGGCGTCCAGGGCAGTCACCCAGCCTGCCTGCTCGGCCGTGACGACCTCGGTGTGCGGTGCGGCGGGCAGCGGCGCGTCTGGGTCGCCGCCCTGCGCGGTGATCATGGCGCGATAAGAGCTGAGGGCCCGGCCGTCTCCGAGCGCGGCGGCCGGATCGGCGGTGATACCGGCGAGCCGCAGCATCTCGGCGGCCAGGGCCAGCGTGACTGCGACCAGGTCGGCTGGGCCCTCGCCGCGAAGCGCGGCCACGGCCTCCTCGACCTCGACCGCGTTGCCGACGGCGCGCCCGAGCGGCGTGTCCATCCGGGTGAGCAGCGCGCTGGTCTGCACGCCGTGACCGGTCCCGAGGCTCACCATCGTCTGGGCCAGCGCGCGGGCAGACGAGAGATCAGGCATGAAGGCGCCGCTCCCGACTTTCACGTCGAGGACCAGCGAGCTCGTGCCCTCCGCGATCTTTTTCGACATGATCGAGCTGGCGATCAGGGGGATCGACTCCACCGTGCCGGTGACGTCGCGCAGCGCGTAGAGCTTGCGATCCGCGGGCGCCAGGCCGTCTCCGGCGGCACAGATGACACAGCCGGCGGTGCGCAGCACCGTCACGATCTCGTCGTTCGACAGCCTCGCGCGCCAGCCGGGTATCGACTCGAGCTTGTCCAGCGTCCCGCCGGTGTGGCCGAGGCCGCGGCCCGACAGCTGCGGCACCACCGCCCCGCAGCTGGCCACCAGCGGCGCGAGCACGAGCGATACCTTGTCGCCGACGCCGCCGGTCGAGTGCTTGTCGGTCGTAGGGGCGCTGAGCCCGGTCAGGTCAAGCCGCTCGCCGCTGCGGATCATCGCGTCGGTCCAGGCCTGCAGTTCGCCTGGATCCAGGCCGCGGAAATAGATCGCCATCAGCAGCGCCGACATTTGCTCGTCGGCGATGTCCCCGCGGGTGTAGGCGCCGATCAGCCAGGTGATGTCACCGTCTGACAGCCGCCCGCCGTCGCGCTTGGCACGGATCAGCTCGACCGCGTCAGGCATGCTCGCCATCCGTGCTGGCCTGGGGGGACGACCTCCCGAGACCCCCCGCCGACCGGGCCGTCAGGTCACCGGCCGTGAAGGCGCCCGGCAACAGGTCGCCGAGGCGGACGGGGCCGTCGTCGGCGTCCAGCAGCAGCTCAGGTCCGCCGGCCTCCAGCAGCAGCTGACGGCAGCGACCGCACGGGACAAGCGGGGCGCCGTCGCCGGCGACCACGCTGACCGCCACCAGCCGCCCGAGGCCGGTCGCGTGCCGCGCGCTGACCAGGCCGCACTCGGCGCACAGGGTCAGCCCGTAGGACGCGTTCTCGACGTTGCAGCCCGTCACGACCGTGCCAGTGTCGTCCTGGCCGGCGGCTCCGACGCGCAGGCCCGAGTACGGGGCGTACGCGCGGCTGGCCGCCGCGGCGGCCGCAGCGCGCAGTGCTGCCCAGTCGACGTCCATCTCGGCTTCCCGTCAGGACTTGATGTACGGCTGGCCGTCGGCTTTGGGCGCCCTGACCTTGCCGACCAGGCCGGCCACGGCGATGATCGTGGCCACGTACGGCGCCATGTTCATGATCGGCGCTGGCAGCGCCGGGTTCACCGTGGGCAGCACGAGCGCCAGTTCCAGGCAGAAACCAAACAGCAGCGAGGCGGCAAGCGCGCCGAGCGGCGTCCACCGGCCGAAGATGAGTGCCGCCAGCGCGATATACCCGAATCCCGAGCTCATATCCGGGCTGAAGCTGCCGACCGACCCGACCGTGAGGAACGCGCCGCCGATGCCGGCGACCAGGCCGCCGAGGATGACGTTGCGGTAGCGCGTCCACAGCACCGGGATGCCGACCGTGTCGGCCGCGGTCGGGTGCTCGCCGACGGCTCGCACCCGCAGCCCCCACCGGCTGCTGAACAGGGCGATCTGGATCACGATGATCGCGGCGTAGGTGATGTAGAGGAAGACGTTCGAGTCGAAGAAGATCGGACCGATCACCGGGATCTCGGCCAGCCCGGGGATCTTGAGGATGGCGAATGTGTTCCCGGTGTTGTAGTTAGGGTTCGTCGACATCAGCCGGTCGAAGAAGTAGTCGGTCATCCCCAGCGCGAGGACGTTCAGGACCACGCCGAGGATGATCTGGTCCATCAGGAACGTGATCGCGAACACCGCGAGCATCAGGCCGACCAGTCCGCCGGTCAGCGATCCGGCGATCAAGCCCACCCACACCCCGCCGAACGCGCTGGCCACGATCGCGGCGCTGAACGCGCCGAACAGCAGCTGGCCCTCGATCGCGATGTTAATCACGCCGGATCGTTCGCACAGGCAACCGGAGAGCGCGCCCAGGATCAGCGGGATGGAGGCGACCCAGGTGCCCTGCATGATGATGATCACGTTGAGCGGGATGGCTCCGGCGTCGGCCCAGCACAGCAGCGCCAGCAGGAAGCAGAGCAGCACGACGGCGATCGCGATCCGCTTGCCGCGGACGCCGACCGGCACCGTCTCCCGGACGACGCCGAGCCCGAGGCAGATCGCGCCCAGCACGTAGCACGCCGGAGCCGCCGGGACGCTGATGATCGGGATCCTCATCCCGAGCCCGGACTCGGACAGCGCAAATCCCGCGTCGCCGTGGTGCGCGAGCATGCCGAAGACCAGGATGTTGATGAGCCCGAGCGCGGCAAAGGTGACCGCCGCGACGTGCCGGCGTTCGGTGCTCAGCGGGGCGGCGCGTACCGCGGCAGCCAGTGTGGTCACCCGTTCCATCCCTTCGCGACGGCCTCCATGCCGGTACCAGATGTGGACCGCAGCCGGAACACGGCCCGGATCAGCGCGGGTGCGGCCACGAACAGCACGATCAACCCCTCGAGTACCTGGACGATGTCGGCCGGGACGTTACCGAGCGTGGCCGCCTCCACGTAGGTTCCGCCCACGTGCAGGGCGCCGAACAGCAGCCCGGCCCAGATCACGCCGATCGGCTTGGCCCGCCCGAGCAGCGCGACCGTGATGCCGTCAGAGCCGTAGGTGCCGTAACTGTTGTAAGTCAGCTGCGTGTTGGTGCCGAGGACAATGGCCGCCGCGGAGAGCCCGGCCAGGCCGCCCGCGAGCAGCATCACCAGCGTCCAGGACCGCTCGACGTTGATGCCGGCCGTGCGGGCGGCGCTCGGGCTGGCGCCGACCGTGCGGAACTGGAAGCCCGTGGTGGTGCGCGTCAGCAGCCACGCGCAAGCGATTGCGGCCGCCACGGCGATCAGGAAGCCGATCCCGACCTGCGGCGGCGGCCCGCCGACGTGGGCAAGGTTGGCGTCGTTGTCGACGAACGGCGCGATCTCATTGGTCTGGCCCGGCTGCTGGAGCATCGCCGGATGCGACAGCAGGTAGGACAGGAGGTCATACATGACGTAGTTCAGCATGATCGTGACGATGACCTCGTGCGCGCCTGTCTTGGCCTTGAGCAGGCCGACGAACCAGCCGATCACGGCGCCGCCGACGAAGCCGCCGGCCACGCAGACGACGACGTGGATAAACGGCGGCAGGCTCACGCCGAAGCCGAGCCAGGTCGCGACGACCGCGCCGCCCACCCACTGCCCGGCGGCGCCGATGTTGAACAGGCCGCACCGGAACGCGACCGCGACCGATAGGCCGGTGAGGATCAGCGGCGTGGCCTGGGCGCAAGTCGATGACAGCGGATAGAAGATCGCCGCGATCGACCCGCCGTGGATGGCCGCGCTCACCGTGGACGGATTGAGGATCGCGCCCTCGAACATCTGCGAGTAGGCGAACGACACCGAGTCCCAGGTCTGCCCGAACGTGTATCCGGGATCAACGAACAGCGAGCTCCAGGCCCGCGTCACGACGGGGTCGCTGAAGACGATCAGCACGCCGCCTACGACGAGCGCCAGGAAGATCGCAAGGATCGTGACGACCGCCGAGCTGCCCTGCGTGACGGCCTGGATGAGGACACCCGTAGTCAGCCAGGCCCGCGAGCGCCGCGGGCCAGCCGAGTCGCCCGGCGGGCCTAGCTCGGCCGCAGCCGGCTCGGTCGCGGCCGGCGCCGGATCGGGCCCGGTGGCCGGGATCTCGCTCACGGCTTGCCCTCCTCAGCTAGCGGCTCGGTATGGCCGGCCGACGCCTGCGGCAGCTCCAGGGCCTCGTCAGCGTCGAGCCCGGGCGCGGTGCCCACAGTCGCTTCGGCACCGGTCGCGTGCGCGCCAGCCGCCTCCGCGCCGGTCGCCTGCCCGTCGGCGCCAGCCCCGGCCATCAGCAGACCCAGCTCCTGCTCGGGGACGTCTGGTGCGCGAACGCCGACGATCTTGCCCTCGTACATGACCGCAATCCGGTCCGACAGGGCATAGATCTCGTCCAGCTCGGACGAGATGATGACCACCGCGATCCCCTGATCGCGCTGCTTGACGATCTCGGAGTGCACGAACTCGATCGAGCCGACATCCAGGCCCCTGGTTGGCTGGCTGGCCAGCAGCAGCTTGTTCGGCCGGCTGAGCTCCCTGGCGACCACAACTTTCTGCTGATTGCCGCCGGACAGCGTCCCGGCCCTCGCCTGCACCGACGAGGTGCGGACGTCATACTCCTCGACCAGGTGCTGCGCCGACTTCCTGACCGCCTCGGGATTCATTGCGAGGCGGCCCGCATACGGCGGCCGGTCATAGACATCCAGGATCAGGTTTTCCGCGACCGGGAAGCTCCCGACCAGGCCGTCCTCCTGCCGGTCCTCCGGGATGTAGCCGATGCCCGCCCGGAGCCGGTCGTGGGTGCTGGCGCTGCCGATGTCCGCGCCGTCGAGCACCACCGAACCGGTGGCCGGGCGCAGGCCCATCAGCGCCTCGCAGAGCTCGGTCTGCCCGTTGCCCTGCACGCCCGCGATCCCGAGGATCTCGCCGCCGCGCACCTCAAAGGAGAGAGAGTCGACCGCCAGGCCGCCGTGCTCGGCCGGCACGCTGAGATCCTGGACGTCGAGCACCACGCCGGCCGGCCTGGCCGCCTCCTTGCTCACCCGCAGCTGCACCGACCGGCCGACCATGAGCGCGGCCAGCTCTGCATCGCTGGTCGAGGGCGGGCGCTCGGCCACGACCTTGCCGCGCCGGATGACCGTGATGTTATCGGCGATGGCCTGGACCTCACGCAGCTTGTGCGAGATGAAGATGATCGACCGGCCGCTCTCGCGGAGCTGGCGCATGATCTGGAACAGGTCCTCGGTTTCGCTCGGGGTCAGCACCGCCGTTGGCTCGTCCAGGACCAGGATGCTGGCATCCCGCAGCAGCGCCTTGATGATCTCGACGCGCTGCTGCACGCCCACGGGCAGGTCTTCGACGTAGGCGTCGGGATCGACGCGCAGCCCGAAGCGCTGCGACAAGTCGCGCACTGACGCCCGGGCCCGGCGCCGGTCGAGCAGGCCGAGCGACGGCATGCTGACGTTCCGGCTTCCCAGCTTCAGCGTGAGCCGCCGGGTCGGCTCCGCGCCGAGCGTCACGTTCTCGGCCACGGTGAACACCGGCACCAGCATGAAGTGCTGGTGCACCATGCCGATCCCGGCGCCGATCGCGTCCTTCGGCGACCGGATCCGTACGGGCTGGTCGTCGATGAGAATCTCGCCCTCGTCAGGCTGGTACAGCCCGTACAGGACGTTCATCAGCGTGGTCTTGCCGGCGCCGTTCTCACCCAGCAGCGCCCGGATCTCGCCCGGCTGGACGACCAGGTCGATGTGGTCGTTGGCGACGAGACTGCCGAATCGCTTGGTAATACCACGCAGTTCAAGCTTCACCGACTGTCTCCAGATGCACCCGGCCGCCCGGCGGCCCGGTCACGACCGGGCCGCCGGACGGCTCTGTTCCGACTTCTGACTAGGAGAAATCAGGATCAGACCGGGCTCTTGGTGGCCGGCTTGATCGTCCCGTTCTCGATCTGCTGCTCCAGCGACAAGATCTCAGCCTTTAGCGAAGCGGGCACCTGCGACGACAGGTCGTGGTACGGGGACATCACGGCGCCGCCGTTGGCCAGGGTTCCGATGTAGGTGTTACCGGCGACCCAGGTGTTGTTCGCCGCCGACAGGACCGCGTTCTTCACCGCCGCGACGATGCCCTTAGTCACGCTGGTGAGCATGTACTTGCAGTACTGCGCCGCGCTGATGCAGCCGTCGGTGTCGACCCACTCCATCAGCACGTGCTTGCCGGATGAGTCCGCGATCTGGATCGCCTTCGCGGTGCCGAGGCCGACGCCGCCGGCCACCGGGAAGATGATGTCAGCGCCCTCGCCGATGAACGTGTTGGTCAGCGCCTGGCCGGCGGCGAGGTCGGTGAAGTTGCCGATGAAGCTGCCGTGCTGGGACTTCTCGCTCCAGCCGAGCACCTTCACGTTGGTGTGATGCTGGGAGTTGTAGTACTCGACGCCGTCCCAGAAGCCGTCCTCGTAGATGGTGACCGTGCCGAAGTCCTCACCCCCGTACGTGGCGACGATGCCCGTCTTGGTCATGCCGGCTGCGAGGTAGCCGCCGAGGAAACCATCCTGGACCGTGTTGAAGACCAGCTGGTCGATATTGCCTAGCTTCGGAGAGGGCAGGCATTCAGACGCGTACGAGCAGTCGACGATTGCGAACTTCTGGTTCGGGTTCGCCTTGGCAGCGGCCTCGGTGGCGTCCGCCATCAGATAGCCGACGGTGACGATGATGCCGCACTTGCGGCCGATGAACGTGCTGATGTTGGAGGCGTAGTCGGCCGAGGTCGTAGACGGCAGGTAAGTGATCTGGATCTTGGACGGCTCGGCGGCCTGGGCGGCATGCATGCCTGCCCACGAGGATTGGTTGAACGACTTGTCGTCGATGCCGCCGGTGTCGGTGACCATGCAGCCCAGGAACTTGGCGCTAGCGGTCGAACTCGTCGTCGAACTGCCCGACGGAGTGCTCTTCGGCGCGCTACTACATGCGGCCGCGAGCAGAGCGACCGCACTTAGTGCGACGACGGCCCTCAATGTGCGTCTCACGGATACCTCCTCTGCGGGGGCGGCCAAGGCCGCCCGAAGGACCGCCGGCGTATATGCGCATGCCCCGCCGGCTGGGGCTCAAGCCGTCCCGGATCTCCCCCCCGGGATTGCCCGAAGGGTAGTCCTGGCATCGCCGACGTGGAAGCTTCAATAAGAAGTCAGCACGCGGATGTTGCCGAATCGAGACCGTCTGGGGCTGTTCCTCCCGGTCAGCATGGTGATGGCCACTTGGTTACGACTCGCACGGCGGCCCTGCCGGCGACTGGACGCACCGCGCTGGGCGCCTTTACGTTGGGCCAGTGAGCCAGCGCGCGGTCACCATCGGGTTGTTCGACTGGGTCGACTCCGACGGCGTCCGCGACACCGGCCAGCTCTACCGGGAGCGGCTTGACCTGCTCGCCGACGCCGAGGCCCAGGGATTCGACATCTACCACCTGGCCGAGCATCACGGCACTCCGCTCGGCCTCGCGCCGTCGCCGAGCGTCTTCCTGGCCGCGGCGGCGATGCGGACCACTCGGATCCGGCTGTGCCCGCTGGTGTACGTGCTGCCCCTCTATCAGCCGACGCGGCTGGCAGAGGAGATCGCGATGCTTGATCAGCTCAGCGGCGGGCGGCTGGAGATCGGGTTCGGCAAGGGCGGCAACCCGTACGAGCTGCTGGCCTACGGCATCGAGCGAGCGGATGCCCAGCGCCTCTACGACGAGAACTTCGCGGCCGTCATGCGCGCGCTGACGACCGGGCTCGCCGACGCCGGCGGCAGCGGTGTCGGCACCGAGATCCCGGTCAGGGTCCGGCAGACTCCCCATCCGCCCGTGTGGTATCCGAGCAGCAACCCCGAGAGCATCCCGGAACTCGGCAAGAAGGGGATCAACACAATCCTCGGTTTCAGCTTCAGGTCTCCGACTGTCGAGGAGACGCGGCGTCGCCGGGACGAGTACTTCGGGGGCGTGAGCGATATCCCGGCGGGAACCCCGACAGGAGGAGCAGGCGCGCCAGCACCCCGGTTCGGGATCATGCGCAACATCTATGTGGGCGAGTCCGATGCTGCCGCCCGCGAGCGAGTGCTCGAGGCAATGGACGTGTTCTACCAGCAGTTCACCGCGGTATGGCGCCGTCATGGCGATGACCGGTTCGGCGCACCCCAGGACTTCGCCCGCGCGCTCGACGAAGGGCTGGTGATTGCGGGCTCGGCGGGCTCGGTGCGAGTGCAGCTGACGGAAATGCTGCACGCGTCCGGCGCGAACCACTTCGCGGGGGCGTTCTCGTTCGGCTCGCTCGGCTACGCCGAGGCCCGCTCCTCGTTGGTCAGGTTCGGCGAGGAGGTAGCTCCGGCCGTACGGGCGGCCAACTGAGGGAGTGGCAGGCCACCCGTGGGCGGGCCTCAAGTAACGGCTGGGCACCCGTTGTCGCTTAGCCGAAGGAGGAAACTCTCAGGCTTTAGCGCCGGAGCTGCGCGTCCTGGATACTTGCCGCTATCCGAAGGACCTCGGAAAGGTAGTCACGTCGATGGTGCTCTCCGCGCCGCAGAGCCCGCGCCTGCCCGCCGCCATGACGGCGCAGACGGTCGTGCTGGTGGAGGGGATGAGCGACCGGACCGCGCTTGAGACGCTGGCGGGCCGTCTGGGCCGGGCGCTCAGCGACGAGGGCATTGCGATCCTCGCGATGGGCGGCGCGACGAACGCGGCCAGGTTCGTGGAGAGGCTCGGACCGCACGGTCTGGGAGTCCGGCTCGCGGGCTTGTATGACGCGGCCGAGGAGCGGCACTTCCGGCGAGCCCTTGAGCGCGGCGGACTCGGCTCCGGCCCGTCCGGGCAGGCGATGGAGGCGCTGGGCTTCTACGCCTGCAACGTCGATCTTGAGGACGAGCTGATCCGCGCGCTCGGCGTCGCCTCCGTCGAGCAGGTTGCCGAGGCCGCGGGTGACCTCGGATCGCTGCGCACCTTCCAGATGCAGCCGGCGCAGCAGGGCCGCGACCCTGAGCGCCAGCTCCGCCGCTTCATGGGTACTCGGTCCGGCCGCAAGAGCCAGTACGCCCGGCTACTCGTGAACGCGCTCGACCTGAGCCGGGTGCCGCGTCCGCTCGAGGGAGTCCTCAGCCAGCTCTGAGGCGGCGTACTCCACTCATACCGACATCGCCGGCGGTGCGGTCGCCGGAGCCGACGGCGGCCGGTAGGAGAGCCAGGCATCCGCGAGCCGGCGGACAGCCTCGGTCAGGACCTCCGGCCGGGCCAGGAAGTGCAGCCGCACGCAGGCCTGGCTGGCCCCGGAGGCATCAAGCCCGCTCCCCGGCAGCACGGCAACGCCGCAGCGCAGTGCCGCCTGCGCGAACGAAGTTCCGTCCCCGTAGGGCAGCCGCACCCACAGGGTCTGCCCACCGGGCACTGCCGGAACCTCCCAGTCGGGAAGCTGACGGGCCAGGCTGCGTCGCAGAAGGTCGTGTTGCGCTTGCCGGGTCGCGGCCTGACGGCAGACGATCGCGTCGAGCCGGGGCAGCAGCTCGGCCGCCGCCATCTGGGCCACGACATTGCCGCCGAGGTCGTGCACGGCGAGCAGCCGGGCGAGCCGGGCGATCAGCGGTGCCGGACCCCGTACCCAGCCGATCCGCCATCCGCCCCAGACGCTCTTGCTCAGCGAGCCGATGGAAATAACGTCGTCCGCGTAAGCGGCCATCGGCGGCGGCACGACCACACCGGGGAACGCCAGGTCGCTCATCACCTCGTCGTCAATCAGGGGGATGGCGGAGGCCGACGCGGCCTCCGCCAGCTCGCGCCGGGCGAGCGCGGGGAGCACGGCACCGGTCGGATTGTGGAACGTTGAGACCACGTAGGCCAGCGCAATCGGGTGCCGGCGCGCGGCGGCAGTCAGGCCGGCAAGCCCGACCGGCAGGCAGCGCGGCCTCGCCGCCTGCTCCCTGAATGCCTCCAGCGCGCCCGGGTAAGTAGGCCCCTCAACGGCCACCTGGTCCCCGGCCGCCAGCAGGGCCCGGGCCAGTACTGACAGCGCTTGCTGGCCGCCGTTGGTCACGAGGACCTGGCCGGGCCGGGTGGGCACGCCCCGCCGCTCGTAATGGTCGGCGATCGCCCGCAGCAGCGCCGGGTGGCCCGCCGGGTAGTAGCCGATATCGCCCGTGGTCGCGGCGAGCGCCGGGAGGATGCCAGCGAATGCCTCGGCCAGCTCCGGCGGCGGTGTATCGGGGGCGGCGCAGGCGAGCGGGATCACGCCATCGTGCGGCTCGAGCAGGTGCAGGAAGATCGGAGCGCTGGTGGTGGGCCGCGGCCCGGTCGGCTCTCGGCCGGCTACCCGCGTGCCGCTGCCTTGCCGGCGCACGAGCCGGCCGTCCTGTCGCAGCAGGTCGTAGGCGGCCACGACCGTCGTCCGCCCGACTGCCAGGGCTGAGGCGAGCGCGCGGTCAGGCGGCAACACCTCACCCGGCGGCAGCTCGCCTTCATCGATGAGCCGCCGCAGCCGGGCTGCGAGCAGCGCAGGCAGTGGACCACGGCCCGACGACCAGCGACCCAGGCGATCGCTCAGCTCAATTGGATTCATATGCAAACCAATTCTGCCGGATTGGCTCTGGGATGGCCAGCCCCGGACCGCAAGCATGACGAGGTACCCCTTCGTAAGCTGAAAAGGACGGCGCCGATGCGGCAATTCCCGGCCAGCCCGATCACGGCCGTGATCGACGAGAAGCCGTTGTTCAACCTGGGCGAGAGCGTCGGCCCGGACCTGACCGTGGCCGACGTACTGGATCCCGAAACGCTCGCCGGTCTTGGCGGCGTGGCCCTGGAATATGGCACGTCCGCCGGGGGGCAGCAGCTGCGCTCGCTGATCGCCGCGCGGCACGGGATCCCGGCCGGTCAGGTGCTGATCACCAGCGGCGCCGCCGGCGCGCTGTTCGTACTTGGGCTGATCTACGGCGACGGCGAGATCCTCGTGGGGGTGCCCTGCTTCCCGCCCGTGCTCGATACGCTGCGGGGGATCGGCGCGCGGGTCGAAACTGTGCGCTCGAGATTCGAAGACGGGTACCGCCTCGACCTGGCGGCGTTCGAGGCCAAGCTGACTGCCCAGACGCGGCTGGTCATGTTCGCCTCCCCCCAGAATCCCTCGGCGGTCTCGCTGACCGAGGGCGAGGTCGAGCAGATCCTCGCGGCAATGTCGCGCCGGTGCCCCAAGGCAATGCTGCTGATTGACGAGACGTTCAGGGAAGCCAGCTACGGGGATGCCCGTCCCGCCGCCAGTTTCGCGGGCCGCGACCCGCGGCTGCTGACATGCGCCTCGCTGTCGAAGGCCTACGGCGTGCCCGGCCTGCGCATCGGCTGGCTGACCGTGTCGGATCCCGCGGTCTACGACCAGCTCCGGCTCGCGAAGTTCAACTCCTGCGTGTCCTGCGGTTCCCTCGATGAGTTCCTGGCCGCTTCGGTGCTAGGGCAGGCCGATCAGGTGCTCGCGGGTCGCGGCGCGATCATGGCTACGGCCAGGGACATCACCGGCGAGTGGGTGCAGGCACATGAGGGCCTGCTGCGCTGGCTGCGGCCGGAAGCAGGTGCGTTCTGCAGCGTCCAGCTCGAGCCTGGCATCTTCGGGCCGACCGAGCTTGACCGCTTCGACGCTCGCCTGGCGCAGGAGCGGATCGTCGTCGCCCGAGGGCCGTGGTTCGCGGACGCGGCGAGCATCGTCCGGCTCGGCATCGCTTACGAACCGCCAGACAAGCTGGAGAAAGCGCTGGCGGTGATCGGCGCGGCGCTGCAAGACAGTGCCGACGAGTCCTGACCGGAAACTGAAAGGAGCATTGACGATGACGCGAAGCGCCATCAGCGGTGAGACGCTGGCACCACCAGTGGGGCCGTTCTCTCCGGGCGTGCGAGGCGGAGGCTTGCTCTTCCTCAGCGGGCAGGTGGCCCAGGACCCAGCCACCGGGAAGCTGGTCGACGGTGACATCGCCGGCCAGACCCATCAGATCCTGCGCAACCTTGCCGCGACACTTAAGGCCGCAGGCAAGGACCTGGACGACGTGATCCGAGTGGGCGTCTACCTGACGGACATGGCCGACTTCGCGGCCATGAATGAGGCGTACCGCGAGCATTTCAGTGACCCGTACCCAGCCAGGACCGCGATCGGCGTCGCCGCCCTGCCGCTGGGTGCCTCGGTCGAGATGGACGTCGTGGTGGCCTGAGCCATGAGCCTCGACTTCACGCTGGCCGACGTGTTTACCGAAGAGCCCTTCGGCGGGAACCAGCTGGCCGTGTTCCCCGATGCGGCCGGGATCACCGACGCGGACATGCAGCGGCTCGCCCGCGAGTTCAACTTCTCCGAGACCACATTCGTGCTACCGCCAGACGACCCCGCCTGCTCGCACCGGGTCCGGATCTTCACCCCGCGTGAGGAACTGCCGTTCGCTGGTCACCCGACCATCGGCACCGCAGCCGTGCTAGCCAGCATGGATACAGCGGAGCCAACCCCGCGCAACTATGTCTTCGAGGAGGGGATCGGTCCCGTCGCGGTCACGGTCCAGGGCGCGGGAATCCAGTTCCGCCTGCGGCCGCCCAGCTTCGAAACCACCGATGAGCTACCGCCCGCCCCTGCGATCGCCAGAGCCCTGGGGCTCGCGCCCGACGCGATCGCCGAGAGCTGGTACGCCGGCGTCGGACTGCGATTCTGCTTTGTCCGCCTGCTCAGCCCGGAGTTGGTCGACCGGATTGTGCTGGACAGGGCCGCCTGGGCCGCCGGAATCGCAGGAGGCTGGTCGTCGCAGCTGTATTGCTTCGCCGGTGACTGGCGTGATGGGGCCCGGCTGCATGCCCGGTTCTTCGCCCCCGCTGCGGGTGTCGACGAGGATCCTGCTACCGGCTCGGCCAGTGCGGCGCTTGCCGCCAGTGTGGCCAACCGGTCAGGAGAACGTGACGGTACCTACCGGATCCAGATCGACCAGGGCGTGCTGATGGGCCGCCCCAGCCAGCTGGCCGCGACTGCCCGCAAGGAGGGCGGCGAGATCACCGAGGTCGTAGTAAGCGGAAGCGCCGCGATTGTCGGCAGCGGCACCATGAGGCTGTCCACCGGGTAAGCACCGCGGGCTAAACCCTCCAGGTGTCGGTAAATGTCTGTTTGCTGAGAGGCATCTGAGTTACTGGAGTCGGACCGCTCCAGGCGTATCTGGTGCCGCTTTGTACGGAAGCTGCGCGCATCCGGTCGGCTTGGCCGACCGGCAGAGGCATGAGTGAATCGGTTAGGCCGGCACGAACGGTGGGAAGGCCTTCGGGCTCGAGTGGCACGTTGGACACGGGCCCGACCGGGTTACCACCGTTGGTTTTAGTCGGGGCCGGAAGGGCTCCAGCCTTCGAGGTAAGCGGGTCAAGCTCTCTCAGCGGCGATCATGAGGCCGTCTTGCGGCATTCAGGGCTTGATCCGCCTTTTGGGGGTCGCCCAAGCACGCCCGATACGCGCCGAAGCGACGATCATCCGCCGGACTCGCGCCTGATCAGAGACCACCAGACCGGTCGCCTGAGAAGCGAAGCCTCGTCGGGCCATGTGTGCCTGGAGCCGGACGCTGGCGTGAGATTCACTCGCGTCTGTCCGCCTCGGCTCTGAGCTGGGCGGCTTCGATACTGGGGTCGAGGCTGTCAAGGATGCTCGCGCGCACACGTAGTGATATTTCGAGGTCTCCGGAGAAGACTTGTGGTCGCGCGGCGGCTAGCTGCCGACGGAGTTTGACGGCCTCATCGATGGCGGTCAGGGCGTCTTCGCTGCTTCCCAGCCCGAACAGGAGCACCGACTGATTGTTGAGCGACATGGCCAGGGCGGGCAGGAACGCGTCGGGGCGGGCAGCGGCCAGCTGCCGGTAGGCGGTGACGGCTTCGTCGATGGCGGCCAGGCCGTCCTCGCGGCGGCCCAGGCCCGACAAGCAGCCCGACTGGTTAGTCAGCGCCATGGCCAGCTCGGCCACGAACGCGTCCGGACGGGCAGCGGCCAGCTGCCGACGGATGGCGACGGCTTCGTCGATGGCGGCCAGGGCATCTTCGCGGCGGCCCAGGTCCGACAGGCAGTTGGACTGGTTGTTCAGCGCCGTGGCCAGGTTGGGCAGGAACGCGTCGGGGCGGGCGGCGGCGAGCTCGCGGTGGATGGTGACGGCTTCGTCGATGGCGGCCTGGGCGTCTTCACCGTGGCCCAGGCCGAACAGGAGCATTGTCTGGTTGGTCAGCGCCGCGGCGAGGTCGGGCAAGAACGCTTCGGGCTGGGCGGCGGCCAGCTGCCGACGGATAGTGACGGCTTCGTCGATGGCGGCCAGGCCGTCCTCGCGCCGGCCCAGGTCCGACAGGCGCAAAGACTGGTTGTTGAGCGCTGCGGCGAGGTCGGGCAGGAACGCGTCGGGGCGGGCTTCGGCCAGCTGCCGGTAGGCGGTGGTGGCTTCGTTGATGGCGGCCAGGGCGTCCTCGCGGCGGCCCAGGCCCGACAGGGAGTTGGACTGGTTGTTCAGCGCCATGGCCAGGTCGGGCAGGAACGCGTCGGGGCGGGCGGCGGCCAGCTGCCGACGGATCGCGACGGCTTCGTCGATGATGGCCTGGGCGTCTTCGCGGCGGCCCAAGCCTGACAGGCAGCGGGCCTGGTTGTTCAGCGCTGCGGCGAGGTCGGGCAGGAACACGTCGGGGCGGGCTTCGGCCAGCTGCCGGTAGGCGGTGGTGGCTTCGTTGATGGCGGCCAGGGCGTCCTCGCGGCGGCCCAAGTCCGATAGGCGGTTGGACTGGTTGCTCAGCGCCATGGCCAGGTCGGGCAAGAACGCGTCGGGGCGGCCGTCGGCCAGCTGCCGGTAGGCGGTGACGGCATCGTCGATGGCGGCCAGCGCGTCCTCGCGGCGGCCCATCTGCGCCGCATAGCTGCTCAGTTCGACCAAGTTGCGAGCCTGATCTTCGCTGCCAGGGACGGACGCGTCAGCCAGACGCTGGTAGGTGACTGCTCCCGTTTGAGCCAGTGCCACGGTGGTAGCCGGCAGCGCAGCGGCTATTTGAGCCAGGACTTCCGGCGGCCACTCACGAGTTTCCAGGAGGTCGGCGAGAAGATCTCCCACATGTGGGTTGGTTTCCGTAGCGACCGCGAGCGCCGCCATGGTCAGCTGGCCGGAGCCGGCGGCCAGAAGCGATCCCATTAGGTCCCAGGCGGCCGGGTCGGTCAGCGCCGCACGGCCCATGACGGTCAGCGCTCGGCCGACCCGGCGAGTGTCCTGCCCGTCCAGCAGCCGCGACGCCAGCCGCGGTTGCCCGGTCAGCACCGCGACCACAAGATGCTCGGCGACGAGATCAGGGCGCAGTGCGCCGATCCACTCGCGCTGCCCGGCCGTACCCTGATCCGGCGGGTACAAATCATGCAGCCACCGCGCTGCCCGCGCGCGGGTCTGCGCCTCGGCCAGCTCGCCGATGCTGCTGAGCAGCAGGTCGGCCGATGCCTCGTCGTCGGCGCCCAGAAGCGTGCCCGCAGCGATAACCCGGCGGGCCAGGGCCGGTCCAAGCACCAGACTGTACTGGGCCTGCGTCTGCTGCCAGTACCGTTCCTCATGGCGCAGCAGGACGTCGATCAGCCCGGCCCGGCCTGCTGCCGCGCCGCCGGTCACCCCGTGCTCGTGATCGAGCACTGCCACCAGCGCGGCGGCATGCACGACCAGGACCGGCGCGCTGGGACCGACCGTCGGCGGCATCGGCGCATCCGGGCAGGCGACACCCCGACGGGCGGCGAACGCCCGCAGCGCCTGCCGGTAGACATCGTCCTGTTCAGCCGCGCCGGTCAGGGGACCCAGCGTCAGCGGCCGGATCGCCGCCAGCGTCTCGCTGACCACCAGCGGCGCACCGGTGATCATCTGCTGCCACCACTCGCCTGCGGCGCGCGCCAGCAGCAGCACGCGGATCTTCGCGGCCCCGCTGGACGCGATGAGCTGCCCAAGAACGTCCCGGGTCTGTGGGCGGGTCTCGGCGTAATC
>JASHUG010000115.1 GCA_030040155.1 Streptosporangiaceae bacterium | reverse complement strand
TGCGACCTAGTCGAGGTCCGGTCGACGGCCGCGGGCACGTCGGTGCGCATGCACATGCGCATCGAGCGTGTTTGAGGCCCGATCGGCACGAGAGCTAAGCCTGCCTGGCACGACACGCACCTAAGGCAGCCTGCGACTCGTGACTGGCGCGAGCGCGGCGCTACGCGGACGGGGTGGGGGAAGCACGGTCGACCGTGTCGACCAGCTTGGCGCGCACCTTCGCCGCGTGGGGATGCTGGATGTCCTCGAGGATGGCCAGAGCCTGCTGCCAGGCGTCGCTGGCCTGAGCGTGCTCGCCGGCGGCCTGGCGGGTGTCGCCGAGACGAGTGAGAGTCTCCGCTTCATAGACGCACTCGCGCAGGTCGTCGGGCCAGCCCTCGACCAGCAGCCCGACGGTCGCGAGGCGGGTGCTGCCGGTGGGAAGCTCCGGGCCGGCCGAGGGGATCGCAGCCGGATTCGCCAGCACCTTGTCCTTAGGCGGGCGGCGGGCCGACGGCTGCGCGGGAGCGGGCACGAGCGCGTAGCCGGTAGCGGTGTCGGTGACGAGCCAGCCCAGCTCCACGATCTTGTCACGCAGGTCGTCAGCGGCGGCAAAGTCTCTCGCCTGCCTGGCCGCCAGCCGACGCCTGGCCAGCTCGAGCACTGCGCCAGGCGCATCATCAGGCCGACCGTCGGCCGGCGTCGCTCGATCGGGTCGCTGCCCTGTCACTGGCCGCAGCTCAGGGCAGCCGGACCACCGCAGTAGCCCTGGTCAAGACCTTGTCGCCGGCCGACCTGGCGGTGAGGGCGAGGCCAACGAGGTTGCCTGCCAGTTTGTCGGTCACTCGCCCGCTCACCTCGATCGTTGCGCCCTTGTCGTCGTCGGGCACGACTACCATTGCGGAGAAGCGGACGCCGAATTCGGTGACGACCGCTTGCGGTCCGGCCCAGTCGGTGACGTAGCGGCCCGCCTGGGCCATCGTGAACATGCCGTGCGCGATGACATCGGGCAGCCCGACCAACTTGGCGATGCGCTCGTTCCAGTGGATGAAGTTGAAGTCACCGGAGGCGCCGCAGTACTTGACCAGGCTCAGCCTGGTGACCGGGTAGCTCACCTCGGGCAGCTCGGCGCCGACCTCAACCTCGTCGTAGGTAACCTGCTCGCTCACGCTGTGCTCCCCGCTCGCTCGCTCATTGGCCGACGCCGCGCTCGACCAGCGTGCCTACCGCCGTGCACACGAGCTCGCCTTCGACCGTCCGGATCTGGGTGCTCGTGGTCAGCATGACGTTGCGGCCGGCATCCCTGATCTCGGTGATCGTCGGCTGTGCGGTCAGCACGTCCCCGGCGACGATCGGCCTGGCGTACTCGAATCGCTGCTCGCCGTGCACGACCATGGCGTAGTTCAGCCCGAGGCCGGGATCGCCCATGGCGACGGCGGAGCTGGCCATGCTGATCACGATCGCGAAGGTCGGCGGCGCAATGACGTCCGGGTGGCCGGCCGCCTGGGCGGCTGCCTTATCCCGGTACAGCGGGTTCGGGTCGCCGATAGCCGTGGCGAACTCGGCGATCTTGACGCGCGAGACCTCGTATGGTTCCGACACGGGGAACGTACGGCCCGCGTAATCCCGGTTGACTGCCATGCCACTCCAACCATTGAGCACCTGGCGCTGAGCAAGAGGCCCGCGAGGGGCCAGATCGTGCGGCTAGCGCGTTTCGCGGTGCGGCTGGTGCTTGCGGCAGAACGGGCAGTACTTGCTCAGCTCGAGCCGGTCCGGGTCATTGCGGCGGTTCTTGCGGGTGATGTAGTTACGGTGCTTGCACTCCTGACAAGCCAAAGTGATCTTAGGCCTGATGTCGGTAGCAGCCACTGCGGCATGCCCTTCTCTCGACTGAACATCGTTGCCGCCTTGAGGCGGCGCCGGGTGGAGCAAGGTAGTAGCGGAGGCCGGACTTGAACCGGCGACACAGCGATTATGAGCCGCTTGCTCTGCCTGACTGAGCTACTCCGCCGCCTGACCCGCCAGGCTCGGTCCGGATTGCGGCGCAGCGCCCATTCGCAACCCCGCCCTAGTCCCTGGGCCGATCCAGCTTACCGGCAAAAGCCCATGTCCGCGATTGCGGCCTGCGTGAGCCGACAGGCGGCCAGCGTGGTCAGGCTTTCAGCCCGGCCCGGCCGGGGACCGCCGGCCGCCGTTAGTGACAGCATTCGCATAAGCACAGGTAGAGGCACCGGGATACCAAGTCGTTACCGATTCTTCAGCAGATCCGGAGGATGGCTAGCTGGGCTGCCTGAGGGGGGCGATACAAGGCCTGGCCTGACCCCCGAATAGGGTGCTCAGCAGGTAATTCGTGAGCCGGGCTGGCCACCGGGCCCGGCGGCATGACCGGTCGCACGCCGGGTACACCCGACAGCCTAAGGATCAAGATGGCCCACGAAGGCACGCGAGGGACGGTACCGTCAGTAACGGCACGGGGTGCGCAGGCGCGCAGCAAACCCGTGAATGATGTCGGCGAGTCCAAGTTTGCGGCTATTGTGGACCGTCATAACTGTTAGGCCGGATCGGGAGACTACCGCTGATGCCGAGGCGCGAGAAGCCAGCAGACGTGACTTTCCACGGACTGCGGGAGGCCCCAGATACCGCGCGCATCACCGGCGCGGCGCTTACAGCCTTCCAGGCCACCTACCCCGACCTCAAGCTGCAGCCGCTGGTCGTCGTGATCGCGGCCTTCAACGAGTCGGCCAACATCGGCGCGGTGCTCGACGAGGTGCCAGAGCAGATCTCAGACGTCCCGGTATCCCTGCTTGTCATCGATGACGGCAGCACGGACAACACGACCGAGGTCGCGCAACGGCATGGCGCCCTGACCTGCACGCTGTCGGCCAACCGTGGACACGGGGTCGCGCTCAGGCTCGGCTACCGGATCTCCCGTGAGGCCGGCGCGCGCTACATCGCCACCCTTGACGGAGACGGCCAGTGGGACCCGGCCGACCTGCCCGGCATGGTCGAGATTCTCGAGGCCGACCGGGCCGACTTCGTCATCGGCTCGCGTGAGCTCGGCAAGACGGAGAACACCGACGCGTTCCGCAACCTCGGCGTGAAGTTCTTCGCCCGGACAATCAGCATGCTGACCAACTGCCGGCTCTCCGACACCTCCAGCGGGCTGCGACTCATGCGGGCGGAGCTCACCGGCACCGTCACTCAGACCCAGCCGCAGTACCAGACGTCCGAATTGCTGATTGGCGCGCTGTTGCAGGGTTACCGGGTCGCCGAGGTACCCACGGTCATGCGCCAGCGCATGTCCGGCGAGAGCAAGAAGGGCCGGAACCTCGCGTACGGGCTTCGCTATGCCCGCGTTATCACGAAGACGTATCTGCGGGAACGGCGCGCGTCAGGGCAGGCGCAGGCCACGATCCTGCAGCAGCACCCCGGCGCCGACACCGCAGCGCGCTAACTGTCCCGCCAACTGTCAGGCTCCGCGAGTGCCCGCGGACCGGCAAGGCGTAGCTAGCCGACCGTCCCCAGGAAGCCTCCTCGTTCCCTCACTCGGCCTTATAAGAATGTTTAATTTAATCGTGCTACGATATATAGGATCGGCTGGAACGGCCTGATCAAATACATGACCGCGGTTGCCTGAGGACAGCTCGATGCGCGGAAACTCGCTATCCGCGGGTCACCCGTTCTTGCCGGCGATCCGGTCAGTCTCTCCCGGCAGCTTCGCCTTGGTCATGGCGACGGGCATCGTCTCTGTTGACATGCGAGAGGTCGGCCTGACTGCGGTCGCCGACGTGATGCTCGGCATCGCCATTACCGCCTTCATCGCCATTACGGGTGCCTCATTAGGCCGCGCCGCACTCATGGCTGCGGCGGTGCGCGCGGATGTGACCACGCCGAATCGTGCTTTCGCATCGTTCGCATTAGTCGCGGCGTGCGCGGTCCTCGGCAGCGGGCTCTCCGATACCGGACATCGGAATGCGGCCGCGGTTCTCGCGTGGGCCGCGCTGGCTGCGTGGCTGGCCCTCACCGGCTTGATCCCGGCCCGGCTCGCGCTCGGTCATAAGCCGAAGCCCAGGCTCGATGAGGTCAACGGCACCTGGTACCTATGGGCGGTCGCCACCCAGTCCCTCTCGATCTCGGCCAGCTTCCTGCGCAGCGACCAGGAGTTCCCAGGCCCGGCCGCGCAGGCAATCGCAGTCGCCTTGTGGTCAGCCGGCGTCGCTGCCTACCTGGGCATAAGCGTCCTCGTCGCGCTCCGGCTGCGCGTGGCGGGCCCTGGCCCAGCCGGCCAGCGGGCACCGTACTGGGTGGCCATGGGGGCCGCGTCGATCAGCGTGCTGGCCGCGGCCGAGATCCTGCGCGGTCCCGGCATGCCGGCCGGCGGCGCAGTCCGCGCGATCATCCTGGTCGTGGCCATCACGCTCTGGCTGGTGGCCAGTGGCCTCATTCCCGTCCTGGCTGCGGTCACGGCCGCGCTTGGCCTGTGCTGGCCGCCGCGCCTGCGCTACTGGCCCGGTGCATGGACGATAGTCTTCCCGCTCGGGATGTACGCGGCTGCGAGCACGCAACTCGGGATGGCGGCAGGCCTGCCGATCGCGCGCGGAATCGGGATGGGCGAGTCGTGGGCGGCGTTCACCGCGTGGTCGCTGACGTTCGCCCTGCTCCTCCTCGCGGCGCTGCGGCCCCGACG
>JASHUG010000114.1 GCA_030040155.1 Streptosporangiaceae bacterium | reverse complement strand
GACATACTCCACCAACGATGGCATGCTACCGGGCTGCCCCGGCATGCCCGTGCGCTGGTCAGAAACATGATCCGAATGTCATCGGGGCGCGCGCGGGGGCCAGCTGGCTGACGCGCCTAACCAGGGACTGATCACGTTTCGGCTGCTGCACCTGGCCGACCGCAGGCTACTATGCACAATCGTGGAGACCCGCACTCTCGAAGTGACCGGAATGACCTGCGACCACTGTGCCAGCGCCGTCCGGTCCGAAATCAGCAAGCTGACCGGCATCGCAACGGTCGAGGTCGACGTCCCGACCGGTGCTGTCCTCATCGCCGGCGAGCCGCTACCGGATGACGACGCGCTACGCGCAGCTGTCGAGGAAGCCGGATACAACCTGGCAGGTTAGGTTCTGACAGCCGCCACTGGTCAGCTGGACGATCCGTACTCGATGGGCACGTTGATCACCTGCGCTCGGGTCCACTCCTGGCCGCCGGTCGCGAGCTGCCAGACGGTCAGTGTGCTGGCATGGACGGCAAAAGCGTCGGTCGGACCGACGGCGCTGAGTGCAAGGGTCGCCGTTCCCGCGGGCAGCGTCGGCAGCCGCCGCCAAGAGCTAGCAGAGCTCGTGATCACCGCCGCGGTCCCGCTGGCCGTGATGGCTGCGACGGATCCGTCCGGGCCAAACGACGCTGACGCCAGCTCGCTGCCGTCGAGCTTGAGCGCGGGCGAAATGGTCCACTGGTCGGTGGCCAGGTCCAGCCAGGCGGCGAGCAGGCTCGTCTGGTGCCCGCTGCCCGCCTCCAGGAGCGCAACGGTCTGGCTGCCAGCGCCGACGAGCCGGAGCACCGTGAGGTTCTGGCCGGCGAGGCTACGCGGCACAGCCGGCCCGGCAGCCTGCCAGCTCCCGTTCCGGTCGGCGAAGATGCCCGCTACTCCCGTACGGGCGCACACCCCGGCCAGTAGCGGCACCCCAGACGGCAGGTAGTCCGCGGCGGTCAGAGCGCGGAGTCCGCACCGCCGCCCAGCTGGGGTGGTGGCGAGCGTGCGCGTGGTGGCGAGCGTTGTCCACTTAGTAGCAGCCGAACTAGCCTGCTCGGCGGTGCTGGTGGTCGTGAGGGCCAGCAGCCGCCCGCTGCCAGCAGGCTCAACCGCCAGGGCGGCGGGGGTGCTGGCCAGCGATGCCTCCAGCGGACTCAGCGCGGTCCATGCCTGTCCGTCATCGCTGGTCTGGATGAGCGGGGTAAAGGTGAGGTCCTGGCTGGGCCGGAATGCGCTGATTGCCGACAGGCCTGATCCGACCGCGACCACGAGGCCGCCGTTGTCCGCCGTGCCCGGCGGCGTCACCAGCTTCCAGGTGCCGGTCCCTGCCGGACGGACGAACAACTGCCAGAAATTGTTGTGCTGGGCGGCAGAGCCGCCCATGACCACCGTGGCCCAGGTGCCCGAGGAACTGGTGAGAGACGTGTTCATCGATGCTGCCGGGACTAGGCTGCCCGAGTCCGCCTCGGGGTGTGCCGGAACGCTGCCACAACCGGCTATCAGAACCGCAGCTGCCGCCGTCGTGCAGCCGACAATGGCCGGCCCCCGCTTCTTCATGACGATCCCAGCAGTTGCCGCGCGGTGTCACTGAGCTCAGCCGCAAATGACGACTCCGTGGCCGCTGTACCGGGACCCGGATCGAAGCCCATTTCATAGCGAACTCGACCGTGCTGGTCGATGGCGAAGGTGATCTCGGTGTGCCCGATCATGGCTCCGGCCGGCTCGATGTCCGCTGCGATGCCGTAGTTGTGCCATACCTGCGTCAGCTGGGCCAGGCTGCCGGTGAGGTAGAGCCAGTTCCGGACGCCGGTCAGGCCCTCCTGTCGGTCGAACGCCCGGGTATAGGCGAGCTGATAGTCCACCGGGTTCGCGACGATGGCGACCAGTTCCACCCGCTGCGCGGTTGCCTTGAGAAGCTGGCCGGCTTGCTTGAACTCCTGCGCTATCAGCGGGCAGTCGCTGGTGCAGACCGGGTCAAGGAAGGTGAGCAGCACCACTTTGCCGCGCAGGCTGGCCAGCGAGACCTGGTGGCCGTTCTGGTCGGTCAGCTGGAATGGGGAGGCGGCAAAATTCAGCGGCGCGCTCGAGCCGTCGACTGCCTCGGCAAGGATCGTGTCGGCGACCGGGCTGGCCTGGGCAGTGGCCATCGGCACCGCGCCCAGAATGATCGTCCCGATGGCACCGATCGCCGCGACCGACCCGAGACGGGCTGATCCTAGCGAGCCCGGAGCCAGCATGGCGCGCAGCCGGCTCTGCCAGCCTGCCAGGCGGGCGGGAACGGGGTCCGCCGCGATGCCGTCTGGCGCTGGGGCTGGCTCTGGCGCTGCGGTCGGCTCTGGCGCTGCAGCTGGCTCTGGCGCTGCGATCAGCGCGAGGTAGCCGGCCGAGGCGAGGAGGATAAACGGGATCATGGTGTTGGGGTCGGTGCCCAGCCCGCCGAAGAATCCGAAGTCCTCGATCAGTACCCAGTCCGCGAGGGACACAATGACGAAGGCGATGAGGACGGGCCGGATCAGCCGCGGTCGGTTGCTCAGGAATGTCACGCCGATGACTGCGAGCACTACCACCACGAACAGGTTCACCGCGAAGCCATTGGCTTCATCAAACCCAGTGAACGCGGTAATCCAGGATGAAAGCAGGTGAGGCTGCGGAGTGGGTGCCATCGATGCAGTCATGGCAGCAAGCGCCCCTGGCTTGCCGTTTGCCGTGCCGTGCCAGAATCCGCGCCCGGGCCAGGCCTGCAGCACGGCCATCCCTACCAGGAAGGCGCCGACTCCTGGCAGCAGGAGGCGGCTCGGCCACCGGGAGCGCCAGGCCGACTCGGGTAGGGCGATGAGTCCTCCGGCGATGGCGTAGACGAGAGCCGCGCCGGGGGCGCCGAACAGCCAGGTCAGCCCGGGCGCGAAGATCCCGCCGAACGACTCGCCGAATACCCACACCACCAGGCCCCAGCCCAGGCCGACCAGCCCTGCCAGCCGTGACAATGGTCCGCGCACGGCGACGAGCAGCCAGATGCCAATGCCCAGCTGAATCCACACAGCTGCGGCTCCGGCCTGGAGAGGGTGGTATGACCAGGCTGTACCAGCCCAGTTCACCACCTGCTGCACCCAATGCGGTGACGTTGCCGCGATCGGCTCGATTACCTGCGAAGGCAGCCCCACCGCCATCTTCGGCTGCGCCTGCAGAATGCCGTCGAATATCCACAGGATGCCGAAGCCCACCCGCAGCACCTGGCGCCACTGGGGCTCGGCGGGGACGGCCTCTGGCATTGCCGCGGCGGACCGGGATGCCGTCGGAAAGAATTCCCGCAGGCCGAGCCAGGCCAGCCCGACCACTATAAAGATCAGCAGCACTATGAGGCCCTGGTGGAGCAGCGCGCTGCGGAAGGCGGCGACCACGGTGGGGTCGTTCACATTCAGACCGGAGTTCATTCCAGGCACGAGACCGCCTCCTCATCTGACTCCGTCAGCGATGGCCCGGACCGGCCCTTCTGGCTATCGGCTAGCCGCCGAGCACGGCTGTCTGGCACAGCGTCGCCGAAACGGCGCAGCCGTACGCTGTTGGCTACCACGAACGCCGACGATGCTGCCATCGCCGCCCCCGCTATCAGCGGGTTCAGCAGCCCAGCCGCGGCGAGGGGGATTGCTGCGACGTTGTACCCGAAAGCCCAGGTCAGGTTACGCCGGATCACTCTGTGGGTCTCCCTGGCCAGGCTCACGGCCTCCGGCACCACGCTAAGATCACCGCGCAGCAGGATCAGATCAGCTGCGCTTATCGCCACGTCGGTGCCGGACCCGAGCGCCAGGCCAAGGTCTGCGGCAGCCAGCGCAGGGCCATCGTTGGTGCCATCGCCGGCCATGGCCACGCGGCGACCGCTCGCCTGCAGGTTCGCGACCACGGCTGCCTTGCCGTCAGGGAGGGCTCCGGCGATCACCTCGTCTACGCCGACCGCTGCCCCGACCGCGTGCCCGACCGCCTCGCTGTCGCCAGTCAGCAGCACCGTGCGCAGTCCGAGCCGGCGCAGCTGGCGAACCGCGGCAGCGGCGGACGGCTTGGGAGTGTCGGCGACTGCGATCGCACCGCGGGCCTGACCGTGCCAGCCCGTCAGCACAACCGTCTGTCCGGCCGCCGCCCACTCGGCGCACCGGTCGGCCAGACACTCGGGGATGCCCATACCAAGGTCACGGAACAGCTTCTCCCGCCCGGCGATTACTTCGATACCGTTCGCGATACCGCGGACGCCAAGGCCGGGGAGCGACTCGAAGGCGTCCGCAACCGGCAGTGCGCCGACCTCGGTCCGCGCGAAGTCGCTGATCGCCACCGCGACCGGATGCTCTGATGCGTGCTCTACCGAGCCAAGTCTCCGCAGCAGCAATGCGCGATCGGTGCCTGGTCCGGCCTCCAAGGCTGTCACAGCCATCGCGCCGGTGGTGAGCACGCCGGTCTTGTCTAGCAGCACCGTGTCGACGCTGCGGGATGCCTCCAGCGCCTGGTAACCCTTGATGAAGATACCGAGCTGCGCGCCGCGGCCGCACGCTACCACCAGGGCGGCGGGAGTCGCCAGGCCTAGCGCACACGGGCAGGCGATGATGAGCACGGCGAGGCCGGCACTGAACCCGCGCTCCGCCGCGGCTCCGGCCGTGAGCCACCCGACGAGCGTCAACGCGGCAGCCACCAGGACGGCCGGGACGAACACGCCGCAGATTCGGTCGGCCAGCCGCTGCACGGCTGACTTGTCCGCCTGCGCCCGCTCCACCAGCGCGACCAGGTGCGCCAACTGTGTGTCGTTGCCCGTCTCAGTGGCGCGGATGACCAGCCGTCCGGTGACCACCACGGTGCCCGCGGTCACCCGTCCCCCCACGGCGGTCTCGGTCGGCACGGCCTCGCCGGTCATGGTGCTTGTGTCGACCGCCGACTGGCCGAACTCCACCACCCCGTCAGCGGCGATCACCTCTCCGGGCCGCACAATGAAGCGGTCACCAGGCCGCAGCTGCGTTGCCGGGATGCGATGCTCGGTCCCGTCCGCCCCCAGCACGCATGCATCCTTTGCGCCGGCCGCGGCAAGCTCGCGCATGGCATCACCAGCATCGCGGCGGGCCCGGGCCTCATACCACCGCCCGGCCAGCAGGAACGTGGTCACCGAGGCGGCAACTTCAAGGTAAATCCCGCCGCCGGAGGCATGAAGCAGCAGTTGCAGCGGACTCATCCGCGACTGCCCGGCATCCGCGACGAACATCGCGTAGACCGACCAGCCGCATGCCGCCAGGATGCCGACCGAGACCAGCGTGTCCATTGACGTGGTGCCATGCCGGGCAGCCCTGGCGGCCGCAGCGTGGAACGGCCAGGCGGCCCAGCCCGCCACGGGCACGGCCAGGCCCACCAGCAGCCACTGCCAGCCAGGGAACCGGAATGCCGGGAACAGGGACAGCTGTACGGACAGGTCGCTCAGCGGGACAAAGAACACCAGGGCGACAATGAGCCGCCGTCGCAGATAACTGACCCTGGCTGCCTCGTCGGCGTCGCTGCGGGCCGTCGACGGCTCGACGGGCTCGGCGCCATATCCGGCCTGCTCCACTGCCTGAGCGAGCCGCGGTAGCTGCACGGAGATAGGCGCGGTGACCATCGCCCTCTCGGTGGCGAAATTCACCGACGCGGTGACGCCCGGAATCTCGCCGAGTTTCCTTTGCACGCGGGCGGCGCATGCGGCGCAGGTCATGCCGCGGATTGAGAGCTGGACCTGTCTCAACCCGGGAGGTGACGCTTCGTCACTAACGGCAGCGGAGGACAAACAGTAAGCCTTCAGTCACGCGGCCCGGATCCTGGGCCGCTCTCGAGCACCAGCTGTCGGCGGGTGGCCACCTGCGGACAGCGATCCTAACGCGGAAATCTACACCGTCTCACCGGCGGGTTCACCGTGGCGCCGGGCTGCTCGACCTGGCATCACCTGCTGCCAAGGCCGTATCCACGGGCTCAGCGCCCCGCCCGCCTGTGACCGGCGCCTGCCCGGCTGGCAGAACCGCGGCCCAGGCAATGCGGTGACCGACCCCCGCCCCTTCGGCGCGAAGCTACGTCGCGGCCAAGCGCCGGTGGCCTGCGGATTGCGTAAAGTACGATCTGACCGGACCAGGACAACCGGCAGGGCACGTCTCGCACTGCCTCGAAGGACACAGTTGTGCGAACTCGACGACGAGCCTGGCACCTGGCAGTGGTCGCCGCCGCGATAGGCCTCGCCGGATGCGGCTCGGGAGCACCCCGCAGCGCTCCGGTCTATCAGATACAAGCTCATTCCATCGACGGCCTGGGCAAGATCATCACTGATGGCAGCGGTTACACGCTGTATATGTACACCCCCGATCACCAGGGAACGTCCCGGTGCAGCGGGTTCTGCGCGCAGCAATGGCCGCCGCTGCTGCTGCCATCCGGCGTGGACAAGCCCGCAGTCGGTCCGGGCGTCGTCGCATCGCTGGTGGGAACGGTGCGCCGTCCGGACGGGCGGCTTCAGGCGACCTACAACGGCTGGCCGCTTTACCTGTGGATAGGTGACACGGCACCGGGCGAGGCCACCGGCCAGGCTGACGACATGGGGCTGTGGTACGTCCTGTCGGTCACCGGAGCGGTCGACAGGGGGACGCCCCGCTCCGGATAGTCGTCGTTCGGCGGCCCGAACCTGCATGCAGACCTGCCGCCTGGCGGATCCTCGCGCACACAGCCCGCATGTCACCGTGGCGGGCAAGCCACTCGCTCTCTGCACTGGCCGCTGTGGCCCGAGTATCCGCGGCCAGGCTCGCAGCCGGAGTCGGCCGCGGCGCGTTTAACTGGTTCCCGGAAATACCCGGGCGGGGTTTCTGCGAATACCCTCCCGCGGTTCATTTAATACCCCCGGAGGGTTTTACTGACCTCTTCTGTTATACCGAACATCGACGTTCCTACCTGCAGGTTCTCCACTAGGGGAACGAGCGTTAACATCCTTTTAACTGCTGACTATTGAGCCCCCGAAAGGCGAGCGTTACTATTCTTGCGCGAATTCTCCAGGGCCGCTGAGAGGCGCACTCCAGGCGGCACGGTAACTCGATATGGGTGTCAACGTGAGGCTGAGCAAAGCGCCTGCCGCGGGCAGGCTTAGGAGTGCTGGATGACCGAGATCGCAGCGGCGGGCGTCCGTCCCGGGTGGCGGGCGAGTCTGGCCGCCCGAGCTGAGACGGCCAGGGGGGCGCCCGACGTCCGTCGGCGGCTACAGCTGGCGCTGGCGGGGATCTGGCTGCTGGTCGCCCTGCTGCAGTATCAGTCCTTCATGTTCTCCAGCGCGTTCAACCAGATGATCGGTGCGACGGCGGCCGGCAATCCGCGCGTCGTCGCCAGCCCGATCACCTGGGACGCCACGCTGGTATCGCATCATCCGGTGCTGCTGAACTCGATCTTCGCCACGATCCAGCTGCTGATCGGGATCGGCATCGCGTGCCGGCCGACGGTGCGGCTGGCGCTGGCGGCATCGGTGGCCTGGGCGCTCGCGGTGTGGTGGTTCGGCGAGGGCCTTGGCATGGTGCTGACCAGCAGCGCGAGCCCGGTCAACGGCGCCCCGGGCGCGGTGATCATCTACGCACTGCTGGCGATCCTGCTGTGGCCGGCTGACCGTGCCGGACGGCAGGCTCCGTTTACCGCGGCACGCGCCGTCGGCGCTCCGGTCGCGCGGGCGCTGTGGCTCGTGCTCTGGCTCAGCCTTGCCTACTTCGCGCTGCTGCCGGGGAACCGGGCGCCGCAGGCGCTGAACAGCATGATCGCGAGCATGGAGAGCGGAGAGCCGGGCTGGCTGGCCGCCCTGGAGCGGGGTGCCGCCTCGCTTGTCGCCCACCAGGGCCTGGCCGCCTCGATCGTGCTGGCCATCGCCCTGGTGATCATCGCCGTTGGCGTGTACCTGCCAGCGCGGCCGGCCAGGGCCACGCTGGTCCTGGCCATCGTGGTCGCAGCGGTGATCTGGGTGTTCGGCGAGGCCTTCGGGACCATCTTGACCGGCGGAGGCACCGACCCCAACTCGGGGCCGCTGCTCATCCTGCTGGCCCTCACCTACTGGCCCGTCCGGGCGGCAATCACGGCTCCGGCCTCCACGACCCAGGTCTCGGCCAGCATCAGCGAAGGGACGCCCGCGTCATGACACCCTCCTGGATCCTGGACATCTTGGCCGTGATCATGCTCGTGGTTGCGGCGGCGAGCGCCGCCCGGCTGGCCGTGGCCCGGCCATGGCAGCAAGGGACGCAGGCAGTCCTGGCCGACACCGACGTCTCGCACCTGCTGATGGGCATTGCGATGGCAGGCATGCTGACCGCCAGTCTGCAAACCCTGCCCAACGACGCGTGGGCGGTCGTCTTCGCGGTGCTGACAGCCTGGTTCGGCTACCGGGTGATCAGGGATGCCCGGGCCAGCGGCGTCCGCGCCCTGGCGGGCGGGCACTGCGCTCCGCACCTCATTCACGCTGCGGCCATGCTGTACATGTTCGTGGCCTTCACGGCGCCCGCGGCGCACGCATCGGGCGGCATGAGCGGCATGGCCGGGGGCACGGGCGGCATGGGAACCCTGCAGGTGTCATTCCTGGCGTTCGTGTTCGCACTGCTGCTGATCGGCTACAGCATCTGGGACCTCGACCAGCTCTCCGGCCCCGGCGCCATCGGCCACTACAGCCTGGCTGCCGGCCGCCTGGCGCCAGCCGCCGTCCTCGTCGGTGCCACGGCCGGGCCAGGTACGGCCGGCGTGCCGGTGCCGGTCAGCGGCTCGGCCGGCTCTCCTGCGGCGACCGATAGCCAGCCCGTCGACGCGTGTGCACCCGCAACTAGCGGCCGGGGCGTCCTCGCCCCGTGGGTGGCCACCACCAGCCGGATCGCAATGGGCGCCACCATGGCGTTCATGCTGCTGATCATGATCTAGGAAGGGACGCGGCGGCGGCGCTCGGCACGCAGAGTCTCAGGGCACTACCGTCGCGACAACGAAGCTCACCTGCGCCGGGCCGAATCTGGAATGCACGCTGAACTGCCAGTGCCCCGGCGCGAGCACGACAACCTCGGTGAAGTGCCCGCTCGCGACGCGGATCTGCCGCAGGCGCACTGGCGCGCTATTGCCGAGGCGAGCCGTGACCACAGGCTGAACGCTGGCCAGATCGCCCGCTGGCCCGTAGAAGATCAGGTGCCATTCGTTCAGTCCCGCGCCGCCGGGCTCAAAGTAGGTCTCGACCGTGCCGCCGTGCCCGATGTTGACGATCGTCAGGGATGGCAGCGTCGGAAGCAGCGACTCTCCCCTGGCAGGCGAGACGGATTGGCCGGCTACGGTCAGACCGGCGAAGAGGATCACCGGAAGCAAAACGGATGCCGCCAGACCTGCGCGGCCTGCGGACAGCCTGGGTCGGCGGGCAACGGCCCCCGTGCCAGGCCGTCCGAGCCTGGCGAGCCGCAGGCTGTTCAGCACCACGACGAGGCTGGACAGGCCCATGGCGAAGGCGGCCACGACCGGATCGAGCAGGCCCGCGGCTGCAAGCGGTATGGCCGAGACGTTATAGCCCATTGCCCAGCCGAAGTTCTGCAGGATGACGCGATACGTCGAGCGGGCTATCTCGATCGCGGACGGCACCCCGCGGAGATCACTGCCGAGCAACGCGGCCTCACTGGTCGCCAGCGCGGCTTCTGAGCCCGTGCCTATGGCGCAGCCGACGTCGGCTGCAGCCAGCGCGGGAGCATCGTTGATCCCATCTCCTACCATCACGACCGTTCGCCCGCTGTCGCGCAGCCCTGCTAGCGCGGCGACCTTGTCGGCTGGGCTCAGGCCCGCTCTGGCCGAGCGGACCTCCAGCTCGGCCGCCACCGAGCGAACGGCGTTCTCGGTGTCTCCGCTGAGGATGGCGGTGTCCAGCTTCATCGCCTGCAGCCGCGCTACGACTGCCCGACTCTCGGGTCGCAGCGGCACTGTGATCGCGATCGCGCCGATGAGATCGCCGTCCCGCTTGACTCCAACCAGAGTCTCGCCGAGCCCGCTGCGTTCCTCGGCCATGGCCCGAATCGAGGGCGCCATCTCACCCGCGGCGAGGCGGCTGACCGACACCTGGTGGCCGCCGACGGTAGCTTTTACCCCGACGCCCGGAATCGCGACAGCGGCCGATGCAGTTAGCCTGGTCCGGCAGCGGGTCTTGATAGCCTCGGCGATCGGGTGATCGCTGTCCGCCTCCACCGCAGCGGCCAGGCTCACCACCTCATCGTCAGTGACGGGCGGAGCGCTGGCCACGGCCGTGACAACCCCGGTCCGGGTGGTGAGTGTCCCGGTCTTGTCGAAGACGACGGTGTCCGCCTTTGCCATCCGCTCGAGCGCGTCACCGCCGCGGATATAGACGCCCGCTGCCGCAGCCCGGCCGCAGGCAACCATCAGCGCGACCGGTGCCGCCAGGCCCATGGCGCACGGGCAGGCAACGAGGAGCACTGCCAGACTGCTCAGCGTCGCCTTGCCGAGGCTTCCGCTCGCCAGCCACCAGATCACGAACGTGGTCGCAGCGAGGGCAAGTACCGCGGGAACGAAGACGCCACTGACCCGGTCGGCAATTCGCTGCAGCGGTGCCTTCCCCCGCTGCGCATCCTCGACCAGCTTCGCCAGCCGGGCCAGGACGGAGTCTGCGGCAACAGTGTCCACACGGACGACAAGAACCCCCGCCCCGTTGCGGGTTCCGCCGGTCACAACGCTCTCCGGTCCTCGGTCGGCGGGAAGCGGCTCGCCGGTGAGCATCGACTCGTCGACAGCGGACCAGCCGGAGATCACGGTGCCGTCGAGCGGGATGGCCTCCCCGGGCCGGACTCGTAACAGTGCACCGACCGGAACGGCCTCGGGCGGGACAAGCTGGCCTGCGTCATCATCCACGCTCACCACGACGCGGGCGGTGGGCGGACGGAGCGCCAGCACCGACCGCATCGCGCGGTCGGCACGGGCGCGCACCCTTGTCTCGACAGCCCGCCCGGTGGCGAGTACGGACACGATCAGGGGAGCCATGA
The DNA here is from genome assembly GCA_030040155.1 of Streptosporangiaceae bacterium. Classification (GTDB taxonomy): domain Bacteria; phylum Actinomycetota; class Actinomycetes; order Streptosporangiales; family Streptosporangiaceae; genus JAJYUU01. The sequence goes on along the minus strand of JASHUG010000114.1, from coordinate 13,202 downwards.
CGCCATGGAGGCTGGCCGCCAGCACACCGCCGCCGCCGATGTGGACGTGCCGCCCGTCCAAGGCAAAGCTGACGACGGCGCTGACGGCCAGCGCCGCGACCGTACCGAGCGCGATCAGGGTGTCCATGTTGCACGCGCCGCGCACAGCCAGACGAGCGGCATCACGCAGGAACGGCCAGCCGCCCGCGATTTCGACCGCCACTGCCAGCGACAGAACCGCCCAGCCAGTGCCGGTAGCTTCGGGGTCAGCCAGCGCCAAGACGAGGGCGATAATTGTCAGCGGCCAGGAGATGCCCGCCCGAATCGACCAGTGGTCGCCGGCCTTCCTGGGCCGGACACCTGAGTCGCGGCGCGCCACGACCGCCTCATAACCAGTCTCGGCAATCGCGTGGCACAGTTGCTCAACGCTTAGCCCTGACTGGTCGTGCGCGACAACTGCCGTGGACGTCGCGAGATTCACCGATGCGCTGGCAACCGCGGGCAGCCTGGCCAGGGCTCTCTCGATCCTGCTAGCGCATGCGCTGCAGTGCATGCCGCTGATCTCAAGCTCGGTCATCACACCCGGCTGGCCGGTCAACCTCTCGCCGGTGAATTCCACGAACTTCGTCCCTGCGGTAGACAATGGCCGATCCGCCAGAATGAGCCTAAGTGGATCTTCTTCGCATCTCAATTGGTGTCCATAGTTCTGCTAGCTTTAATGGAGTGAGGCGGTGGCTCGCGGCTCTTCTTGCGATCATGTCGATCGCCGCGGTGGCATGCGGCGCGAGTGCGCAGACGCCCCAGCCAGCTGGCGTGCTGCCTTCTCCTATCGCGAAAATGGTCTGCAAGGCTAAAGCCCAGGCCGAGATCGCTGACGCTCTCGGTGAGCACTCGCGCTCGGTCACAACCCCGGTCTGGTCCGATCACCTCTACAGCTGCCGTTACGTCTACCCCCAGGGGACAATCACGCTTTCGATCAAGGAGCTTTCGAGCTGGACCCAGACCTATTCCTACTTCGATGGGCTCAAGCAGGAATATGGCGACGTTCATGCAATCGCCGATCTTGGGCAGGGCGCGTTCATCACCCCGAAGGGCTGGGTGGCGGTTCGCAAGGACTGGAAGGTGCTGTTCGTGAGCTCCCATCTGACCGGCAGCCTCAATGGCAACTCGGCTTCGGGCTCCGCTGCCGAGGTCGTCGCCGTCGTGATCCTGGACTGCTGGTCCGGCGACTAGCAGCGATGCTGGTAACAAGGGCCGTCCCGACCCGAATACGGAGATCAACTCCAGCATGACGCCGCAGCGGGCGGGCTCCTCGGCCGTCCTAGAGCGCTGGCGGGATGTTGTGGTTGATCCGGAAGAGATTCTCCGGGTCGTAGGCGGCCTTGACCTGCCGTAGCCGGTCATAGTTCTGGCCGTAGGTGGCCTTCACCCGCTCCTGGCCCTCATCGCCCATCATGAAGTTCACGTATGCGCCGCCGGCTGAGTACGGATGGGTGGCGTCCGAGTAGGCCACGGTCCACCGCTTCAGTTCCGCGGCTTTGGCCGGGTCGGGATCGACACCTACGATCACTTGCGAGAAGGTCGCGTCACGATACGCCCACGCGGTGTCCCCCGGAGCAACGCGGTTGACGGCGCCGTCGACCGGATACAGGTGCATCGTCGAGTGCATAGTCGGCAGTTCCTCGCTGAAGCGGACATGCGCGTCTACCGCGGCGTCCGGGATGGTGCGGAAGAAGTCACCTCTCCAGTACCACTGCAGCCCCTTGGGGTACAAGGCATCGAAAGCCGACTGCAGGCCAGGGTAAGGGGCCTCGCCGATTCCGTCGAAGGCTGGCTGCATGGCCCGCACGGGGGCGAACGCCTCGTCCGCCGAGGCCGGATCGCCGAGGTAACACCACACGACGGCGCATGCCTTGTGGAGGTGGAATGCCTCGGGGAAAGTGTCGACCGGAGGCACGGTCATGGCAGCGAAGAAGCCGTAAAGGTCATCGTCCTGGGCCGGAAGGAAGTCCCGGTACCACGTGAGGACATCGCCCATCGCGGAAATCGGCCACGCCGTGGGTCCGCAGACCACGTTGCGGACGAGATGCAGCCGGAACGTGAAGGAGGTGACGATCCCGAAGTTGCCGCCGCCTCCGCGCAGCGCCCAGAACAGGTCGGGGTGCTCGTTCTCCGAGGTCCGCACCGTGGTGCCGTCGGCGAGAACGACCTCGGCCTCGAGCAAGTTATCGATCGCGAGTCCGTACCGGCGGGAGAGATACCCGTGGCCGCCACCCAGGGTGAGCCCTCCGACACCGGTCGAGGAGATGATGCCGGACGGCGTGGCCAGGCCATACTTATGAGTTGCGGCATCCACGGCACCCCAGGTGGCACCCCCCTGGACCGTGGCGGTGCGCCGCTGCGGATCCACTTCGACCGCGCGCATCGGGGACAGGTCGATGACGATTCCGCCGTCCACGGTGCCAAAGCCCGGACCATTGTGCCCGCCACCGCGCACCGCCACGGAAAGGCCGGACTGCCGGCCGACTTCCAGCGCCGCCTGCACGTCGGCCACGGACGCGCAGCGAGCGATCAGGGCGGGGCGGCGGTCGATCATGGCGTTGTGCACGCTGCGAGCCTCGTCGTAACTGGTGTCTTCCGGGCGAATCACCTCACCAGTCATTTTCTCCGAAAATTCGGATACTGCAGTCGAGTCGGTCATGAGAGTGCCTCCATGTTCATCGGTGGGCCGCAGGCGTACATAACAGCCGCTCACCGCCAAGGTAAAGAACGACGGGGGGCCGGTCATGACCAGAACTGCCACTCTTCACGGACGCTGCGGCATGGTCAGACTTGACTATGCCCGGCGACCGGGCGCTCAGACTATCTCGTGGGTGGCCGCGTACATGGCCGCTTGAGTGCGGTTGGCCGCGCCAGTTTTCATCAAGATGCTTCGGACGTGGTTCGCGGCAGTGTTCGCGCTGATGTGCAGCCTGACCCCGATCTCCAGATTGCTCAGACCGCTGGCAAGAAGCCGCAGCACTTCGAGCTCCCGGCTGGTCAGGCCGTCGGGCCCGATGGGGCGGGCGACCGTTTCGAGGAGGCGCAGGACGCGCACATGGCCGATAGGCTCGGCTAGCAGCCGGGCCTCCTCCGCCCACTGCCGGGCCTGGCCGAAGCGGCCAGTTTCCGCCGCGAAGACAGCGTGCCGTGCGAGCGTCTCGCCGGCGTGCACCACCGAGTGCATGCGACGGTCCATCTCCAGCGCGGCGACGAAGCACCGATCAGCCTCGGCCTCCTCCCCGAGGCAGGCGGCTATCCGGCCCAGATAGCGCTCCGTGCTGCCGAAGACGGCGATCATCGTCCCGCACACCAGGTTCATGCCCGCGAACTCGCGCAGCAGCGGCCGCAGCGCCTTCAGTGCTTCGGCGTCTTTCACGGCCAGCGCAGCCTCGACCAAGAACGCAAGCTCCATCGGCCATTGCGCCTCGTTGCTGCGGGCGGCCAGGGTTTTGCTCATCAGGCGGCGCAAGGCCCGGTGTATTCCGCTCTCGACGCCAAGCTCGGTGTAGAGGCCCAGGAGACCCGGAACCCACCGGCGGGCAAACGTCTCGTGCCCGTCGATGTACGGGCGGAACCGGTCGAGGGTGCCGGTCTCGCGGGCCAGCATGAACATCTGCACGCCGTGCGGGCCTTCGCCCATCTCGTCGCTAAAGCTGTCATTCTGCTTCAGAGTCTCCTGTGCCCACTGCCGGGCGCCGTCGAAGTCGCCTTGCAGGAACGCCTGCGTCTCTGCCAGGCAGCAGTAGACATGGCGGTAGTAGGGCAGGCCGGTGGCGCCGACGGCCCGGCGGGCATCCTCGATGGCATCCCGAACTGCGTCGGGTCGGCCGGCCAGGTAGCTGACCGTCGCCGAGAAGTTAGCTGCCGCCCCGAGCGTCTCGTAGTCGAGCCGTTCCCGCGCTTGCCGGCGGACTGCCGCGGTGAGCTCGAGCTGCTCTGCGGCTACATCGGGTGTGGTGCCGTGCCACATGCTCGTGGTCAAGGCGTGCGCGAGGGCGGACTCGTGACCGAGGCGGGCCGCCAGCTCGGCGGTCCTCGCGCTGACCTGGCGGGCCCGGCCGGTCTCGCCGGCCAGGGCGAGCGCGCGAGCCAGGCTGCTCAGGCCGCGCACGTAAAGCGGATTCTGCTCGTCGAGGCCGCAATCAGCCAGCGCAGATGAAAGCAGATCAGCTGCGCGAGTGCCCATCAGCCCCGGCCTCCAGCTGGCGTCCTCGAAGCCGATAGCGGCGGCCAGCCGAAGCGGCGGCTCGGCAATGACATACAGCCGCCCGTAGATGTCGCGGGCGTGCGGGAAGTGGCAGGCCCGGACGTAGTTGCCCGCGGCCGCCAGCAACAGCTCGGCGCGCTCCGCCGCGTTGCACTCGGGCAGCTGTGCCGCCCGCTCGAACCACACCGCGGCATCCTCGAAAGCGAGGCTCCGTTCAGCCAGCCGAGCCGCCTCCCGGCTGTAGCGCAGGGCCCGATCGTGAAACCCCAGGACATGCGACGCAAGGTAGTGGTGGGCGAGCTGGGGTGTCAGCGCGGCATCGCCGGGCTGACGCTCGAGCGCTTCGGCTGCCCTGGCATGCACGAGCATCCGCCTGGAGGGCGGCATCCCGTCGAGCACGGCCTGGCGGACCAGGGCATGCACGAACGAGTAGCGATCACCGGCCCCTCGATCGGTCTCGACCATCCCGAGCGCCGTGGCCGCGTCCAGTGCGGCGAGCGTCGCCGCCTGGCCGAATTCGCTCGCCGCCACGAGGGTGGCCAGGCCGAATGTGGATCCCAGCACGGCGGCTAGCTCTATCACTGCCCGTACCTGCGTGCTGAGGCCGGACAGCCGGGCGGTCAGCGTATCGCCGAGTGAGGACGGCACCCAGTTCGGCGTGCGCAACGCGCCGACACCGCCCCGGCGCTCAAGATCAGCCCATAGCTCCCGCAGGAAGAACGGGTTACCTCCGGTCCGGTCCCGCAGCAGGGCGGCAGGAGCACGTGCCTCGCTGAGCGGCAGCCCGGCCCGCAGGCTCAGGAACTCGGCGATGGCTTCGGTGTCCAGGCCGCTCAAATCCAGGCGCCTGACGCCCTCCAGCCGGTGCAGCTCGGCTACTCGCGCCGCCATCTCGTCCGAACGGTCCGGAACCGTGGTCCGGAATGCGGCCACCACCAGAAGCGGTGCTTCCGAGCAAGCCTGAACCAGATGTTCGAGCATCGCGATCGTCGGGAGCTGGGCCCAGTGCAGGTCGTCGATCATCAGGGCGAGCGGCCGCTTCTCGGCCAGGGCCCGGAATACGCTGGCCACTGCCTCGAAGAGATCGCGGCGCACGCCCGCTCCGGTCAACTCCCCGGTCGGTTCCGGGCAGTGCCGGTACACGCGCGCGGACAGCCGCCGCAGCTCGCTTCCGTGGTCAGCGACCACCCCGGCCAGGGAGCCCTCGGCAGCCGTGCCGAAAAGATGATCAAGCATCTCTGCGAACGGCTGGTACGACACGCCAGTGTCCAGCCCAGAGGTGCCGGCTAGCACAGTCACGTCGTTGTCGTGCAGCGCGCCAGCGATCTCAGCGATCAGCCTGGTCTTTCCGGCCCCCGGCTCGCCACCAAGGAAGACGACCTGGCGCCTGCCTGCGATCACCTCAGACCACAGCGCCTCCATGGTCTCCAGCTCCAGGTGCCGGCCGACCAGGGGCGCCCGCCGGACCGCCGCCAGCTGCGCGGGCAGCGGCGGCGGTACCCAGGAAGTCATGGCGACACTCGGCTCATCAAGTGCCTTAGCCGGTCAGATCGCGGCTGTCGCGCCGTCGGGTAGCAGCCGGTCCGTCACTTCGACGATGACGTCAGCGGGCAGTCCAGCCCGCGCAGCCGCCTGGCGGATCGCTTCCGGGGACGGCGCCTCGTACAGGCAGTATGTCTTACGCCGGTCAGACGACAGGAAGGAATACAGCCAGCGGACGCCTTCCTCGTCATTAATGCGATTTATTCCGTCGATTACCTCGGACGCTGCCTCCAGTTCCTCCGCGAAGCGTCTCTCCACCATGAAAATAGCCACTTTGTCCCCCCCACTCCACTGAAACGCGTCGCCACCGACGATAACGCTAGCCGCAGGGCTCGCCCAGGATGTCGGGCAACTGAGTCCTGACCGGGAATAGTCCGGCCTGATGCTTTTTTGCCTGTGCGCTCCATCCCGCCCTTTCCTGTCGATCAACGAGGCACCTGAAACAGGCCGCGAGCGGCTCAGGCGCATCGGCGGCCGGCCGCCCAGACCAGTCGGCAGACGCGGTAGCGGTGGGCACCGGGGCCGGGGCAAGACCGCATGCCACCCGCAATACCCCTGGGCACGGGCCATCCCGTCAGGTTCGCCGGCCGGGTGCCTATACGTTGTAACTGCCGAGCGCCCGCCCGCCACGGCGGTGGTGGCGTGGCCGGGCAGCGGGCCAGCAAGCACCCTGCGAAAGAGACGCCGTCATGAGGCAGGAAATCCGCCCGCCATCGGTGCTCGCACGGTGAGCGACGAGCCTCCTACCCTCGATGATGAGGAGCTAGCGATCCTCACGCCCCTCGGGGTTCGCCGGAGGGTTGACGCCGGCGAGTACCTGTACCGCGAGGGTGACCCCGCCTACGACTTCTATGTCGCGCTCTCGGGTCTGGTCGATGTCACCATCAAGGCAGACGGTGAGGATCGGCTGATCGCCAGGCACGGACCTCGCAGATTCCTCGGCGAACTGAACCTGCTCACCGCGTCGCGGGTCTTCCTGTCCGCGCGGATGGTCGAGCCAGGCGAGGTGCTGGCTGTCCCGGTTGCTGCGCTGCGTAAAGTCATCGCGAGCCAGCCTCAGCTCAGTGACAAGATCTTGGCCGCCTTTATGGCCCGCCGCACCGATCTGCTGCGGCTGGCGGCCACCGCTACCAGGGTTATTGGATCTCGCTATTCGCCTGAGTCGCTGCAGGTCCGGGGGTTCCTGTCCCGCAACCGGCTGCCATACGAGTGGCTGGATCCGGACCGCGATTCACGGGTGGACGATCTCCTCCGGCAGTTCGGCGTGCAGCCGTCCGAACTGCCCGTGGTCGTCTCATCGGGAATGGTTCTGCGTCGGCCCAATCCGGCGGCGCTGGCCGAATTTCTGGGCCTTACGGCAGGCCGCCTTCCCGAGCGCCTGTTCGATCTCGTCGTCGTCGGCAGCGGACCGGCTGGCCTGGCAGCCGCCGTATACGGACCTCGTAAGGTCTGCAGACACTGGGAGTGGACAGGGCCGCCGCCGGCGGCCACGCCGGAACGAGCTCGAGAATCGAGAATTACTTCGGTTTCCCGACTGGAATCTCCGGAGCAGAGCTCACTCAGCGAGGACTGGTCCAAGCCGAAAAGTTCGGCGCGCAGCTCGGCGCGCCGGCTGGATGTCGACCGCCTGTCAGAATTCGAAGGCAAAGGCGTGTACTACGCCGCAACCGAACTCGAGGCCCAGCAAGTCGCCGTCAGCCGCGTAATCGTCGCTGGCGGAGGGAACTCGGCGGGACAGGCTGCCGTGTTCCTCGCCGACCAGAACAGCACCGTGACCGTCGTCATCAGAGGCGCGGACATCAACGCCGGCATGTCGCGGTATCTCAGTGACCGCCTCGAAAGCAACCCGCGGATTACGGTACTAACCCAAACCAGGATAGTGGGGCTCGAAGGGGAAAAGACGCTCGAAGGGGTTCGTCGTCACCGACCGGGACCTCACCCCAGAACAGCTCGACAGCCATTGGACGGCTCTCGGGCGTGCCCCGCTCCCGTTCGAGACCAGCCGAGCCGGGCTATTCGCAGTGGGCGACCTTCGCTCCGGTTCGACGAAGCGGGTCGCCGCCGCCGTCGGCGAAGGATCAGCGGCGGTCCGGTCCGTTCACGAGCATCTCGCCTTCCTAGCCCGCTGAGCTCAGGTAGCGCCGTTGGGGTAGACCGGCTGCCACATGGCCTCTTGCACAGCCTGGACCGGGTCGGCGGGCTTCTTGGTGGCGACGCCGTCGGCCGCGGCTGCCTTGACCACGGCCACCGCGGTCGTGGCCGACGACGCGCGCAGATTCTCGACCAGGGGCAGCAGCGAGGCGCCTGGCTGGCTGACGTCGACCTGCCCGGCGACGGCCTCGGCCGCGGCGCGCAGCATGCCGTCGGTGACCTTCGAAGCCCCTGAGACGATCACGCCCAGCCCAAGGCCAGGGTAGACCAGCGCGTTGTTCGCCTGCCCGAAATAGTAGGACACACCGCCGTAGTCGAACGGGTCCCACGGCAGCCCGGTTGAGACCAGTGCCTTGCCCTTCGACCAGGTAATGACATCGGCCGGGAAGGCCTCAATCTTCTCGGTGGGGTTGGAGATGGGGAAGATGACCGGCCGCTCGACCGCCGCGCTCATGGCCTCGACGACTTCCCGGGTGAAGGTGCCGTGCGCGGTGGAGGTGCCGATCAGGATCGTCGGCTTCACTTTCTCTACGACGGTCTGCAGGCCGATGATCCCGGACTCGGCGCGGGCCGCTTGCAGGGCCGCCATCTGCGGCCAGCGCACGGCGGCGGCCGGGTCGATCTCGACCGCCGACTTCTCCCAGTTCGCTGTCTCGGCCGCCGGGCGCAGGTAGGGCCGCTGGTAGTCGAGTACTCCTTCGCTCATGTCGTCGGTGAGCAGGCCGGGCAGGTCAACGACCCAGATGTTCCGCGTGGCCTGGCGGTCATCCGCTCCGTCGCGGATCATCTGGGCGCGGATCTGGTCGGCGATGCCGATACCGGCGGTGCCGCCGCCGAAGATGACCACCCGCTGGTCATGCCACCGGATGCCGGTCACCTTCAGCGCGCTGAGCAGCCCGGCCATCACGATGACGCCGGTACCCTGCATGTCATCGTTGAAGATCCGGTACTTGTCCTTGTACGTCAGCAGGATGCGGCGGGCGTTGTTCGCGCCGAAGTCCTCAAAGTGCAACAGCGCAGCCGGGAACATCGACGACGCGGTCTGCAGGTATCTCTGGATGAAGGCGTCGTAAGCGGCGCCGCGCACGCGGGCGTGCCGGTTGCCCAGGTACATCGGGTCGTTCAGCAGCCTCTCGTTGTTCGTGCCCACGTCCAGCGACACCGGGATGACCCGGCGCGGGTCGATGCCCGCAGCGGCGGTGTAGACCTCCAGTTTGCCGACGGCGATCTCGATGCCGCCAACCCCCCAGTCCCCGATGCCGAGGATCTCCTCAGCGTCGCTGCAGACGATGAGGTCCACATCGCCGGGGCCGAGCTTGAGCGTGGCGAACGCCTTTTCAATGTCGTCCGGCGCGTCGATCGACAGGAAGATCCCGCGCGCCCGCCGGTACTCGCGGGAGTACCGCTCGATCGCCTCGCCCACGACCGGGTCGTAGGCGATCGGCAGGAGCTCGGTCAGGTGGTCACCGAGGACCTTGTAGTACAGGACCTCGTTCCGGTCGTGCAACTCCTCCAGGTAGATGTTCTTCGCCAGGTCGGTCGGCTGCCTCTGGAGCTGCTCATATGCGCGGCGGCCCTGCTGCTCCAGGCTCAGCACCGCCGACGGCAGCCGCCCGGTCAGGCCCAGCGCCTCGCGCTCCTCGCGCGTGAACGCGACGCCCCGGTTAAGGAGCGGATCATCGAGTATGCCAGGCGTCGCCGACATGGTGGTACTTGTGGTCATATCGCCCCCTGCTGCTCCGGTGGGAAGCAACACCCGCTGGAGCCGCGAAATATCCGCTTGATGATCAGCGCGGGCAACTGCCGCTGAGGCATCCTCGTCAGGTTCCCGGCCCCAGCGTGATACCCAGCGCAGGTGGGGCCGTACCGAACCCGCTGCGATGGCGGGTGGCGCTCCAAGCTCAGCGCCAGCCCGCGACGCTATCGGGACCGGGCAGCCAGCCAGGAATAACGGGGCAAACAGCCGAGCCTCGGAAACGTGCCGTCGGGCCGGGCTTACCACGCGCGAGCCGGCGCTGGATCACTCATCGGGCGCCGCGGTCGGGTGGCTGAGGGTGTCGATGGCGGCCCGGGCGCGGTCGATGACGTGAGCGCGTGGCAGGGCGCGGGCCAGTTCGGTGATCTGGCCGAGGACACTGATGCCAGTGTGCTGGCTTATCAGCTCTTCGAGGCGCTGGTAGCGGTCTATGTCGGAGCCCGATAGCGCGGGTGCCGACGGTGACTCGCGCGCGGCGGCAAGCAGCAGTGCTGCTGTTTCGTGGCGATCGAGCCGGACCAGAAGTTCGGCAAGGATGCGCAGCGCCGTCCACAGCTGGGGCCAGTTGCCGTCTCGGTATGCCTGGTCCAGCAGCGGGGGAAAAATGGCCAGGGCCTCGCTGTCGCAGCCGAGCCGGGTCAGGGCAGACGCCAGCGCAATGCGTGCCACGGTAATCACCTGTGTGGCGTGCGTGGCTTCAGCTTCGCTTGCCGCGGCGCGCAGCAACCGGGCGCCGTCCTCCAGGTTGTCCAGCAGCGCAACCTCGCCGGCCGCGTAGGCTGCGAACGCCCGGCAGCCGCTTGCTCCCGCGACCTCGGCAGCGATCCGCGCGCTGGCAGCGTGTTCGCGGGCCGCGGCGTGGTCGCTGGTGTAGCAGGACAGCAGGGCGAGCGAGGCGTAGCCCTCGACGCGGCGGGCCGGCGCGAGCGCGGTGTCTGCCGCGATCTGCTGCCACAGCCTGGCCGACCGGTCGTGTTCGCCCCGGTACAGCGTCACGATGCCGAGGCACAGGAGCGCGAGGAAGCGCTCGTCCGCGCCCCCGGCCTGCTGCAGTGCGGCGGTTCCGAGACGCTCGGCTTCGCCGAGGTCCCCGGTGTCGCAGGCGGCCAGGCCACCGGCGGCCAGGGCGAGCGGCGCGGCAGGAGATCCCCGGACTGGGGCGTGGCGGGCTGCCTCGAGACTGAGGTCGAGCAGGTCGGCATCAGGGCGCCAGTGCGTGCACAGGCGCAGGTTGCCGATGATGATCGCCGCGAGGCCAGGCTGCCCGCACTCGAGCGACCAGCGCACGGCCGCGGCCGCATCGGGCTGGATGCGGATCACCTCAGCCATCGCCGCGGCGCAGCCCGGGCCGGTGGCCTGCCGGGCAGCGTGCTGCACGACGGAGGCGACCCAGCGGGCGTGCGCCAGCCGTGCCATCGGCTCCTGCCCAGCGGCAGAGAGGTGCTCGGCTGCGAACGCCCGGACTATCATCAGCAGCCGGTACCTGGAACGGCTGCCGTCGTGGTGCGCCGCGACCAGCGAGGCGTCAGCAAGGCTGGCCAGCGCGAGCGCGACCGATCCTTCGACGATCGGGCCGGCCACCCGCTCGGCGGCATCGAGGTCGAAGTCGGTGCCGAAGATCGCCAAGATGTTGAGCAGCTGTCGCTCGGCCGGGGCGAGCAGCCGGTAGGACCAGTCGACGACAGCGCGCAGCTGCCCGTCTTCGCCGAGTAGGTCAAGGCTCGCGTCGAGCCGGTCCCGCACCGCGGCCAGGCCCAGCGTGGCTGCGCGAGTCGCTGCCAGCTCGAGCGCGAGGGGCAGGCCATCGAGCCGGCAAGATATGACCGCCACGGTGCCGAGCGCTTCCGGGGTGAGCGTGAACGACGGCTGGACCCACCGGACCCGGTCGGTGAACAGACGCACTGCCGCGCTCAGTGCTGCCCGCTCCGGCGCATCAGGATCGGGAAGGGCCAGTGGCCCGAGCGGCATTACCTGCTCGCCTGCCAGCCCGAGTCGGCGGCGGCTCGTGGCCAGCACCCGGATGCCCGGACAGCGGACCACGAGTTGCTCCGCCAGCGAACCGACGTCATCGAGCAGGTACTCGCAGTTGTCGAAGACCAGGAGGCAGGCGGAGATGCTGAGGTACTCGATAACGGCGGCACGGACCGCAGTGGTGGCGCCCAGCCCGAGCACAGTCGCGATCTTGGTATCGACCTGCCCGGCGCCGGTGCCCGCGAGTTCGAACACGGTCGCCGGCAAGCCGATGCGGGCGGTAAGGCTGCCGAGCGCCTCCGCGACAAGTCGGGTCTTGCCAACGCCGCCAGGACCGGTCACGGTGACCAGCCGGTGCGCGGACACCGCGTCGACCAAGGCGCGGGTCTCGTCCTCACGGCCGACGTAGGCCGCCTGAGTCGCGAGCCACTGAGGCGGCGCCACGACGGAGCGCGGCACGGCAGTCATCCGGTGCCCGAGGATCCGGTGCTGCAGATCCTGCAGTGCCGGCGCCGGATCCAGGCCGAGCTCGGTTATGAGCAGCTCGTGGTACTCCCGGTAGTGCTCAAGCGCCCGGGTGGGCTGGCCCGCGTGATAGAGCGCGGTCATCAGCAGCCCGCGAGCTCGTTCCCGCAGCGGATGTCTGGCAATGAGCTCTTCCAGACTCGTGACCACCCGGTCCACCATGCCCAGTTGCAGGCACCGCTCCGCGACGTCCTCGACCGTGACCAGCCGAAGCTCGTCCAGCCGGACCGCCTCGGGCCGGGCAAAGTCACGGTCAGCGAACTCGGCGTACGCGGGACCGCGCCACAGGCCGAGCCCCTCGTCAAGCAGCGCCACGGCCCGGCCGCCGCCGGCCTCGGCGGCCCGCGCCCGCAGCGCCTCGAACCTATCCGCGTCGAGCGCACCCGGCTGCGCTGCCAGCAAGTACCCGGCGGGCCCGGTGCGCAGAACGTCGTCGCCCAGCACCGCGCGCAGCCGGGACAGGACGGTGTGCAGCGCCGACCCTGGGTCAGCCGGCGGCTCAGCGGGCCAGGCTGCGTCGATAAGCGCATCCGCGGGGACGGGCCGGCCTGCACGTACCAGCAGCGCCGCCAGCACGGCGCGGCGGCGTCCGCGCGGCAGGCCTACCGGCTCGCTGTCGCGGCACACCTGCAGGGCACCGAGCACGCCGAAGGTCAGCGCGGAGCCGCTCACCTCACCGATTCTGGCCCAACCACCTCGTGCGAGAACAGTGAAAGTCCCGTGAAACCGCAGCCTGCCAGGCTCATGCCGGTAACCAGACGACCACACCTGGGCAGCGGAGGCCTCAATGGATCTGGACACCGAAAAGATCGGCGCATTCGCGCAGCAGGTTGCCGTCGCGGTGACCGGCGCGGCCACTACCGCAATGCTGGTGCTGGGCGACGAGCTGGGACTGTACCGCGCACTCGCCGCCACCGGCCCCGCCACGCCCGCCGAACTCGCAACCGCGACCGGAACCCACGAACGCTACGTCCGTGAATGGCTCGCGCAGCAGGCCGCCGCCGGATTCATCGGTCACCAGGCTGCCAC
>JASHUG010000113.1 GCA_030040155.1 Streptosporangiaceae bacterium | reverse complement strand
GCCCTGGCAAAGGAGACTCGCTGACGCTGGCCGCCGGATAGCTCGTGCGGGTACTTGTCGATGTACTGCGCGGCGGGCGTCAGGCGCACCTGTTCAAGCAGCGCGTCAATCTCCGCGGCGAGGTCGCCGGCGCTGCGCTTGTGCTGATGCAGCCGCACCGGGCGCTCAAGATGGTAGCGAACCGTATGCACCGGATTAAGCGATGCGAACGGATCCTGGAAGACAAGCTGTACGTCACTCTTATAGCGGCGGAATGCGGCTCGTGTGGCGAGGTCGACCGGCCTGCCGTCCAGCCGGATCGAGCCGGAGGTGAGCCGCTCCTGCCCGGCCAGGAGCATGGCTGTAGTTGATTTGCCTGAACCGCTCTCGCCGACCAGGGCGACCACGGCGGCTCGGTAAAGGCCGAACGACACGTCGCGGACAGCATGCAGGACGTGGCCGCGGCCGATCCGGAAGTCCTTGCTGACCGAGATCGACTCCATCACGAGTGCGCCGCGCTCCGCCGCAGCCGAGATGATCTCGCTGGCCGGTGCTTCCGGTCTCGCTTCTCCGCCCATTGCGCGTGGGTCGCTCATGGTGCCGGCTCCTCACGGCCCGCGGCTACCGGAACCGGCGGCGTGTCAGGAGACACGAACGGGCACGCCGTCAAGTGGTCCGCGCTGGCCGGGTGATCCGCGGACACAGTGACCGGCTCCAGTCGCATGTCGACGCTGGTGCAGGCCTGCGTGCCGTACCCGCACCGCGGCAGGAACGGGCAGCCGGGCGGCTGGTTGCGCAGGTCGGGTGGTGAGCCAGGAATACCGGCTAGCTCGCGGCGCGGTCCGCGGAGCGACGGGAAGGAGTTGAGCAGCCCCTTGGTATAGGGATGGGCCGGCTCGTGCTGGATCGCGTGAGCAGTGCCGATCTCCAGCAGGCGCCCCGAGTACATGACCGCGATATGGTCCGCGAGCTCCAGGAGCAAGGAGAGATCGTGAGTGATGAACAGGATCGAGAATCCGATGCGCTCTTTCAGCTCAACGATCTCGGCGAGGATGTCGCGCTGGACGACGACGTCGAGCGCGGTCGTGGGCTCGTCCATGATGATGATCTCGGGCTCGGTGGCCACAGCCATCGCGATCATCACGCGCTGCCGCATGCCGCCGGACAACTCGAACGGGTAGCTGCGCGCTCGTGAGCGCGGGATGCCGACCAGGTCGAGCAGGCCGCCCACTCTGTCCGTCGCCTCTCTCCGGCTGACGCGCAGATGGGCGTGGATGACATCGAGCAACTGGTCGCGGACGTTCAGCACCGGGTTCAGTGCATTCATCGCGCTCTGGAAGACGATGGCGATCTCCCGCCACCGCAGTTGCTGTAGCTGCTCCGAGCTCAGCGACATGATGTCCGCCGGAAGGGCCATCCGCCGTCCGCTGTAGCGGACGCTGCCTGACGTGATGAGCGCCGGCGGCCGGAGCAAACGGACTGCGCCGTAGGCGAGCGTCGACTTCCCTGACCCGCTCTCACCGACGAGGCCGATGACCTCGCCAGCGTTGATGTCGAGGTTTAGCTGATCAACGGCGCGGACATCGCCCGTGGGAGTGCGGTACACGACCGAGAAATCACGGATCTCGAGCACCGGCTGAGACGGCTGCAGCGCCGAGGGCCCGTCCCACGGCATCGAGACGCTGTCATGCTTGCCGGTCATCGCTGCTCACCGCCGGTCCAGCCATCGCCGGCCCGGCGCGAGCCAGCCTGCTGCTCGGACGAGCGCTGGTAAGTGCCGTCGGCGAGCGAACTCCGGGAGAACCCGTGCAGGAAGTCGGCCAGCCGACTGCGGCGCGGGGCCTCTGCCATCAGCACCGGAGTGGGGTCAGTGGGCAGCAGGCGATGCCCGGCGATCCGGCTGGCGCTGCTCGAGTCGCGCAGTCTTGGGTTCCCAAGCTCGTCGATGCCGGTGTTCAGCAGGACAAGCGCCGTGCCCATGAGCGCCACGAGGACACCGGGCGGCGCGAACCACCACCACGCGCCGAGCTGCAGGGCCTGCTGGCTTTGCGCCCAGTAGAGTATCGTCCCGAGGCTCCAGCTGTTCAGGTCGGCCACCCCGATGAAGGCCAAGGCGACGGAGGCGCCGATGGCGAACAGCACGGTGTTCACGAAGCTCGCCGCGATCAGGCCCGTCTCGTTGGGGATTATCTCGAAGGCGATGATCCGCCAGCTCTTCTCGCCGGTCTCGCGGGACGCGGCAACGAAGTCACGGCCGCGGATCGCCATGGTCTGCGCGCGAATGAGCCGCGCCCCCCAGGGCCAGCCGGTCAGGCTGAGTACCAGGATCGTCGCGAGCTGGCCACGCTGCGGCAGGAAGCCGAGCAGCACGATCAGCAGCGGGAGCGCCGGGATGACGAGGAACACGTTGGACAGCAGCGACAGCAACTCGTCCCAGATCCCGCCGAGAAACGCGGCCGATACCCCGACGATGACCGACAGGGCGGTCGCCACCACACCGACGATAAACGCCAACTCGAGTGTCAGCCGGACTCCGACCAGCAGCTGTGAGAATACGTCCTGGCCGCTCTCCGTCGTCCCGAGCCAGTGTGCGGCGCTTGGCGCCTGCATGGACAGGGCGGGCGAGGGGTTCTGGTAAGAGGGGTTGTACGGCGCGAATAGCGGCCCTATCACGGCGATGAGGACGAAGATTCCCAGCAGGATCGCGCCCACCTTGGCGTTGGTCGGCAGGCGTCGCCAGCGACCGAACTGCTGCGGCGATGCGGACAGCGCGGTCTGCTCGACGCTGACCGGCATGGCGACAGTCATCAGGCCCCCTCTCGCGCCCTGGCACGCGGATCGACGAGGACGAGGACAACATCAACGAGCAGGTTGGCTATCAGGACGGCGAACGTGATCACGAGGAAGATCGCCTGCATCAGCGGGTAGTCGTCAGAAGAAACCGCGTTCAGCAGCAGCAGGCCGATCCCCGGATAGGAGAAGACGATCTCCATGATCAGGGCCCCGGAGACGACGAAGGCCAGGGCGAGGCCGAACCCCTGTAGCTGCGGAAGGAAGGCGTTGCGCGCTGCGTAGCTAAACACGACCCGTCGGCTGGACAGGCCCTTGGCCTGTCCCGCGAGCACGTAATCCTCGCCGATGGTCGTGATCATCACGTTGCGCATCTGCAGCATCCAGCCGGCGACGGAGGTAATCACGATCGTGCAGGCTGGCAGGATCGAGTGGTACGTGGCGCTGACGATGAACGGCCAGTTCAGACCGGGAACCACGGTCTGCGAGTAGCCCTGCCCCAGCGGGAAGACGTGCAAGGTCACGGCAAACAGCTCAAGCAGGATCAGCGCGAGGAAGAAGTAGGGCATGGCCTGAAGGAACATCAGCCCTGGCAGCGCGCGGTCCAGCCAGCCGCCGCGCCGCCACGCAGCGAGGATGCCGAGCCCGGTGCCAACCGCGAATGCGATCACCGTCGCGGTTCCCACCAGGGCGAGGGTCCACGGGATGGTCTGGCCGATAAGGCTCGCCACAGAGGCGGGATACTCGGTGACATCGATGCCGAAGTTCAGATGGAAGACATCGTTGACATACGACACGTACTGGCCCCAGATCGAGCCGGGATGACCGATTCCGAGCATCGCCTGGATCGCCTTGTAGGCCGACGGCTGAAGATTAGGGAACTTGGCCATGATGGCCTCGACGGCGTTGCCCGGCATCGCGCGTGGGAGAAAGAAGTCGATGGTGAGCGCCACCCACCCGGCGACGGCGTAGAACACCAGTCGACGGATAATGAAGGACATCGCCGGCTCCTAACTTTCGGTAATCTCGGCTGGCTGTGAACGCGGTGCTCGCTGCGGTCTGGCCGCGCGCGCGGTGCGGGCGACGCCGTCTGCCGTGCTCAGGCCTGCCGCGCCGTTCCCGGTGCGGGCGAGCCTGCTCCCCCGGACCGGCGTCACCGGCAGTCGCATGGCTGTTCCGGGCGGGCAGCCGCAGCTGGACCGGAGAACGAGGTCGACTGGCAGCACCTCCGCCCTTGGCCGCAAGCCCGGCCTGACCATGCGGTCCATCAACCGAATGCAGGCCCGTTCGCCGAGCATGCGCATCGGCTGGTGGACGGTGGTGATCGGCGGGTCACTGAGGCAGCCAGGGTAGATGTCATCGAATCCGACGAGCGCGACGTCCTCAGGGACGCGCACCCCCGCTTGGGTAAGAGCCTGGAGGATGCCGATCGCCATCTGATCGTTGGCCGCGACTACCGCGTCCGGCAGCGACGCGCCATGGCTTGCGAGCAGGCTCTCGCCGGCTTCTACGCCGCTTTGCACACTCAGCTCACCTGGAAACGACCCGATCACGCGGCACCCCGGATGCGCCCTGATCACCCGTTCAAGCCCGAGCCGCCGCTCCTTGAGGTCGGCGACGTGAGCAGGGCCGTCAGCATGGTAGAAACGCTTCCGGCCATGCGCCTCGATCAGATGAGTCACGAGGGCTGCCGAACCGGAGCGGTTATCGGCTGTCACGACGTCGACGGTGGTTTCGCCCGGGGCGCCGGCGATCACCACGACGGGAACTCGCTCGGTGAGGCGCGCCAGCAGCGGTGACGGTACCACCGCGTGGCCGATGAGCATCCCGTCCACCTTGCCGGACAGGTTCCTCAGCCGGGGGAAGTCCTGCCCGTTCTCGCCGTTGAGGTACGTGATCAGCAGCGACCATCCGCTGTCACTAACCCCGGCCCCGACACCCCGCATGACCTCGTCGTAATAAAGCAGGTTCATGTTCTCGACGTCGTATTGCCGGGCGCGGCTCTCGACGCAGACGAATCCGATGATCTCCTTCCGCCGGCGCGACAGGCTCTGCGCAGCGCCGTCGGGGACATAGCCCAGCCGCTCGATCACTTCGTTCACGCGCTGCCTGGTGACGTCGCGCACCCGGTCCTGACCGTGAATCACGCGGGACACGGTTGCGGTCGAGACACCTGCCTCCCGCGCGACGTCATAAAGAGTTATCACGTCTGCTCGCGGATTGGCTGGTGTCGCGTTGGCGCGCCGCGCAGGTCGCGACCATACTGCGCGCTTTTCACTAAACGCGGGCTTGCGGAGCGAGGGCGGAGGTTCACGGCTATCGAACCGCCTTTAGCTCGGTGGCGTGCGCGGGGGGTGGCGGGCTTCATTGCCCGGCCACCGGGCTTTGCAGCCGAGCATGTTAGTGACCACACGATCAGCTGTCTAAGCGCTTACATTTTGGAATCTAAGCGCTTACATTAAGACCGCTCGCTGAGACGGTCAAGACCATGACGGCTCCGCGATCGAAAAGGTTTCGACGCCGCGCTTAGCCGTAACCGACCTGGTTGGGCGTGGCAACGCTGCCCGCTGACGAACCTAGTACGGCGCTGGCTGCGAACGTGCTCGACGCGCCGCTGACGAGTACTCTCCCTGGACGAACCGAACATTTGTTGGAGTCCGGTATTATCCGTATATGTCTGATCCGCCCCCGTTGTCTGCCGTCGGCTTGCGGCTTGCCGGGGAAGTGGGCCAGGCAACGCTTAACCAGGTGGCCGCCCGCGGTGCCGCGGAGCAGGCCGACCTGGACCAGCATGTAGCCGCGGTCCGCGCGGCGATCACCGACTGCCAGTCGGCCCGCGGCCGTGAGGCCCGCGCGGTCGCGCGTCACGCCGCCGTCGACGCGCGCGTGGGCCCCGCCGCCCGCGCAGGCCTGGGCGAGTTGCTCTCCGCCGCGGCCAGGAGCTGCCCGGACGTGCCGTTCGTCGCCGACGCCTGCACTCGCGAACCGACTCCGCCATTGGCGCTCCTGCTGCACTACCTCTGCGGCTTTGTCGAGGAGGCGGTCACCAGAGACTGGTGGCCCGCCCATGAGCCGGACAGTGTGCCGATCGACTGGGAGTCGATGCGCATCGCCGCCGTCTGCAGGCTCATCTCCGCAGCCGAGGCCGAGTCAGAACTCGATCCGGATCTGGATAAGCGGCCTTAAGCGCCAGGCCCGGACTACTGGACCTCGCGGGACCGGCGAGCCCGCTGCCGACCTCGTTCCTTTGCATCCAAGATCGTCTTCCGCATGCGCACCGCCGTCGGAGTGACTTCGACGCACTCGTCGTCCGCGCAGAATTCGAGCGCCTGCTCCAGGCTGAGCAGCCGCGGCGGGATGAGCCGCTCCAATTCCTCTCCGGCTGACTGCCGGATGTTGGTGAGCTTCTTCTCCTTGGAGATGTTGACATCCATGTCGTCGGACCTGGAGTTCTCGCCGACGATCATCCCCTCGTACACCTCGGTGCCTGGCTCTACGAACAGGCTGCCGCGCTCTTGCAGCGCAAACATGGCATACGTGGTCGCGGTCCCAGTACGGTCGGCGACAAGTGAGCCCGACGGACGCGCGCGCATCTCGCCGAACCAGGGCTCGAACCCCTCGAACACGTGATGCGCAATGCCGGTACCGCGGGTCTCGGTGAGGAACTGGGTCCGGAACCCGATCAGTCCCCTGGCCGGCACGGTGAAGTCCAGCCTCACCCAGCCGGTGCCGTGGTTGGTCATGTTCTCCATGCGGCCCTTGCGAACCGCCAGCAGCGAAGTAACGGTTCCGAGGTACTCCTCGGGGCAATCGACGGTCAGCCGCTCGACCGGCTCGTACAGCTTGCCGTTGATCTCCCTGGTGACCACCTGCGGCCGGCCGACCGTCAGCTCATAGCCTTCGCGCCGCATCTGCTCGACCAGGACGGCGAGCGCGAGCTCGCCCCGGCCCTGAACCTCCCAGGTGTCCGGGCGCTGCGTCGGATTGACCACCAGGGACACGTTTCCGACGAGCTCGCGATCCAGCCGGTCCTTGACCATCCTCGCGGTGACCCTCGAGCCCTTGGCCTGGCCGACCAGGGGCGAGGTGTTGACTCCGATGGTCATCGAGATCGCGGGCTCGTCGACCGTGATCAGCGGAAGCGGGCGGGGATCGTCAGGATCGGCCAGCGTCTCACCAATCATGATGTCGCCGATCCCGGCTACGGCGACGATGTCGCCAGGGCCGGCGGCCTCCGCGGGCACGCGCTCTAGCGCCTCGGTCAGCATCAGCTCGGTGATCTTCACCCGCTCGATCGAGCCGTCGCGCCGGCACCAGGCGACCTGCTGCCCCTTCCTGATCTCGCCGCTGAATACCCGGCACAGCGCGATCCGGCCCAGGTAGGAGGAGGCATCGAGGTTGGTAACGTGAGCGCGCAACGGCGCGGCCGGGTCGTAGGTCGGTGCCGGGACCGTCTCGCGCAGGACCTGAAACAGCGGCTCGAGGTCGGGCGAGTCCGGCAGCGAGCCGTTGCCGGGACGAGTGAGCGAGGCCCGGCCGGCCCGAGCCGAGGCGTATACGATCGGGAACTCGATCTGATCCTCGGTTGCGTCCAGGTCCATGAACAGCTCGTAGCAGGCGTCCACGACCTCCGCGATCCGGGCGTCCGCCCGGTCGACCTTGTTGATCACCACGATGACCGGCAGCTTGGCCTGCAGCGTCTTGCGGAGCACGAACCTGGTCTGCGGCAGCGGACCCTCACTGGCATCCACGAGCAGCAGGACACCGTCGACCATCGAAAGGCCACGCTCAACCTCACCGCCGAAGTCCGCGTGACCGGGAGTGTCGATGATGTTGATCGTCAGTCCGCCGTGCCGCACCGCGGTGTTCTTGGCCAGGATCGTGATGCCCTTCTCCCGCTCGAGGTCGCCGGAGTCCAGCACTCGCTCGGCGATGTGGGCTCCGGCCC
This sequence comes from Streptosporangiaceae bacterium, assembly GCA_030040155.1. Lineage (GTDB taxonomy): Bacteria > Actinomycetota > Actinomycetes > Streptosporangiales > Streptosporangiaceae > JAJYUU01. Next base: position 6,423 of record JASHUG010000113.1, on the reverse strand, counting down.
GGAATGCACCGGATTGCCACAGCATCGCATCCACGAGCGTCGTCTTCCCGTGATCCACGTGCGCGACAATGGCCACGTTCCGCAGGTCGTCGCGCGTGGCGAGCTGGCCTGGGGTGGCTGACCCAGTCGAGGGCGCGGTGCTGGCAGGCATGCGAAAGGGCTCCGAGATAGCTGTGGAAAGCGCCGAGATTACGGCTGGCTCCTATTCTATTCGATCTACGCAAGCTCGCGCGCCGGCCGCCTGGGAGACGTCGGACGATGACGCTCCGCTTACAGGCTCGCGTCGGGTCGGCCGGAAGGTGGCACGGAGAGTGGCGAACTGTTTCAGGTGTATAGCCTGTTCTTTCCAATTATTTCCCCATCGCCCGCGCGGAACCCAGACCGCCGCCGCCAGCAGGACAACGACGGCGTAGATCACGTATGAGCTGCCGACCGCCTGCTCCCAGACGGCCCAGTGCAGTTCCCGGTTCGCGCCGTTCGGGAACCACCACTGCGGCGATAGCGCGAATATCAGGGCCCCCGCGGCGGCCAGTGCCAGGCTGAGACGGCCGTGCACTCTGGTCGTCCTGTCGAAGCGGCCGCGCCAGCACCCGATCGCGAGTGTCAGGACCGCCATCTCGCCCCACACCCATTGGTGCGACCAGGAGATCGGCGAAATCAGCAGCGCGGTGAGCGCGTTGAGCGATAGCGCCAGGGCCTGCTGTGACGCGGAAAGTGCCCGCCACATGCCGAGGGAGGCTACGGCGATTACCAGTGCCGACAGGCCCACCCACAACGCGGTCCCGGCCGTCGAAAACGGGCTGAGCCCGGTTCGCGCGATGACACCGGTAATGGACTGATTTGCGGCGTAGACGGGCGACCCTGGCCTGCTGAACTTGAAGATCACAGACGTCCAGTACTCGACCGAGTCGCGCCGCGCGAGCAGGAAGCCGGCACCGGTGCAGGCGAGGAACGACAGGGTGGCCGTCAATGCGGCTCGCCAGTCCCGCCGCAGCACGAAGAACAGCACGAATGCCGCGGGCGTGAGTTTCACGGCCGCCGCGATCCCGGTAAGAGCCCCGCGCGGCCAGCGCGGCGATCTGGCCAGGCAGTCGGCCGACACGAGCGCCATGAGCGCGACGTTGACCTGCCCGTAGAGCAGCGTGTTCCGCACCGGCTCAAGCAGCAGCGCGACCGGCAGCAGCCAGGCGACCGCTCTCCATCCCATCGGCGACGACGGCTTGGTGGCGCCGGCCGTTACTCGCGAGGGCCGCTCCCGGCTGGCTGAGAGCAGGAAGACACGCACTACCAGCGCGGTTAGGGCAATGGTTGCGAGCGTGAACAGGGTGGCGGCGACTCGCATCGAGATGAGCGCCAGGGGCGAGAGCACTACGGCCGCGATCGGCGGATAGCTGAAGGGGAGATGTGCTCCGTTTAGGGTGGCCGGGATCCCCTCGTAAAGGTTTCCGCCATGCAGCCACACCTGACTGCCGATTCGGTAGACGTCGAGGTCGATCGGGTACGGACCGAACCCAATTCCATGCCGAGAGTAGGAGAGCAGGATGAACGCAACCACGGCCAGGTTCACGGCGATGAGCGAAATTCCCTGGAGCGGCACTCGCCCTGGCGGGGGCCGACTGGGGCGGACGGGCCGTTCGATGCGGATTGTCATGTCACGCATGTCTAGGGAGGAGCCCGTCAGGCCATGGTCAGCGCCGCGCTTATGTTGTCCTTATGCGCAGGCATGGAGACTAAGTTGGGCGTGCCGGAGGTTGCCGTGCGGGTGCTTGTCGCGGAAGACGAACGGGTGATGGCCGACACCATCGCCAAAGGCCTGCGCGGTCGCGCGATGGCGGTCGATGTGTGCTACGACGGGGACTCCGCCCTCGAGCGGGTCGCGACAAACAGCTACGACGTGGTCGTCCTCGACCGCGACCTGCCCCTGATGCATGGCGACGAGGTCTGCCGCCGGATTGTCGCCCAGGGCGGCGAGGCGCGGGTGCTCATGCTGACTGCCGCGGCCGGGATCAGGGACCGGGTCGACGGCCTCGACCTGGGCGCCGACGATTACCTGACCAAGCCGTTCGCTTTTGCCGAGCTGGTTGCCCGCGTCGGCTCGCTCGGGCGGCGAGCGAGGCCCATGCTGGCCCCGGTCCTTGAGCGGGCCGGGCTGCGGCTGGACCGCCCGCAGTTCCGGGCGTGGCGCGACGGTGAATTGCTCCCCCTGTCACCCAAGGAGTTCGCGGTCCTGGAGGTGCTCATGCGGGCCGAGGGCCGCGTCGTCAGCGCCGAGGAGCTGCTGGAAAAGGCTTGGGACGAGAACGCGAACCCGTTCACGAACGCGGTCAGAGTGGCGGTGCTGGCACTGCGGAAGAAGCTGGGCGACCCGCCGCTGATCGAGACCGTCCCTGGCTCTGGTTACCGGCTGGGCGGTTAGCCGAGGTGGGAAGCATGACGAATTCCGACGCAGGTACTGCACCCCGCTACGCGACCGGGATCTCGGGCGGGAGGCGCCGCATGGCCGTCGCCGTGGCCGGGTACGCGGTCGCGCCGCTCGTCGCAGTAGGCCGCACCGCGATGACCGCGGCGCGGCGAGCCGCAAGACCCTGGCTGCGGCCATCGCTGCGACGCCGCCTCGGGGCGGCTCTTGCCATCATGAGTCTCATTGGCTTCCTCGGCATCGCCGGAAGCGGGGAGACGATTCATAACGTCTTCTTCAACGATGGTGCTCAATATTGTGAGGGCATCCAGCGCGAGCTTCCCGCGCTGCCTAGCCCGGCCGGCGGCTGCATCTCTTATAGCGACTCAGCGCGGGTAACTAGCGTCATCATCATGATCGCCGGGCTCGCGCTGATGATCTGGAGCTGGTGGCTGCTCGCCGGCTGGGCGCTGGGCCCGCTCTCCGCCACCGCCGAGACAGTTCGCCGCCTCGGCCCGCAGAACCTCGGCCAGCGGATTGGTCTCTCGGGCGGTGACGACCAGTTCAAGGAACTCGCCGACGCGATTGACGACGCGCTGGACCGCCTCGCGGCCGGCTACGAGAGCCAGCGGAGATTCGCGGCGAACGCGTCGCATGAGCTGCGCACTCCCCTGGCTGTCCAGCGCCTGCTCACCGAGGTGGCTCTGGACGATCCGGACGCGAGCCAAGACCTGCGCCGACTCGGTGCCCAGCTGCTGCGGACCAACGAGCACAATGAGCAGCTGATCGAGGGCATGCTCGTCCTCGCCGAGAGCGACCGCGGCTTGCAGGGCAAGGCGCCAGTCAGACTGGACGAGCTGGCGGGAAAAGTGATCGGCCAGCATGACGATCAGGCTGTCAGGCACCAGGTGACCTTGCGACGCACGCTCAGGGCCGCCACAGTCGCTGGCGACCCGGTATTGCTTGAGCGGCTGATCGCCAATCTGCTCTCGAACGCCATCAAGTACAACGAGCCCGGCGGCTGGATCGAGACCGAAGTCAGGCCGGGAGCGGAAGGGCACGGAGGAACACTCATCGTCCGCAACACCGGTGTCCTCATTCCCGCCGAGGCGGTGCCGGTCCTGTTCGAGCCATTCCGCCGCCTCGGTGCCGACCGTGTCGCGGGAAAGGGCGGCGTCGGCCTGGGCCTCGCCATTGTCCGCTCTATAGTCACGGCCCACCAGGCGAACCTCCAGGCCCGTCCCCGTCAGGCTGGCGGCCTTGAGATAGCAATCGACGTGCCGGGAAAGTGAGTCCGGGTCCGCCTGGTCGTCCGCATCGAGGGTCCCCTCGCGACGGCCGGTCAGGCGTCGTACGGTGAGCGCATGACCGATGCAGTTCGCGTGATGCTCGAGCACGGCAAGAAGAGGCGGGTGGTGGCCTGCGCATTCGACTGGCCGGGCTGGGACCGAAGCGCGAGGATCGGTCACGACGTGCTCGCCGTGCTCGCCTCCTACCGCCCCCGGTACGCCAAGGTCGCGGAGCTGGCCGGCTTCGGGCCGCAGTTCGCTGCCACCGGTGACCTCGAGGTAGTCGAGGAAGTCGAAGGAATCGGGATGACCGACTACTACGGCCTTTCCGGCCGGCCGGCCGGACCCGAACATGACCCGATGACCGAGGCCGAGTGCGAGCGGAAGATCGCGCTGCTCCAGGCGTCCTGGCGAACGTTCGATGACATGGCCGCGCGCGTCTCGGCCGAGCTACGAAAGGGTCCGCGCGGCGGCGGCTGGGAGAAGCAAGTAATTGTCCGGCACGTGAACGGCGCGGAGATCGACGAGTTCGCGCCGAAGGTCGGCGTGAAGGTGCCACTCGAGACACGAGACGACCCAGCGGCACTTCTGGCCTACCGGGAAGACTTCGTCCAGGGCATCCGCGACCACCACGCCCGCGCCGCGCCGGCGCGGTCATGGACGCTGCAGTTCCTGATCCGGCGTTGTGCCTGGCACATGCTCGACCACGCCTGGGAACTGGAAGACCGGGACCTGACGAGCGTGTCAGCGAGCTAGCAGACGAGGCTACTATTACTCACTAGAATATTTGTTCGAGTAACGTTAGGCTTGAGAACGTGGCTGGAGCTTACATTCCGACCGGCTGGCCCACCGGCGTTCATCCGCCAGGTACCGAGGGGTTCGAGCAGACCGCGGTCAACTGGCTGCTGGATGTCGTGCCGCCGGACTACCGCTTGCACGGCGTGCTCCTGCGGCACCCCGTAGCTCTCGCCTCCCTGGCCCGCCACCACCTGGCCGCATGCATCGAGGGAGCCCGCGAGGGCTACCGCAGCGTGCGGGCCGAGCTTGGCCGAGACCTCCCGCCGACCAGCATCGCCGCGGTTCTGGCGGCCTACCAGACTGAGGGGCGCCGGCTGGTGGCCACGGCCAAGGCCGTCGACCTGGTAGACCGGGCGCTGCGAGGAGAAGAGTTCGTTCCCCAAATGGGCGGCTCCCAAGATGACCGGCGGGCAGCAGGCCTGCGGTCAGGGAAGGCCGGCGATGCGAGGGGCCCCAGCACGGCGGGGACCAGCCCGCGGCCAGCGAGGGCTCCGCGCGAACGCGCGAGCTAAGACCGCGGGTCGGCGCGGGTCAGGATGGCCGGGGCTGCCAGTCCGGCTCCGTGCCCGCGGTCAGCTCCTGTGGCTGCGCCCGGCCGAGCGCGTCGACGAGCACGTAGTAAATCTCGGCATGCCCGTGGGAGGTGAGCACGTAGGCAATGTACAGGCCGCTGGGCGAGTAAACGCCTTCGTAGGCACCGGGCAGGACCGGGCTGGCGCCGATCTCCAGGTCCAGCCCCGTCGGCGCGCAGCGCCCGCTGGGGCAGTTCTCGCGCGTTGTCAACAGGTCGGTGTCTCTGACCGGGTTGTTCGGGAACCAGTCAGCGTCGGTCAGGCGGAACGAGGACGGCGCGTATTCCGCTGACGGAAAGCCGTTTTTGTAGTCCGCCTGGCTGCTGAAGCCGAGCAGGTCGAGGCAATACTTGTGCGCGAACGGGCAGAGCTGACCCGCGCCCTCGTACGCGATGAACGAGCCGAACGTGCCTGACTTCGACGCTGTCTGGGTCCAGGTCCAGGCGACCGGAGCCGGCAGCGCCGGAACGCTGATCAGCTTGCCGTTGACGGTCGTCGTGAACGTGTTCATGGTCCGCGAGGAGAAGCTGTACCTGGCGAGGTAGCCATAGCGCTGACCGCGCTTGGTCCTCACGAAGGCCAGGTACCTGCCGTTCGGCGACCATGACGGTCGGGAGTCCGTGTAGGCGGGCGCGGAGTCGGTCAGGCGCTTCTTGTGGCTTCCGTTGGCGTTCATGATCCACAGGTTGCCGTCGTCGACGTAGGCGATGTCCTCGCCGTTGGGGGACCAGCGCGGCCCCGAAGCGTGACCGCCCGTCGTCAGCGTCTTCTGTGTGGCCGGGTGGCTCGTCGGGTTGATCGTGACGATGTTGCCGTCGCGCACGAACGCGATCAGCCCGTCCGCGCCCGGGTAGGCTGCCTGCGCCGGCCCGGCCGCTGCCAGCTCGGCCGACACGAGCGCGCCCGTCAGTGTGAGCACGGCAAGTGCGGAAGACCAAAGAGCCAGCCAGCGGCGCGTGGCCGCGTTGTGGGATGCCTGCATGTGCCCGCTCCGTTCGCGCCTCGCGCGGTCGGGCGCCTCGCGCGGCTCGGTTTGGCCAACCCGTCAGTCGGTCCGACCGGCGCCCAGGTCAGCGCCGACCGGCTCAGCCCTGCGCGCGTTTTGAAGGCATCCTATAAGCGGAGAACTTCGACATCCCGGCTTCGCCTCGGCCCCGTCCGGCGGCCGTCGCATATGTACCACTTGTCCGGCAGGCAACGGTGGTCGGCGACAACCGCGAGCCCAATCCTCAGGTCAGGCTTGGCCAACTGGCCCACAGGCGTGTGGCCGGACCCGGCGCGCGGACCCGTGGGCCCTGTTAGCTCTGAGCCTCGGCGGGGTTGGCCTGACCGGGCAGCGCGGAGACCGCGGGCTCCGGTCGCGGCG
>JASHUG010000112.1 GCA_030040155.1 Streptosporangiaceae bacterium | reverse complement strand
TGGTAGTACCAGTACGCGAGCCGGTCGATGACCAGGTCGTAGCGGGGCCGGTCGCGCAGTCCGAACGGCTCGATCGTGATCCGCTCGCAGTCCAGGTGGTGCGTGGCTCCGTCCGGGCCGGGCACCGGGCCGAGCCGGCGCAGCATCTCCTCGAACGCGGTCGGCCAGTCCTCCTCGGTGCCGAGCAGCAGCCCGATCAGGTGCCGTGGTGATGTCATCGGATGGCTCCTTACGGTCAGCAGAATCTCGGCAGGTGATGGGCCAGCTGGGTGCGCCACGAGGGCCAGTCGTGCGGAACGTCGTGCCCCCACAGGTCCAGCTCGTGGCCGATGCCCTTCTCGGCGAGCAAGGTGGCGAACTTTCGCGTGCTTGGCAGCGACCCCGTCGTGTCCTCCCACTGGCCCTGCCCGCAGACCAGTAGCAGGCTCACCCGGCTGCGCAGCCAGTCCAGGTGCTCGCCGTGCAGGTGCTGCACGTAGTCGAGCGGACTGTTGAAGTACGCGGCCGCGCCGCGCTCGCCCCAGCCATGCCAGGAGGCCGGGTCGTAGTTGCCGGAAAAGCACAGCGCCAGCGGGAACTTGTCGGCCCGCTTGAGCGCGAAGTTGGCGGCGTGGAACGCGCCGAGGCTGCAGCCGAGCGTGGCGACCTCGGCCTCTCCCCCGCAGTCGGCGTAGATCCACGGCAGCACGCTGCCGAGAATCCAGGACTCGTAGGCCTCGTGCCTGCGGGCCCGCTCCTCCAGCGGGATCTCCCGGTTGGACCAGGACTGCTCGTCGTAACTGTCGACGCAGTAGATCTTCACTCGGCCGGCGTCGACCAGGCCGCCGATCGCCGCGAGCATCCCGTTGCTCTCGAAGTCGCCGGCCCGGCCCTGCTCGGACGGGAACACGAGGACCGGCCGGCCGAAGTGGCCGTACCTGATGACGGTCCCGGCAGCGCCGATCTCGTCTGCCCAGAGCTCGGCCGACGCCCGGTTCATCCCGCCACCCGGGCGATCAGCCGGGTGAGGTGCGGATCGAACCCGTCGCGCCAGGCCGTGTAATTGTGGGTGTCGGCAACCTCGTGCAACGCCGCCGGGTAGCCGTGCCCGGCCAGGGCTTGCACCATGACGCGATTGTTGGCGGCGTTCCACTCGATGCTCCCGCAGGTCATGCTCACCGGCACCGGCTGGCCGGCCAGGCTGCCGTCGAGCACCCGGCCGACGAAGCCGACGATGCGGCGGAAGTGCGGAAAGGGCCGGTCCTGGCTGTCGGCATCAGGGATGAAGAAGCTGCCCGACTGCAGGAACAGCGCATCGAACGAGCCCGGATACTTGCAGTGGGCGTACAGCATCGCCAGCGCGCCGAGACTGGGGCCCATGCCGATTCGCGCGCTAGCCGGGTGCCGGGCCGCGAGCGCGGGCAGGACCGAGCGGCACAGCGCCCTGGCGTAGCGCGGGTCGGCGGAGTACCAGTCGCTGCGCCGCCCGGGGCTGAGCAGCGCAGCCCGCAGCGGCGGCAGCCAGCCGCCGGCCGTGCCCGCGCCCACGTACCGGGTCAGGCAGGCCAGCGCGTCGTACTCCGGGCCGTCATGGGCGATCAGCATCGGCAGCGGCTCGTCTGGTCGTGCTCCGCCCGGCGACCAGCACCGTACCGTGATCGGATCGTCAGGTCCCGGAACGTCGAAGGTGCACTCCGTGCCGGGATCGGCCGGTGCCCTCAGCCAGCCGGGCGGCGCGTAGCCGGGAAACTCGAGCACGCTCTTCGGCCCGAACGCGCTCGCGACCTGACACGGGTTCGCGGGGTCGGTCACGACCTTGGAACCGCCGTCGGGGTAGCGCAGCTCGAGCAGGTACTCAAGCCGCAGCACGGGCGGCCGGTCCAGCACAAGACGCCAGCCCGCGCCAGCCCGGTCGAAGTCCAGCGGCCCGTCCGCCGTGCGCAGGTCCTGCTGGAGCCGGACTCCGGCGAGCTCGTGCCCGGGATCGGCCACCCAGAAGGTGGCCGTGGCGTCGTCCGCCCGCGCACCCCCGCCCGCCGAGGCGGCAATAACCGGATCGGCTGGCACACTCATCCTCCGCGCGAGCAGCTATACGCCCATTACTCGCACATGGTGCCTGCTTCGCGCGGCGGTGACAATGGCGGCCAGGCCGCCTCGTCCCGCATGCGCCCGCAGGCGCGGCCAAGCATGGCTAAAGTGATCCGGGTGCCCAGCCATCGCGCACTCCAGCGCCGGCGCGTGCCGCGCCCGTACTTCGCGGTGGCGGCCGGCCTGGCAGTCCTCGCGATCATCGTGGCCGGCCGGTACCTGGCCGGCGGTTCCGGCCCGGTAAGCACGGATGCGACGACGCATCGGCCTGGACCTGCCACCTGCAACGCCGGCTCGTGCCGGCCTGCCTTGACGCCCTCGGCACAGGCCGGCTCATCGCGCGGAGCCCCGGCGCCGACGCACCGGGATACGGTCGGGCCGGCGACGGCAGGACCGACGCCGCGCTCGCCCGAGGCGACGCCGGCCGACTCGGCGTCGCCGGGTGCCGCCCGTTCCCTGGGAGCCGCGGCTGACGGCGTCCTGGCGCTGATCAACAAGGCGCGGGCGGAGGCCGGGCTGCCCGCGTACACGATTCTCGGCGGCCTGGAGGTCAGCTCGGCCAAGCACGACCAGCTGATGGCCGGCGGCTGCGGCCTGTCCCACCAGTGCCCTGGCGAACCCGACCTCGGAGCACGCGAGAGCGCGGCCGGGGTCCGGTGGACCGCAGCCGGCGAGAACATCGGCGAGGGCGGCCCGGTAGCTGACACCCCGGCCGCCATCACCCAGATGGCGGTCGCGCTGACGCAGGACATGCTGGCGGAGAAGCCGCCCGACGACGGCCACCGGCTCAACATCCTCAGCTCGGCGTTCACCTACATCGGAATCGCCGTTTACCGCTCCGCCAGCGGCACTGTCTGGATGACCCAGGACTTCGCTAACTAGCCGGCTGAGGAGATGCGCCATGCGGCCAGCCCGACACCCGAGATCGGCCCGCACGGCACTGGCCGCGGCAGCCACGTGCCTGTCCCTCGCCGCCGCCACCGGCGGGGCGATGACCGCCGCCCGTGCTACTGCCGCGCCCGCGGCCGCGCCCGCGTTCTTCCGGACGCTGCCGCCGAGCGCCAGGCTCCCGTCGGGAGCACAGTGCGCCCGCTGGGTTCTGGCCCGTCCGATCAAAGAAAACAAGGGCGTGAACGTCCCCTTCAACCACCGGACTGGGGAGCATGTCTCGGCCAGCTTCCTGGCCGCTGATAAGCCGCAGGCCGACAAGACCCTGGTGCCCAGGATCAACGGCGACTTCACCGGCACCACCGCCGAGATCCTGCGCTGGGCCGCCTGCAAGTGGGGCATCAACCAGGACGTCGTGTTCGCGCAGGCCGCGTTGGAAAGCTGGTGGCGGCAGACGACGAAGGGCGACTGGGAGACAAGCGGATGCGCGCCCGGCCATGGCATCGGCGTGGACGGCGAGCCTGGCCTGTGCCCGCAGAGCTGGGGAATCCTGCAGAACCGCTTCCCGTACGAGAAGTCGAGCTGGCCGGGAATCGAGCGCTCGACGGCAATGAACGCCGACGTCGCTTATGCCATCTGGCGGTCCTGCTACGACGGCTACGAGACCTGGCTCAACACCGTGACCCACGTCGGCACCTACCGCGCCGGCGACCTCTGGGGGTGCATCGGCCGCTGGTACGCCGGCCGGTGGCATACCGGCCCGGCCCAGAAGTACATTGCCGCGGTGAAGCAGTACCTGCGGGAGCACATCTGGACCACGCGCGACTTTCAGCAGCCCTAGCCGCGAGACCGCGAGGTCGCCAGCCGGGCCGCGGGGCAGGCCGCGCTAACTCAGGCGATACCCGACAGCGCGCTGGCCAGCCCCTCGAGCGCCGCGACCGTATGCGGCGGTTGCATGGTCACGATGGCCAGCTCGACGCCCGCGGCGCCCAGGGCGGCGGCGTTCGCGGCAGTCTCCGCCGGGTCTCCGGCGTAGATTACGTGGCTCGAAAGCAGTATCTCGGTTGGGTCGCGGCCGATGTCGGCGCAGTGCTGATAGAGCACGTCGCGCTTGTGCGCGAACTGCTCGGGGGTGCCCCCGACGAAGTTCCAGTGCTGAGCGAAGCGCGCCGCCGTACGCAGCGTTCGCTTCTCGCCGCTGCCG
>JASHUG010000111.1 GCA_030040155.1 Streptosporangiaceae bacterium | reverse complement strand
CGCGATGGAGGAGGAACCACAGCAGGGCGCCATCACCTTCGGCCAAGTCGAGCGCGCGCTCCAACGCCCGCCCGCTCCGGGTCTGGTCGCCGAGCGCGTCGCGCGCGGCGGCCTCGAGCAGGAACGCTTCCGTCAGCCAGGACCGCCAGCCCGCCTGCGCCGAGCCGGTCAGCACCGGAGCGAGCGCCGCGGTTGCGCCCTCTGGGTCATCGCGCGCCAGGCACAACATGGCGGTAGCGACCCGCATCTCACCCCGGACACGGCTGGACTCCTGGACGGCGGCAATAAGCTGCTCCGCGCGCTCGAGCTCGCCGAGGCCTACCAGTGCAATAGCTATCCATGCGCGCAGCGGCCGGACAAGTGGATGCGCTCCGCCGAGTGGCTCGCCAGCCTGAAACGCTGCCAGAGCGGCACCGGGCTCGGCGCGGCCCAGCTCAAGCTGACCGCGAAGGTACTTGATCCCCATCGCCACCACGGGCCTGTCCTCGGCGTCTATAGTGCGCTCTGCGCGCTGCACCCAGGCATCCGCTTCATCGAGCCTGCCCTGCCAGGCCAGCGCGGAGCCGAACGTCATGTACGCGAGCCCTGCGAACGGGTCGTCGGTCCAGCCGTGCCTTTCCGCAAGCTCGATGGCCTGTCTGCTAGGGCCCGCCGCCAGCGGAATCTGCCGCGTCAGCTCAACTTCCGCGCGGTAAATCAGGGCCATGAACTCCAGGTAGGGCCGCCCGATCCGGCGGGCGAGCGCCACGGCTTGGTCCAGATGTTCCTCAGCCTGGCCCGGATAGCCGGTCCACGTCTCGCTGTCGCCCAGGCTGACCAGCGCCAGCGCGCGAAGCTCCGCCCCGAGGTTGGGCTGTGACGCCTCGATCGTAACGGCCGCGGCAAGCAGGCGCCGGGCTAGCATGCCGCGGGCACGCTGGTCGCCGGTTTGCTCGACCATCAGCAGCCGCACCACGTCGAGCAGCACACTAGCGGGGTCCTGCTCCGCACCCGTTTTCGAGGCTGAGGCGCTCTCAGCCAACGCCAGGTACCTCTCGGCGCTGGCGAGCGATCCCTGGGCCAGTTCGTCACCTGCCGCGGCCGCGGCTAGCTCAGGATCGGCAAAGGCGGCTCCGGCAGGAAAGGCGGACATGAGCGCGTGCACGGTTGCGCTCCGCCCGTCGAGATACAGGCCTAGCCAGTGCCCCGCCACGAGGCTGGAAGCCTGTGCCCAGTTCCGGGCAGCCAGAGCGTGCCGGATGGCCTCGGCTGGGTAGCCGTTCGCGGCCAGCCATTCGGCCGCCAGCTCGTGCAGGGCAGGGATCTCGTCGGGTTCGGTGTTCCGCAGCTCTAGCTGAAGGAGGTCGGCGAAGAGATGGTGGTAGCGGAACCAGGAGCGCGCCGTGTCGAGCGACACGATGAATACGTTCGCGCTCTCCAGTGCCTGGAGAGTGCGTTCACCTCCGATGGCGCCGGTGAGCAGATCGGCCAGCTGGCCGTTCACCCGCTCGAGGACGCTTGTCCTGAGCATCAGCCGTCGGACGTCGGGGGGTTGACGTTCGAGAACCTCCGCTAGCAGATATTCGGTGACGGTCCGCTCGGTACCAGAGAACTCCGCGGCGAACCGCGCAGGATCGGGATGCCCGGCGAGGGACAGCGCGGCCAGCCGCAGTCCGGCGGGCCATCCTTCGGTGCCCTCGTACAACCCCGCCAGCGCACCGCCGGTCAGCTCCAGCCCACCTGCCTGGAAGAGCTCCCGTGCCTCCGCGAGCGTAAACCGCAGTTCCTCCGCGCGGATCTCGGTCAGCTCGCCCTCCAGCCGGAGCCGGTGCAAGCCCAACCTGACATCATGCCGGGTGGCCAGGATGATCCGCAGCTGCGGGGGAGCGCGCAGCACCAGGAGCTCGAGTTGCTTGCGTGCTTCCTCGGACCGGAGTTCGTGCACGTCGTCGATCACCAGCCACAGCCAGTCCTCTAGGCCTGCGAGGTCCGCGAGCAAGCGCTCTACGATGGCCCAGTCATCGAGATCTGGCGACGGCGTCAGTTCCCGTATCTGCCGGGACCCGGCTGAGGTCGCGCGTAGTGCGGTGAGCACCGACAACCAGAAACGCTGCGGATCGCGCTCGTCTCGCGCTACCTGCACGAATGCAGTGCTGTCGGCCAGGTTCGCCTGGTCGATCCAGGATGTCAGAAGAACCGTCTTGCCGCCGCCAGCTGGCGCGGAGACAACGGTTACCCGTGCGGACCGCTGCAGCCGCTGCCACAGGCCCGGCCGGGCGACAATTGCGGGACCAGGGTTTTGGCTGCCGACTATCGCAACCGGCCCTGCGGTTGTCATCTTCGGGCTACATCTCCTTTAACTCGCTGATGCGTACGCGTGAGGCCTATTGCCGGCGGCCGCGGTTGGGGCCAACACACCAGGCAACCCGTACCCTCACGGTCGGCGTTCAAGATTTGCATCACCGATGAAGCTGACCAAGACCTAGTGACTATGTGGCCTGCTGCTGTTTCAATTCAGGATGCGTTGCGTCAAGGTTCGTTCGAATCCCCCAGCGGCTAGCCGTTTTCATGAGCGCAGGGTCGCGGGAATCGAAACCCAGGTCCACGCGATGCCGTGCCCAGATAGCCCGCACCGAACGGCCGGGAGCAGCCCGCAGACGATGCCCCGCAGCGGGCACGCGTTGTCGGTGCCGGTTGACCCGGCTTCTAGTGCGCGGCGCCAGCCAGGCTTGCCCCGAGCTTTCCGCGTGCGCGCTAAGGGCGCTTTGCCGAGGCCGGCGGCCCGCTGCCGGCGGGGCCGCCTGCGGTTGCCGCCGTGATTTCCTCGGCGAACTCGCCGGGAGCTTCCAGCGGAGCGAAGTGCCCGGCCGATGGCAGCATCCGCAGTCGCACTTGGTCGAAGAACTCGCCAAGTCGGTCTGACCACCCGACCGGGAACAGCGGGTCGTGCCCGGGCCACAAGACGGTGGTAGGGACGTGTATCCGGTGCCCAGGCGCCGGCGCCTGCTCAGCAAGCGAGCGGGCGACCGAGCCCGCGCCAGCCCGGTACCAGGCGATAGACGCGACGAAAGCCCCCGGTTCGGAATACAGTCCGGCGACCCGGCTGAGCGCCTCCTCGCCGAGTTCGAATGACGGTCCCGACCAGTGCGACCAGAAGTGCGTGAGGTATGCCCGAACGGCGTCGGGCCGACCATCGATGAGCTGCCCGGCCACGTCCAGCTGATGGAAGGACTGATACCAGAACTCGCGCTGCGCCGCAGCATCGAGGATGCGCGCGCCGATGCCCGGCAACGGCGGAGCGACCACCAGGCCGCGCAGCAGCCCAGGCCGACCGGCCGCCACGGTTTGCGCTATCCGGCTGCCGATGTCATAGCCGGCGATCACCACGCCAGTCAGCCCTAGCTCCTCGATCAGGGCGAGGACACTACGGGCCTGAGCTGCCGCAGAGTACGCGCTGGCCGGATCGGCCAGATGCCGGTCCGAGGCACCGAAACCGCGCAGGTCGGGAACGATCACATCCAGCCCGACCAGCTGCGGAACCACCATGCGCCAGTCGCCTCGTTCACCTGGCCAGCCATGCAAGAGCAGCACCGGTGGGCCGTGCCCGAATCGGTCGTAGGCAAGCCGGAAACCATCGGTCGCGCCGCTGAACTGCACCCTGCGAACATACCCCGGCTATCAAGACCCGCTGGCCTACCTGCTCGGCCTCGAGGGCATCGCGCTGCTGGACGCCTGGGCCGGAGACCACGACCGCGCATTCACTGAGGCCCGGCTGGCCGAGATCAGGCGACTGCTGGATGACGAGCGACAGCTCACCGGACATGCTTGCCCACGCGCGGCAGCGTGTCCCCGAGGCCGAGTTCCACGTCGCCGAGCTTGACCGGCTGCCGCTGCCTGATGACTCCGTGGACGTCATCGTCTGCGCGCTCGCGCTCGACCACGTCGCCGTCCTCGATCCCGTAATAGCCGAGTTCGCTCGCGTGCTCCGCCCCGGCGGTGACCTGGTCATCTCCGATGTGCACCACGAACTGATCACCCGCGGCTCAGCGATGACCACTCGCGTGCCCGGCGGGCGAGCCGCGAATCGCGCCGAGCTACCGGCATCATCTCGGGGACTACCTGAGGCCGGCGCTGAGACACGGCCTGCGGGTAAGGCGGTGCGAGGAGCCGCGGGCGGCGGGAGCGAACGAACCGACCGAGCCCGCAACGATTATCGGCGACTGGCAGGAATGGCCGTTCGCGCTGATGGACTACCTACCGTCGGCAAGCAGCGCCGCAGGCGGTCGCCCGCACCTGGTCATCTGGCACTTCCAGCTGTCCGCAGGCTAACCGACTTCGCGGTCGGTCGTTTCGGGGGCCCACCACCTGCGGTGCCGCTTAGCCGGCCTCCGGCCAGAGCCTGGCAGGTGCCTGACCAGCGCGGTCAGCGATCCAGTCAGGCACCTAGCTCATCAGGCCGTGCCCGAGATCAGACGGTCACGATGCAGGTCGTCTCACAGATTGTCTCCGA
>JASHUG010000110.1 GCA_030040155.1 Streptosporangiaceae bacterium | reverse complement strand
GCAGTCGGTTCGCCGCCTGAGACGATGACCGAGGGCGGGACCGGCGAGTTCCCCCGGTTTGAGGCCGGTTATGACCCGGCCGAGCCCGTCGACCAGGCCATCCTGGCTACCAGGAAGGCCGTATTCCCCGCGCACGGCCTGCTGCCGACGCCGTGACCGCTTCTGAGCAAGCGGGCCCAAGGTCCCGCCGTTTGGGGCAAAACGACGCTGTCGCCGAGGTCAGCGCCTCCGCAGGCTGGACAGTACCCGGGCGAGACGGAGGCAATGGCGATGGAGCGGATGACTACCCTCGACGCGGGCTTCTACCTGGTCGATCACCGGAATGTGCCGATGCATTTGGGCTCGGTTGCGATCTTCGAGGGTCCCGCGCCACGGCTTGCCGAGCTGGCCGGGGTTTACGCGGCCCGACTCGGGCGGATGCCGCGATACCGGCAGGTCGTGCGCACCGTGCCGCTGCAGCTGCGGCGCCCGGCGTGGGCCGACGACCCCGACTTCGACATCTACGATCACATCCGGCGCGTCCGGGTGCCGCGGCCTGGCGGCGACGCCCAACTTCGCGACCTGGCCGGGCGCGTCTTCGCCGAGCCGCTCGACATGCATAAGCCGCTGTGGGAAGCCTGGATGCTCGATGGCCTGGCCGACGGCAGGTGGGCGGTGCTCTCGAAGGTGCACCATTGCGCGGTCGACGGCATCGGCGGCTCCGACCTCATGACCCTGGTCTTCGGCCCGGAGGCCAATCACGCGGGCCAGCCTGCGCCGCCAGCCGACGGTGTCGCGGAAGTCATCGCCAGGCCCGTCCGCGAGTTGGCTGCAGTAGCCGGCGGCGTCCTCACTCAGCTGCCTGGCGTACCGGACCTCGCCGCCTACAGTCAGGGACTGGCGCGCGGCGCGCAGCGCCTCGCCGCCGCCAGCGTCAGCTCGCTGAACGGCCCGGCCGGCCGAAGCCGCCGGTGGGCGTGGACCAGCACCAGTCTGGACGACCTCCGGCAGATCAGGTCCGTGCTCGGCGGCACCGTGAACGACGTGCTGCTCACGGCAGTAACGGGCAGCCTGCGCGGGGTGATACTGGACCGCGAGCTGGCGGATGACCAGGTCGTAAGGACCCTCGTACCCGTGTCCATCCGGACGGCCACGGAGTCGGGTGCAGTCACGAACCGCCTGTCAGCCGTCCTCGTAAATCTCCCCGTCTGCGAGCCAGACCCGCTCAGGCGGCTGGAGCTGATCCGCGCGCAGACCGAGGACCTGAAGCGCACACACCAGGCGGCTGGGCCCCAGTTGATCAGCGGGATGCTCAGCGCGATGGCGCCACCGCTGCTGGCGCTTGGGTTGCGGGCCGCTTTCCGGCTGCCGCAACCTCTGGTGCAGACGGTCACCACGAACGTTCCCGGACCCGCAGCTGCGTTGTCTGCGCTCGGCCGCCCACTGGCGGCGATCTACCCGTACGCCCCGATCGGGGGTAACCTGCGCATCTCGATAGCCATGTACTCCTATGTTGGCACGGTGTACTTCGGCATCACCGCGGACTGCGACGCCAGCGCCGGACCCGAGGAACTGACCAGTGGCCTCGACCACGAGCTCGCCATCCTCAAGCGGCTGGCCGGCCTGCACCGTGACGCCGTCCTCCCCACCGTGGCCTCAGCCGCCGGATGAGACTGCGCGCCGAGCCCGATGCGACCGCGTGACCGACAGCGTGACCGACCGCGTGACCGACCGCGTGACCGACCGCGTGACCGACAGCGTGACCGGCGCACGACCGGCCGCATGACCGGCGCACGACCGGCCGCATTGTCAGCGGCTGAGGACGACCTTCAGCGCTCCGCTGTCTCCAGCACGGGTGAATACGTCGTAGGCGTCGGGAAACTCGTCAAGTCCGAACCGGTGCGTGACGAACTTACGCGTGTCGATCTGGCGGCCCGCCAGCAGCCGCAGCAGCAGCGGCGTCGAGTACGTGTCAACCAGTCCGGTCGTGACGGTGAGATCGCGCGTCCACTGATCCTCGAGGTGAAATGCCGCAGGCTTGCCGTGCACGCCGACATTGGCGACCCTGGCGCCGGGGCGGGTCAGCCGCACGGCCATTTCGAATGTCTCCGGGCGGCCGACGGCCTCGATGACGACATCTGCGCCGCGGCCGTCCGTCAGCGACCGGACGACCTCCAGCGGGTTCGCCGCTGCGTCGTTGACGGTGACGTCCGCGCCGAAGTGCTTGGCCGCCTCGAGTCGCCGGTCCGCTGGGTCGATAGCGACGATATGACTCGGGCTGAACAACCGCGCGCCCATAATCGCGGCCAGGCCGACCGGTCCCGAGCCGACAACCGCGACCACCTCGCCCGGCTGCACACGCGACTTGAGCACGCCGACTTCGTAACCGGTCGGAACGACATCAGCAAGCATGAGCGCTTCCTCGTCAGAGACTGCGGCCGGCAGCTGGTAGGTCGAGGTGTCGGCGAAGGGAATCCGGGCGAACTCGGCCTGGGTTCCGTCGCGGTTGTGGCCGAGCAGCCAGCCCCCACCGCCGCGGCACTGCCCGAAATGGCCCTCGCGGCAAGGCTGGCACATGCCGCAAGACGAGATGCAGGAGACCAGGACGCGGTCGCCCTCGGCGATTGTGCGGACGCTGCTGCCAATCTCCTCGACGGTACCGACAGCCTCGTGGCCGATGATCCGGCCAGGGTGCACAGAGGGCACATCTCCATCCAATATGTGCAGGTCCGTCCCGCAGATGGTGGTCGCGTCGACGCGCACGATCGCGTCGGCGTCATCATTGATCTCCGGATCAGGCACGTCCTCCCACGACGGCGTGCCCCGTCCGCGATAGACGATCGCTTTCATCTGCCTTCACTCCTCTGCGGCATTTGCCGGATGCGGTCAGCCTGCGGCGTCAGCATGCTGCCTGATTCTGCGGCCTGTTATCCGGGCCGGCCGGATCTCGATGAAGTGCTCACGGACCCCTCCGGGCCACGGCTCGATGCCCGCCTCGACCGCCTCGCGGCGCTCTTCTTCTGTGTCCAGGTGATGTGCCGGGCCCTGGATGAGCACGCTCCACCCTTCGCGGGCCTGGATGTCGAAGTCGTCGACCTCGAACGCGACGCGGTACTCGGCGTGGGCGATCCCGGTCCTGAGGTCTTCATCGGTGGCGCTGTTTTGCGCAGTCCGGAACAAGATGGCACCGTTGTAGATCTTGTAGTTCACCGGCACCACGGTCAGGTCCCATCGTCCGGCGAAGACAAGCCGGCCGATACCGCCCTTGGCGATTAGGCCCAGGCATTCCGCTTCCTCCAGGGTTTCCAGCACTGCCTCAGGCATTGCGCACTCTCCCGTCTACCGTCGGGGATAGCTGAGCCGGTCGTGGACGGCCACGACGCCGTCGACTTCACGGATTGCTGCCAGCAGGCTGGCTGCCACTGGCTCGCTGTGCACCGGCCCGGACACCGTTACGACACCCGCCGATACCGTCACCTTGAAGGCGAGGCGATCAAGGACGAATTCAGCCTCGATGACCTGTTCCAGGATCTCTTTTGTGATGTCCTCGTCCGGACGGTCGTAGACGCCGAGCAAATCCACTCGGCTCACGATCCCCACCAAACGCCGGGTCTGACCGTCGACGACCGGCAGTCGCTTGAGATGACGCGTGTGCATGAGAAGAGCGGCCTCGGCAACCGTCGCATCCGGACCGATCGTGATCGCCGGCCCGTGCATCAGCTCTGCGGCGCTAAGCCCCGCAGCCTTGGCCTTGTCGCCATGCCGGGACAGGACGCTTGCTCGCCTGCCCGAAGCCGCGTAGGCCTCCTTGACGAGAAGGTCGTCCTCGGACACCATCCCGATGACCCGGTCGCGGTCATCAAGTACCGGGAACGCGCTAAACCTTCGGCTGCGCATGACCTGCACGATCTCCTTGTATTGCGCGTGCTTGCGCAGCGAGACGACGTTGCGCGTCATCACGTCCTCTACCCGCGTGCTCATGGCGCTCAACTCCTCGTTCGACGCCCAATCTGAGACTCGCAGGCGGCAGCCGCGCAGGCCAGGGACGAAGGGCCCTGGCCCGGTGGACTCATGGCCGCCTCTGCCTGGCTTCGAGCATGCTGGGCGGGAGGGACATACCCGCTTCTCGCGGATCCGGATTTCGCGGTGTGCTGGCTGCTGGCCAGTATCCCCGCGACAAGGGCTCGGCTCGTCCCTCCCGCAACTCTCATCACACCCGGTCGGCTGCGCAGACCATAGGGTCGTTAGCCCGCTTGTGAAGGGACCTTCGGCGCCAGCACTTTGGGGGGAACGAAGCCGGCTCCGCCCTAGCGTGGCAGGCCGCCTGGACAGTTGCGCGACAGGCCATTAGACCCTGGTCCGTGCGGAGGCCGGAACCGACAATGAAACGATCACCGAGTGCACCCTGGGGAGTTACGTGAGTGCGGACAGTGAGTCAAGGGGACCCGCATGGCTGCTGCCGGCGAGTGGCCTTGCCCGCTTGCACGACTCGCTGCGGGAGGCTGGCTACCAGGTCATCGGTCCGCGGGTCGTCAATGGCGCCATCGTGCTACGTGAACTCTCCTCCGCCGACGAACTGCCGTTCGGCTGGGGAGTGACGCTGGCTCCGGGCGGCTACCGGCTGCGTCGCCGCGCTGATCATGCCGCCTTCGCGCACTCCGCTGGCCCAGGCTCGTGGAAGCAGTTCCTGCACCCGCCGCGCGAGCAGCTCTGGTCGGCCCATCGAACTCCGGACGGCGGTTATTCGGCCGACTCCGCCGCCGCCAGCGACGCGAAGCTCGCCTTCATTGGCGTCCGCCCCTGTGACTTGCGGGCCATCCAGATCCAGGACCAGGTGCTCGGCGCCCCAACCCACCCGGACTCCACCTATGCCAGCCGCCGCTCATCGGTCTTTATCGTCGCCGTGAATTGCACCGAGCCGGGCGAGACCTGCTTCTGCACGTCCATGGGCACCGGGCCGCGGGCCGGTCGCGGGTACGACCTGCTGCTGACCGAGCTGACCGGCCCTGGCGACCACACGTTCGTTGTCGAGGCGGGCTCGGCGGCCGGAGAAGCAACTCTGGCTGGCCTTGATCTGCGGCCAGCGGACCCGGGCGCGATGCGGCGCGCCCAGGCGAGCGTGAGCGAGGCAGCGGGAAAGATGGGCCGGACCATGCACGCCGACGGCCTGCGCGACCTGCTGGCCCGCAGCCATGACGCCGCGCGCTGGGAGGACGTGGCATCGCGGTGCCTGACTTGCGGCAACTGCACGATGGCCTGCCCTACGTGCTTCTGCACGACGGTCGAGGACGTTACTGACCTCAGCGGCGACCACGCCGAGCGCTGGCAAAGCTGGGCCTCATGCTTCGACCTAGACTTCTCCTACGTGCACTCGGGCCCGGTCCGGTCCTCGGGCGAGAGCCGTTACCGCCAGTGGCTCACCCACAAGCTGGGCACCTGGCACGACCAGTTCGGTTCTTCCGGCTGCGTCGGCTGCGGACGCTGCATCGTCTGGTGCCCGGTCGGCATCGACATCACCGAGGAAGTGGCGGCGCTGCAGGCGGAGCTTGGCGGACCGGAGGCCGGAGAGTGACCGAATCCACTGCCGCCGCGCTGGCCGGCCACACGTTCGCCACCGGCCTTTCCCGCCAGCACATCGACCGGCTGGCCGCGCACGCGACGGCTATCGAGATTCCTGCCGGGCAGCGGATCTTCGCCGAGGGCCAGCTTGCCGCCAGGTTCTGGCTGGTCATCTCCGGACGGGTCGCGCTTGACCTGCAGATACCCGGGCGCGGTCGGCTCATCGTGGAGACGCTGGGACCAGGCGATGAGCTCGGATTGTCCTGGCTCGGCCCGATCCGGCAGTGGCAGTTCGGGGCCGTGGCCCAGCTGCCGGTCACGGCGCTGGAGTTCCAGAGCGCGGCCGTGGAAGCGTTGTGCGACTACGACCATGAGCTCGGCTACAAGCTGACCCGCCGACTGCTCGCCACCGCGGTATCCCGGCTGCAGGCCGCCAGGATCAGGATCCTTGATCTCTACGCCGTGCCCGTCCGCAGTGCCGGGGGCCCGTGATGACGATGAGCCAGGTGCCGGTCAGCTACCGGGTGAGCGAGCGCCAGGACGAGACGCATGACACGGTGACCCTCACGCTGGAGCCCGCGGGCGCTCCGCTCGAGAGTTCCAAGCCGGGTCAGTTCATGATGCTCTACGCATTCGGGGTCGGCGAGGTTCCGGTATCGGTCAGCGGCCCGCCCGGCGCGGCTGGCCTGACGCATACGATTCGGGCCGTTGGGGCGGTCAGCCGGGCGTTGTGCTCGGCAGCGCCTGGTCAGGCCGTTGGGGTCCGCGGGCCTTTCGGAACGAGCTGGCACGAGTCCGACGCTTTCGGGCAAGACTTGCTGGTGATCGGAGGCGGAATCGGCCTGGCCCCGCTGCGGCCAGCGGTGCTCGCGGCACTCCGGGAACCCGGCCGCTACCGGCACATCACGGTGCTCATCGGGGCCCGCTCACCCGCGGAGCTGGTCTTCGCGGCCGAGTACGAACGGTGGCGCGACAGCGGCGCGACCGTCGAGGTCACGGTGGACAGGGCCGACGCCGGCTGGCACGGGCACGTCAGCGTGGTGACGCAATTGGTCGGTCCTTCCGGCCTCGATCCGCGGCGCACGCTCGCGTTGATATGCGGTCCTGAGGTGATGATGCGCCTGACCGCGCAGACGCTTCTGGCAGCCGGGATGACAGCGAGCCAGATCAGGGTGTCGCTCGAGCGGAACATGCAGTGCGGCGTGGGCGAGTGCGGCCACTGCCAGTTCGGGCCGCTGCTGTTGTGCCGGGATGGCCCGGTTGTCAGCTATCACGCTGCCGCGCCGCTGCTTTCGATCAGGGAGCTTTAGATGCGCGACAGCCCACGGCCGAAGCTGGCGGTCTGGAAACTGGCGTCCTGCGACGGATGCCAGCTCACCGTGCTCGACTGCCAGGACGAACTGCTCGCTCTCGCCGCCGAGGTAGACATCGCGCACTTCACCGAGGCCACCACTACCGATCTGCCGGGCCCCTACGACGTGTCCCTGGTCGAGGGATCGATTACGACCCCGGCTGACGCCGAGCGCATCAGGCAGATCCGGGCCGACTCGAGGACGCTGGTGACGATCGGAGCGTGTGCCACCGCCGGCGGCATCCAGGCGCTCCGGAACTTCGCTGACGCCGCCGAATTCAGCGCAGCCATTTACGCGCGACCCGACTACGTGGCCAGCCTGGCTACCTCCACCCCGGTCTCGGGCCATGTCCCAGTCGACTTCGAGCTGCGCGGCTGCCCGATCGATAAGCGCCAGCTGCTTAGCGTGCTCTCCGCCCTGCTTGCCGGGCGGCAGCCTCGCATACCCGGTCACAGCGTCTGTCACGAGTGCAAGCTGCGCGGAACCGCCTGCGTGATGGTGGCCCACGGCACCCCATGCCTCGGCCCGGTAACGCAAGCCGGCTGCGGCGCGATCTGCCCGTCGTTCGACCGCGGCTGTTATGGCTGCTTCGGCCCGATGGCCACGCCGAACACGGCCGCGCTCGTGCCAGAGCTCATGCGATTGGGCACGGCCCCAGGCGACGTGCGCAGGGTGTTCGCCACCTTCAACGCGGCCGCGCCCGGGTTCAGGGACGTCCGCCCGAAGCCATGAGCGTGCCGTCAGTCAGCCCGGCAGCATATACGGACGCAACGGACGCCATACGTGGTCGGGGCCGTGTGGGCAAATCACGTTGAGCGCCTGCTCGACTCGCTCGCCCGAGCTGGCAGCACCACCGGTGTCGATGACAGTAGCCTCTGGCCACGGCGCCCACTCGGCTGCAAGTCGCGCGGCGATCGCCGCAGTGGCGTCGGACGCATTGCCTGCCCTGTCCGCGATGCGGCTCGCGGCAAGCTCCGGCGGCGTCACGCACTCCAGTTGCACGAGCTCTGCGTGTGCTTGCGTGGCGATCGCAGCGGCCAGCTGACGGTGCTCGGCAGACGACCAGGTCGCATCGATGAGGACTGACTCGCCCGCCGAAAGCAGCTCGGCGGCGCGGTTAAGCAGTTCGGCGTACGTTCTGCCGGTCCACGCCTGGCTATAGATTCCAGCCCCGAATCCCGCGGCGGCTGGCTCTTCCGGCTCCAGCCCGGCGAGCTCTTTGCGGACTCGGTCACTGCTGAGCACCGCGCAGCCGAGCTGATCGGCGACGTCGCCGGCTAGCGACGACTTGCCCGTGCCGGGAAGGCCGCCGACGAGCACCAGCGTGACCGTTCCCGCACGCAGATGCCGCAGCGCAGCCGACGCGAGCTTCCGTGCGGCACCACCCGCCGCCAGGTCGCCCTGCCCGGCCCGGACACAGCCGACCTTGGCCCGGACGATCGCCCGGTAGGCGACGTAGTGATGGCACAACGACGACGGGCACTCGTCACCGGAAAATTCGCCGTACCAGCGGATGAACTGCTCGGCGAGCTCGGGCGCACCGAGTTGTTCCAGGTCCATGGCAAGGAATGCGGCGTCGTCTAGGCCATCGACCCAACGGAGATGGTCATCGAAGTCCAGGCAGTCAAGGATCCGGGGGCCGTCATCCAGGCAGAAGATGTCGTCCGCGAGCAGGTCCCCGTGACCGTCGACGACGCGTCCGCGGCTCATGCGAGCGTCGAACAGAGCCGCGCGTCCCGCCAGGAACTCATCCGCCAGACTCGCCGCCTCGTCGATCTCGGTGGAGTCGATCAGGTCACCAGCGATCTTGCTGAGCTGGTCGAAGTTGTCGTGCCACCGCTGCCGTACGGCGTCGCGGGTGCCTGCCCGGCTGATGTCCGGGCTCCGTTCGGCTGACGCATGCTGCGCGGCCAGCATGTGCGCGACCTGGCGCACCGCGGCCGCGGTCGGCTCTCCCGCGCGGATGAGCGCCGACAGACGTCGGCTGCCGGGCATGCGGCGCATCACGACCAGGTGGTCGCACACTTGTCCGGCCGGATCCCGGACCTCAGCGACGCCAAGGTAGACGTCGGGCGCGAACCGGCGATTGAGCTCGGTCTCCCTGGCGCAGGCCGCCGCACGAGCTTCTACGGTGCTGAAGTCCAGGAACTCGAGCCGTACCGGTTTCTTCAGCTTGTAGGCGCGCTCGCCCGCGAAGTACACGACCGCCGAGTGGGTCTCTGCTGCGCCCGCGAAGTCGGTCAGGACGCCGGCCTCGCTCCCCGGTTCACTCATCTGGTCTCCCATCACCAGGCGGGTCCCCCAGTGCGTACCCAGCGCAGCCCTGGCCACGACCGACAAAACCCGGGTTCTTGCTGGTCCCCACCTAGTTCAGGATCCGGTCGGCGGGCCTACGCAGCGAGGGCCAAAGGTCCCGATCTGCGCAGGTCAAAGGCTCCTCGTCTAGCCGACGTCGGCGAGCACAGCCGCGGACAGTTCCACCATGCCGTCCCTCACCTTGGCACTGAGACCGACCCCCTGAGTGAAGTTCGCTGCCTCCACTGCGTGCACGATCAGCGTTCCCGGCAGTCGCCCCAGAGCGGCCGCTAGCTCGATCGCGGTGCCAAGTCCAAGGCCGTGCGAGCTCGCTCCTGCTTCTGCCCCCAGCCCGGCCCTCCGGCTGGCGTCAGATCCGGCGAGAACCACTCGGTGCAGCAGCCCGGGCTGCGTCCCGGCGACAGCGTCCACGACGACCACCAGGTCGGCGCCGGTCCAGGCTTCGATCAATCCGGCCGGCTCGCCGTCACTGATCAGCAGGTCCACCCCGACTGGCACGCGGCCACGCAGGCTCGCCACCACGGCCGGACCGACGCCGTCATCGCTCCGGTACTCGTTTCCGATGCCGATGATTACAGCGCGACGCACCGAAGTCATCCCCGCTCAATCCGCAGCTGGAGGAAATGGGTCGCGCAGGAGATGCAGGGATCGTAATTGCGGATCGCCTGCTCGCACAGGCGCGTGAGGATGTCGTCGGACAGTCCGAGTCGCGCCTGCACGAACCGGCCGAGGTCTCGCTCTATCGCCGCCTGGTTCTGCGATGTCGGCGGCACGATCCTCGCGCTGAGGATCGTCCCGTCCGGATCGAGGTCGTACCGCTGATACAACACACCGCGAGGTGCCTCGGACACGCCGTGCCCCCGTCCGGACTGAGCTGGCACCGGCAGGCTCGCCACATCCGGCGGCTGATATTCCTCGATCAGGCGGATCGCCTCTTCAAGCGCGCAGACAACCTCGACCGCACGAACGATGATGCTGCGGAAGGGATTGCGGCAGCTTTCCCCCAGTCCGGCCTGCGCCGCAGCGGCCGCGGCCAGCGGCGGCAGGTACCGCGCATTCAGGCTGTACCGGGCCAGCGGCCCCGTCAGGTATGTGCCGCCCTGACCGGACAGCCGGGCCTGCAGTGCGGTCGAGTGCGGCACTTGCTGCTCAACCACGTTCTGTTCGAACTCGGCCGAGGTGAAACTGCGGCCCCCGCTTGTGATCACCGTGCCGCGCTCGATCGGGTAGACATCAGGCTGGCTGAGCGCCACCAATTCGTGGTCGACCGTGAAGTCGGGGAAGTCAAAACCGCTAACCCAGCGGACGGTCTCGAGCGCCAGCTCGAGCGCCGCCCTGAGCTGAGCGGTCAGCTGACCCAGGTCAGATCGTCCCGGCACCGAGTAGAACCCGCCTACCCGCACGTTGACTGGGTGCACCGCCCGGCCGCCGAGCATCTCCATAATCGCATTGCCCGCGCGGCGCAGCGCGAGCCCGCGCTCGACCAGGTCCCGGTGGTCACGGGCCATCTCGACGGCGCCCGGATAGCCGAGGAAATCAGGCGCGTGCAGCATGTAGATGTGCAGGGCATGGCTCGCGATCCACTCACCGCAGTACAACAGCCTGCGCAACTCGGCGAGCGGACCTTCGACCACTACTCCGCAGGCCGCCTCGATCGCCAGGAATGAGCTGGTCTGATACGCGACCGGACAGATGCCGCACACCCTGGCGGTGATGTCGGGCGGCTCGGTGTAAGAGCGTCCCCGCAGGAACGCCTCGAAGAAGCGCGGCGGCTCGTAGATCTCGAGCCGGACGTCCTCAACCTGATCACCGGCCACCCGCACGTGGAGCGAACCTTCGCCCTCTACGCGCGCCAGGCCAAGCGCGGTCAGCGTTCGCACATGCTGGTGCGTCATCGTGTTGACATCGTGCCACGAACCGCACCGCGGCCAGGACTAGGTGGCAACGGCGACGGCGACGGGCTCGGCCGTCTGCTGCGCCCCGGCGGGATGCATCGGGACTATCAGTACAGGACGCCGCGACAGATGCAACAGCCGGCTGGCGACGCTCCCGAAAGTGATGCTCGGAAGGTCCTTGCTGGTATGCGAGCCAAGCACCATGATCCGGGCGTCGTGGTCATTCCCGGCCGCGAGAATTCCGCGGGCAATGTGACCGAAGTCCGCGTCCCGAACATCTCCCTCGGCAGTAATTCCGGCGGCGCGCAGATCGGCGACAATGTCGGAGACCAGCCGCTCGCCCTCGTCGTCGGCGCAGTCAACCCTTATCCGGCCGAACCGGCCGACGGCGTACTCGTGCACGTGCACGACGACAACCTTGTCGCCCGTCTTGCCTGCCAGGTCCCTGACCATCTCGACGGCCGCCGTGACGTGCCGTCCTGGCTCATAGCGCGCCGTATCTACGGCGAGCATCATCGTTGGGCTCACGTGATCCTCCCTCTCCCGGTGGGAAACAGCTCGGACATTAACGGCGTCGGACTTTTTGCAACAGGGACGAAAGTCCGGTCGCGAACTCGGGACCCTGGTCCTGCGGAAGCTGGGGCTCATGGCCCTGGGCGGATACTCGGCCTGCCCGGATGCTGTGCCTAGCGCAAAAGTTCAAAGGGCGGGCAGGAAAGGCCCGCGATGTCGCTAGGAGGCAAAGAAATGCGCAGGAGGACATTCGACGTTCTGGTCAGCAGCGCTGGCCTGCTTCTGGCGGCCGTTCTGCTGACGGCCGGCGTTCTCCTGGGATGGGGTCACTCGTTCGCGAGCAACGAGGTCACGACCCAGCTCAGCGCCCAGAAGATCACGTTCCCGACCACCAGCAACCCCGAGTTCAAGATTCTGCCGAAGGCCAACCAGACGCAGATGGCCAAGTACGCGGGCCAGCAGATGACAACCGGAGCGCAGGCCGAGACTTACGCCAATTACTTCATCGCCAGGCACCTGTACCTGATCGGTGGCGGCAAGACCTACTCACAGCTCTCCGAGCTCTCGATTGCACAACCCAAGAACGCAGCGCTGGCCGCGCAGGTGCAGACCGTCTTCCGTGGTGACACGCTGCGCAGCATGCTGCTGAACGCCTACGCGTTCTGGCAGATGGGCCAGATCGCGCTGATCGCCTCGAT
>JASHUG010000109.1 GCA_030040155.1 Streptosporangiaceae bacterium | reverse complement strand
AAGTCGGCGCTCGCGCTGTGTGCCGGGTTGGAGGCTGTCGTCGAGCGCGGCCAGCACCGCAAGCTCGTCGTCTTCCGGCCGCTCTACGCGGTCGGCGGCCAGGAGCTTGGCTACCTGCCGGGTTCCGAGGCGGAGAAGATGAACCCGTGGGCGCAGGCGGTCTTCGACACGTTGTCCGCGGTGACCTCGAAGGACGTTATCGACCACGTCCTAGACCGTGACATGCTCGAGGTCCTGCCGCTGACCCACATCCGTGGCCGCTCGCTGCACGACTCGTTCGTCGTCGTCGACGAGGCGCAGTCGCTGGAGCGCGGCGTGCTGCTGACCGTGCTGTCACGGATCGGAGCCGGATCGCGGGTCGTGCTGACCCACGACATCGCCCAGCGCGACAACCTCCGGGTTGGTCGCCACGACGGCGTCGTAGCGGTGATCGAGAAGCTCAAGGGCCACCCGCTGTTCGCCCACGTCACCCTCGTCAGGTCAGAGCGCTCGCCGATCGCGGCACTGGTGACCGAGATGCTGGAGGACGCGAGCCTCTGACCTCGACCGCTGGCGGTCGCGACGGGTGTCGCGGCCGCCCGACTCGCCGTGAGTACCGCCAGGGCGGTACCGTGACCAGCGTCATGAGCGATCTGCCTGACCCTGCGGGCGCCGCCGGCGCGCCAGTACCGCCGTTGCTGATGCCAGCTGCCGAGCCAGTCTCGGTGATCATGCCAGTACGCAACGAGGAGCGCTACCTCGCCGAGTCCGTCCGCCATGTCCTGAGCCAGGACTACGACGGCGAGATGGAGCTGATCATCGCCGTTGGCCCCTCCAGGGACGGGACCGCCGAGCTGGCGTGCGCCCTGGCCGCGGTCGAGCCCCGGATCACGGTCGTCGATAACCCGACCGGCCAGCGTCCGGCCGCCATGAATACGGCCCTGCGAATCTGCCGCCACCCGATCGTGGTCCGGGTCGACGGGCACGCCATGCTCCCGCCCGGCTACATCAGCACCGCGATGGCCACCATGAGGGAGACCGGCGCGGTGAACGTGGGCGGGATCATGGCGGCCGAGGGCACCACCCCGTTCCAGCAAGCCGTGGCGTGGGCGATGACCTCGCCGTTTGGCGTGGGGGCAGCAAGGTTCCACACCGGCGGCAAGCCGGGGCCTTCAGACACCGCGTACATGGGCGTGTTCCGGCGGGAGGCGATCGAGCGGGCCGGCGGCTACAACGAGCACTTCCAGATAGCCGAGGACTGGGAGCTTAATCACCGTATCCGCCAGGGTGGCGGGCTGATCTGGTTCCAGCCCGCCATGCGGGTCAGCTACCGGCCGCGGGCAACGGTGGCCCAGCTTGCAGTCCAGTACTTCCGCTACGGCCGGTGGCGGCGGGTTGTCGCGCGCCAGCACGCGGGCACGATCAACCTGCGCTACCTGGCCCCGCCGATCGCGGTCGGGGCGGTCGGCGCTGGGACCCTGGCCGGCCTGGCCGGGGTGGCAGGCCTTGCGACCGGCGCGGGGAGCTGGGCGGGCCTGGCCACGCTCGGCTTCGTGGTCCCGCTCTGCTACGCGGCCGCGGTCACGGCTATAGGGGTGCGGGCGGCCGGCGAGCTGCCGAGGGCGGCTGCGGCACGGGTGCCGCTCGCTCTGGCGACGATGCACATGAGCTGGGGCGTCGGATTCATCTCCAGCCCTCGCCGGCTGGTTCGGCGGGTCGTGCGGAGCGGCCTGACGTAGCCACGCCGGCCTGGGCCGCGCCTCGTTCCCTGCCTGCACAGCTCAACTGGGCAAGGGCCGGCCGTCGGGCTCAAGATCGAGCAAGGTCTGCGCGATCGCCAGGTCCGCCGGATAGGTGATCTTGAGGTTTCGCTCGCTGCCGCGGACAGTCCCGACCGGAACGTCAGGCAGATAACGCAGCACGACGCCGCAATCGTCGGTCGCCGCACTTCCGGCGAACTCCGGGTCGGCCGCGGCCAGTTCGTAGGCGCGGGTGATCACGGACAGTCGGAAGCCCTGTGGAGTCTGGCAGCGGGCCAGCGAGTCGCGCGGCAAGATCCGGTCGAACGCTCCGTCCGCGAGCTGGACGATCGTGTCTGCTGAAGGGACCACGACGCCCACGGCGTCCCAGCGGTCGAGGGCGGCAATGCAGTTCGCGATGATCTTCTGATCGACTAGCGGCCTGGCTGCGTCGTGGAATAGCACCTTCCAGTCCTGGCCGGGTTCGGCCGCCGCGACCGCGGACTTGAGCCACCCGAGTGCACGTTGAGTCGAGTCGGTGCGAGCGACGCCACCCTCGATCACCTCGACCAGCCGGGTCGATCCGGCGAGTTGGCCGCGTACCTGCCCGGTGAGCTCGGCGGCGGTCACGACCAGGACGTCGTCCACGCCGGGTGCCTGGCCGAAGGTCTCGACGCACCGCCCAAGCAGGGTTGCTCCGCCGAGGACCTGAAGCTGTTTGGGCAGGTCCGATCCGAATCGCGAGCCCGTGCCGCCGGCCAGCACAACCGCCACTGTTCGCATGGCCGGACCCTACCTGGTAGCGCTGCGAGTCGCGGCGGCCGCCCAAGTGACGGCAAAGTGCCCAACGCTGTTCCGCACCCAGGCGGCAATGGCCCTCCCTGCTGCGCGTTTGGCGGGTGTCAGCGCAGCCCAGCCGACCGCCGGTCGATACGCTTGGTGATACTCCTACTACGTATCGTAAGAAGATCGTCGGTTCGGAGGATGCGATCGTCGCAGGACTGAACGGGCGGGACCCTGACGGACACGCACGGCCTGCTGCGCCGGGCCGCGCTGAAGAGGTCACGCCCCCAGCCGGAGGAGTCGGGCGGTTGCCCGCTTCCATGGTTACGTCCGCGGCTGCCGGAAACCTGCCCGACGTGGGCAAGGCGGTCCCTGACTACGAAGGCCTCGACCGGGCCGACGACTCCGCTCGCGACGACCAGGAGATGTTCGCGTCGGCGGACACTGACGCGGGCCCGGAAGTAATAGCCGACCCGGAGGTGGTCGCGGACCCGGATGAGGTGGCCGCGGACCCGGATGTGGTGGCTGCGGCGGATATGGTCGCGGACGCCGGCCGGAGACTCGTCGGCTGGGCCCGCGCCAGGTCGCTGACGCCGACTTCGGTCTGGGGCATATCCATGGCCCTGGCGTTCTGCGCGACCGCCTGGTTCAGCGCCGGCACCAGGAACGACAACTTCCACGCGGTAGCGGGGGTGTGGGCCAGCTACCTCGCGGCGATGGCTGGCCGCAAAATGATCGACTGGCCCGAGGCCGGGCTGCAGGGGGTCACGGGCTGGGTTGTCCGCAGCGTGAGCCGGCGCGAGGCCACCAGGACCAGGTGGCTGGGCGCGCTGGCCTGGTCGGCGTCCGAATGCGCGATCTACGCCGGGCTGGCAGCGGGCGCAGCCGCCGAAGGATGGAGCCGAGTTTGGACGCTGGCCGTAGCCGTGCTTGGCGTCGTAGCGGTCAGGGACTTGATGTCGGCAACGTGCCGCACGAGCGCCCGCGCCGAGAAGGGCGCGGCGCCCGGATCCGCCGTTGCGCCCGGCTCCGCCTGGTCCGGCCTGTGGCATGCCGTCGACACGTTCCTCTCCATGCCGGCCGGCGGCCGAGTCTTGCTGATCGGCATTGTCGCCCCGGCGTGGGGCTGCCGGGCGACACTCCTGGCGCTCATCGACTGGGGAGCCATCTCGATCGTCTACGGCCTCGCTGCCCGTCCAGGCTCGGCCAGGGCGCGCGCCAGTGCGAAGAGCCTCGACGAGCAGGCTGGCACTGATCGCGGTCCCGCGCGACGGCGCTGGCGAGTCCGGCGACGCGCTAGGCCTGGGCAGGACCTGCCGGCGGAAGCGGCCGACGAGTCGGCCGCGACCGCGGGCAGACACGACCGCGTGCCGGCAAGTGGCCTGGTCGTCCTGCTCCGGCCGGGCAGAAACGAAGAAGAAGACCCGAACCGCGGGGTCGAGACGGCGGACGCGCGAGCGGAGGTGGCCGGTGCGGTGCTCGCCGAAGAGACTGAGGCGGCGCTCGCAGAGGTCGCCGAGTCCGGTGTGGTCGAGTCGTCGCCGGCAGAGAGTGACTCCGGGTACCCGGATGCGGCCGCCGGGGTGATCGCACAGACCGAGGCGATCGAGGCGGCGCGGGTAGTCGAAGAGGCCGAGGCGATCGAAGAGGCCGAGGCGATCGAGGCGGCCGAGGTAGTCGAAGAGGCTGAGGCGATCGAGGCGGCCGAGGCAGTCGAAGGGGCCGAGGCAGCGCAAGCAGCTAAGGCGGCTGACGCAGCCGCACAACGGGCAGCGCGACTGCGCGCTGGCAGGCGGGCAAGGCAACTCAGGGACGACGGGGCCATAGCGCGCCTGCTCGGCGAACTGGTGCGGGGCAACTTCGTGCCGCTGCCGCCGGCGATCCTCGGGCTGGTGGCAACCGTGACGCTCACCTACCTCGGCCTCCGCAGCCTGCCTGCCATCCTCATCTTGACCCCGCCGCTGATCATGCTGCTGGCTGCGCCCGGCTCGAGCAACCCGCACGCCGGGCGACTGGACTGGCTTACCCCCGCGGTGCTGCTTGGCTGGCAGATCCTTTACCTTGGCGCGATCGGGGTTGCCGAGTCGGTGCCTGGCCCGGCCACGTTCACCCTGTGCGCGGTACTGCTGCTCCGCTACACCGACCTGGCGTTTCCTGGCCGGCCGGTCGCCATGATGGATCCGCGCGAACCGGGAGAGCCGCCGAGGGAGCGCGGCACGATGCTCGGATGGGAAGGTCGGATGCTGCTCATGGGCGCGGGCGTAGCGGTCGGGATCGGGATGTATGCCTACCTCGCGATGGCCGCGTACCTTGGCATGCTCATCTGTGCGAAAATCCTGACAAGCTGCCTCGGCGCACAGCAGGGAGAGGGTAGTTGATCGGACTTATTCTGGCCGCGGGGGCCGGGCGCCGCCTCCGCCCCGATACCGATCACCTGCCGAAGACGCTGCTCCCGGTCGACGGTGACTGCACGATCCTTGATATCGGGCTGCGGAACCTGGCCGGCGCCGGCCTGACGGACATCGTGGTCGTGGTCGGATACGCGGCTGCGGCCGTCGCCGACCGGGTGCCCGACCTGCAGCGACGCTACGACGTATCGCTTGACCTGGTGTACAACAACCGGGCCGAGGAGTGGAACAACGCCTACTCGCTCTGGCTGGCACGCGAGTACTTCAGCTCAGGAATGCTGATGGTCAACGGCGACACAGTCCACCCGGCGAGCGTGGAGCACGCGCTGCTGGCGGCCAGGAAGCCCGGCCTTGCGGCCGACCTGATACTGGCCATCGACACCGTCAAGAAGCTCGCGGACGAGGAAATGAAGGTCGTGATCGACGACCGCGGGCGGCTGACCAGGATCACCAAGCACATGGACCCGGCCGACGCGCACGGCGAGTACATCGGGGCGGCGCTGATCGAGCCCCGCGCGGCCATCGCCCTAGCCGACGCGCTCGAAGCCACCTGGCGCCGGGACCCCGGACTGTACTACGAAGACGGATTCCAGGAGCTAGCAGACCGCGGCGGCGCGGTTGTCCTTGAGCCGGTCGGGGAGGTCGACTGGGTCGAGGTCGACGACCATCGCGACCTGCTGCGGGCCAGAGAGATCGCTGGCCGCTGCTAGTCTCGCCGGAGGCCGGACCCCGCAGGTCGCGGGCGAGACGGGGCCGCCCGCACCGGGCTGACCCGCGCCGGTCCCGTCGTCAAGGAGAGTCATGCCGCTGCTGGCCAGGATGCTAGCCGCCCCGCTGTTCATCGAGGTCCGGCCGGGCGCCGTGGCCGACCTCGGCGGGCTGCTGGCGGACCAGCGCATAGCCAGGGAGGGCAGGATCGCGGTCGTGGTCGGGCCGGGCCAGGGCGAAAGCGTCTGCGCGGATCTGGCCATCGAGGCCGCCCAGGTCTTCCGGGCCGCCGAGGGCACCTACGAGGCAGCCGTGAGCCTGGGCCAGCAACTGCGGGCCGGCACGTTCGAGGCGGTGGCGGGCATCGGCGGCGGCCGCACCATCGACGTCACCAAGTTCGCCGCGCACATGGCGGGCATTCCGATGGTCGCGGTTGCTACTAGCCTGGCCCACGACGGCATCTGCTCTCCGATGAGCACGCTTCAGCACGAATCCGGTCCCGGCTCCTATGGAGTGGTCATGCCGGTTGGCGTGCTGGTCGACCTGGACCGGGTCAGGGAGGCGCCCGATGCGCTGTCGACGGCCGGCATCGGCGACGTGGTCAGCAACATCTCCGCCGTGGCCGACTGGGAACTGGCCGTATCCGATGTCGGTGAGCAGATGGACGGCCTGGCCGCGGCCATGTCCCGGTCGGCTGCGCAGGCAGTCCTGCATCAGCCGGGGGCCGCCCGGTCAGATGAGTTCCTCACGGTTCTCGCCGAGTCACTGATCCTGTCCGGCATCGCCATGGCAGTGGCCGGCTCGAGCAGGCCGGCCAGCGGCGGCGATCACGAGATCTTCCACGCCATTAACAAGCTCTATCCGGGCACCAGCAGCCACGGCGAACTCGCGGGCGTGGGCGCGCTGTTCTGTACGTTCCTGCGTGGTGACGTCGACCAGGCGGCACTGATCTCGGCCTGCCTGGCCCGCCACGGCCTGCCGAGAACCCCGGCCGACGTCGGCTTGTCCGATGCCGAGTTTGCCAAGGCGGTGGCGTTCGCGCCGCAGACCCGGCCAGGCAGGTACACGGTGCTGGAACGGCTCGACTTGTCGGAGGACGAGATCGCCGATCGGGTCGACGAATACGTCCGGACGTACTCGGGCCGGTAACGGGCCTGACTACATGCCGGAGCTGTTCAGCCGCCAGCCGAGCCAGTTGGCATTGTGGACCTGGGGCAGACCGAATTCCTTGA
Source organism: Streptosporangiaceae bacterium (assembly GCA_030040155.1). Lineage (GTDB taxonomy): Bacteria > Actinomycetota > Actinomycetes > Streptosporangiales > Streptosporangiaceae > JAJYUU01. The sequence continues at coordinate 9,774 of JASHUG010000109.1, read as the reverse complement.
TCAGGAACTGGCCGAGCTCGCTGTTCACCGGGCAGTCCGCCATGATCGCGGCAGGCTTCCACGCGGCCATCTGAGCCACGATCTGCGCTTGCGTCGGCGCCGGCGGCATGTACTGCGGCCTCGTGTTCGACTGCAGGGCGTTCAGGTACGTGCTGAGCACCGTTATCCCGGCCCGCCCGGCCCGTGAAGCGTGGCCAGACAGGCTCGCGTCGATGAAGTCCCCGCCGATCATCCGCTGCGGAACGCCGCGGTCGGCGTACCAGCGCAGCGGTGCGGTCACGCCGCCGTTTGGCACGGGCACGACGAGGACCGACGCATTAGATGCGAGGTGAAGCTGGTCGAACGTCGTCGAGTAGCCAGCCGGAACCGACGACACCGAGGACACGTTGTAGGGCGTCGGGAACAAGGGGAACAGCGCTATGAACGCGATGCCGTAGCACACGATGTAGGGGTTGTGCAGGATCGTGTCCATCCGGACCTTCCCGCTGGCCTGCCAGCGCTTCACCGCCTCGTCGAGCGCGAAGGCGAGCACCGCGGCCGCAGCCCCGTCGGCGAGGATGCAGAGCCGGTCAGGGAGCGTGGACTTCAGGACCGGCAGGTTTTGCAGCCAGTACCACGGCAGCAGCTTGCCCGGGTAGGGGCCAATCGGCTGGCCGCCCAGCGACAGCAGTTCGAGCAGCAGGAAGGTCAGGAACGCGACCCGGATGCGCAGCAGCCGCCAGAAGTAGATGCCGGCCGCCAGCAGCACGATGATCAACGGAATACCCAGGTAGGCGAGGTACTCGGGCGACGGCTGGGGGTAGTTGTTGGCCACGGTCGCGGACCCGGCCGTATGCAGGAGGACGCGGCTGGACGGCACGACCCACGCGTACGGGATCGTGTAGAGGTGCGTGGGCTTCCCGTTGTGCATAACGATGTTGTAGGCCCCGCCCTTGGCGATCGAGACGCCGTGGAACTGAACATAGATGGCCCGCGCGGAAAGTATCAGCGCCACGACCACCGCCGACCCCAGGCCGATGACCTTACGCCGGGCGTCCGCCAGCACGTCCTTGGGGCGGCAGGCGATCAGCACGATCAGCACGACTGCGCCGGCGACGCAGGTGTCGATCAGCGCTTCCTCGCCGATGAACAGCTGGGCCGCTGCCAGGACGCCAAGCCAGATACCGGTGCGGATGGCGTGGCCGCGGCCGGTCACGATCCGCAGCAGGGCGTCGATCATCAGCGGCGGGACTATCGCGAGGACAAGGTGGTAATGGCCGATCCCCTGCGCGATGAGGGCCGGGGAAAACCCGTACAACGCCCCGCCGAGGAAAGCGGAGAGGATGCTGGCGCCCCATCGGCGGAGCACGAGGTACATGGCGGCCGCCGACCCGGCCAGACCGATGAAGAGCAGAAGGTTCAGGCTTACCTGCGGACCCGCAACCCATGTCACCGGGCTCATGACCACGCCCGGCAGGAGCAGCGAGGTGTTCCACATCAGGTTGACCGTGTGCGGGGCATTCATCGCGCCCGTCACGAGCGCCGGGAGGTGGAAGTGGGACACCGCCTGTGCGCTATAGCGCATGAACCAGCTAGCCTGGTCCACATCGTTGCGGTCGCCGGACTGGGCCCGGCCGGCCGGATCTGCCCAGAGCCTAATGGTCTCGTAAAGCGCGCCGAGAACGTAGGCGGCCATCACCAGATAGGGCCAGGCCGATCTTGGTCCCGGTCGCTCCTCCGCAGTCTCCTGGGGGGGTTTGACCGCCGGCGTGGCGAGTCCCACCTCTACCTCCGTACGTCGGGCGGTCGTCGGGTACTACCGATCTGGGCCCAGATGGTAGCCGCAAAGATAGCGCAGGCCAGGCACTTGTCTGGGGTTAGACCTAATACGTATCAAGCGTTAGTTATGAAAGTGTCCGCCCGGTGGCTCACGGTAACCACCAGGAGAGCCAGTGTGTAGTTTACGGTACGGTCAGGTGAGTCTGGGCCGGCCGCCCTTAAGATCTGCTCGGCCGTAACTTCTGTGAAACCAACGGGCAGATCCAGACCATGAGTTCGGCGGACACGGGGCTTTCTTTCGTCCGCAGAGGGAGATCATCGTGCAGGACACTCGACTTCATGAGCGGCCTGAGGATGCCGGGAAACCGTCTGAGGATGCCGGAAAGCGGCCTGGTGATGCCGGCAGAGCGGTCAGCCGGCCGTGGCTGCGGCCCGACGGCCTCGTCTGGATTCTCGGCGTATCGGTCCTCTTCCTGCTCGCCCAGATGCTTCCGAACCTGCTGCGGCTGCCGCTGGGCGCCGACGAGATCACGTACATAGCGCGCACGAGCGCGCAGCACTCGGGGGTCTACCTCCCGCCGGTGCACGGGCACGGGGCCGGCCTGCTGGCTGCCCCGGTCACCCTCCTGACTACGTCCCTGCTGGCCCTGCGGATCTGGATGGCCTTCCTCTCGGCGCTGGCGCTCGGGCTGTCCTTGCTGTGCTGGCGCGGGCTACGCCCGGCCTGGGTCCTGGCCCTAGGCGGGTTCATCTTCGCCAGCCTGGCGATCACTGAGCTGAGCGGCGTGCAGGTCTACCCGGACCTATGGGCCGCCTTCGGGGCGCTGGCGATCACCGGGCTGCTGCTCCAGTCGGTGAACGGCCGCTGGCAGCTCAGGGTCGTCGTCCCGCTGATCGGGTTCATCTCTTTCTTCGTCGTCTTGCTGCGGCCCCAGAACATCGTGTTCGTGCTCGCGCCGACGTTCCTCGCCGCGTTGCTGGTCCGCGGCTGGCGCCAGCCCAGAGTGCTCGCCGCCATGATCGTCGGCATAGCGCTTGGCACGGTGGAGTGGATCGCCGAGGCCGACTTGTGGTTTGGCGGACTATTCAACCGGATCACGCTGGCCGGGCAGGAACCGCCCAAGTTTGGCCTGACGTTCTCGCTGATCATGCAGGCAAAGACGCTGAGCGGACCCTGGTACTGCCCGTCCAACGGGGCCTGCCCTGGCTGGAGCTTCCCGCTGCTGATCCTGTGGTGGCTGGGCCTGCTCGCGCTGGTCGCGGTCGGCCTCTACGCTGCCTGGCACACGCATGCAAAGGCATCTAGCCTGCTCGCGGTCATCACCGGAGCCTGGTGCGCGGCGCTCTACATCCTGTTCGTGCCGTTCGGGGCCCCGCGCTACCTCCTGCCGACCTGGGCGCTGTTCGCGATCATCGCCGCCGACGGGATCGTCTGGCTGGCCACGAAGTCCGACCTGAGGCGCGTCGGTGCCGGGCTCGGGGCCGCCTTCCTGCTGATCGGGGTCGTCACCCAGCATGTGGTGCTGGTACGCGAGACCGCGAGCGCGGCCGCCGTCCGGCCGTTCATCGGGAAGGCCAACTACCTGCGCGATCACGGCGTCAAACCGCCATGTGTGGTCTTCTCGCCGTCGGTGGCCTACTACGTGGGCTGCTCCGCGCCGTGGTCCGGCGGGTCCATCAACGAGATTCTGAAACTGATGCCTGGCGGAGCGAAGGCCTACCGCGAGATACACCTGCCAGGGCCGGTTCCGAATGTCTGGGTCAAGCGATAGCCGATCAGCTACCTCCGAGCGGCCCGGCGAACGCCTGGCTGTTGTGGCAGATGTTGGCGCTCCCGGTAATGCCGCCATACCGCCGAGTTAGGTCGGGCGAGCCCGACGGGCTAGGCGCCGGGGCGGACCGGTGCCCGGTGCCGTAGGCGGCCAGCCCGGCAGAACGCGCAGATCGAACCGGACCGGTCCGGCTGCTGGTCCTGGGCACGGTCCAGTCGTGCGCGATCGCACGGAACAACTGCCGGTCGCTGGGCGGCCACTGGACCCAGTCGGGATTGGCCGGATACACGGCGGTCGGCAGCTCGATGAACTGCACGGCGCCTGGCGGCATCTGTCGCAGGCTGTCGACGGTGTTGATCAGCGTAGACAGGCTCAGGCCGCTATCGGTCGTCATGGACTTGGCCACATCGGTGACGACGGCCAGCAGCTTGGTCGGGCTCCCCAGTAGGTCGCTGCGCTCTACGCCCTGCAGGACCGCGGCCATCAGGTACTGGTCTCGCTCGATGCGCTGCAGGTCAGAGCCCTGGCCGATGTAGCGGGCCCGCCAGAACGCCAGCGCCTCGGCGCCTCCGACATGATGCCGCCCCGGCCCCAGGCGCAGCCTCGACAGCGGATCGTTGATGGCAAATGGCAGGCAGATGTTGACCCCGCCGATGTCGTTGATCACGTGTTCGAACCCAGTGAAGTTCAGTTCGATGAAGTGGTCGATACGCATGCCGGTTGTCTGCTCGACCGTCTTCCACAGGCAGCCGGGACCGCCGTAGGCGAACGTCGCGTTGATCTGCTCGACCTGGCCCGGCTGGGCCTTCTGGCCAGGAGTCCCGGCCTCGGGCGGACAGGCCAGGACGGGCACGACGGAGTCGCGCGGGATGCTCAGCACTATCGCGCTGCGCCCGCCCGGCGCCAGGTGCAGGACGATGATCGTGTCCGACCGCTGCCCGGTAATGCCGGCGCCGAAGCTGCCGTTCGCCCCTGACCGGCTATCCGAGCCGATGAGCAGGATGTTCATCGCGGCGGTGAATTGCGGCGGCCGGACTCCGAGGCCGGTGACCTGCACCCGGTGGATGCTGTCCCAGACCGACCTGAACTTGAGGTAGACCGTGAGCGAGACGGCTACCAGGCAGACCGCGAGGAGGATCGCGAGGCCGCCGAGGACGCGCATCCGGGCGCGCCTCGTTCCCCTCAGGAGCGATGCAAAACCAGACCAGGGGCGCGCGTGGTGCGCGTCCCTGCTGACCCTGAGCTCATCGCCGTCGCCGGTCATGATCCCTGGTCGTGATACCTCCCCCGGGGCGATGCACATAACCGTCACAGCGGGTCACAGGCCGACGAGATGATCAAGGGCCTCGCCCGCGCTGTTCATGAGGGGAACGAGGTCGGGATTTGGGCCGGCGCGGATTGCCTGTTACTGACCGTCCGGGCCAGAGAAAACGCCTGAATCACTGCAGATCGCGACGTTCCCGCTGATACCGCCGTATTGCTGTTCCAGGTTCTGCAGGGCTGAGCTGGCGCTCGGGCTCGGCCTCGGGGTCGCGCCGGGGCTCGGGGTAGCGCTGGGGCTCGGGCTCCCCGGCGGATCCGGCTGCGTGTTCAAGCCGGGGAACGTCGAGCCGAGGATCAGCTGCACGGTGCCCTGAGCCACGGCCGGGTCCATGACCAGCCTGGAGTCGCCGATAAGGCGCTCGAGCGTGCGTGCGGCCGGGAGGCTGGCCACGGACGGGTACATGATCACCGACTTGATGTAGTCAGGATTGGCGGCGTCGCCGGGCTGGCCGACGAGGGTATATCCGAGGCGGGCCAGGTCGTCATAGGTCGAGGTCGCGAGGCCGGCGGTGGTGGTGCCGTTGAGGACGCTGACGCGGACGTCCGACGGGCTCACGGTGGCGAGCACGGGCGGGCTGCCCTTCTTGAGCCTGGCCGGCGTTCTCGCGACGGGCAGCCGCGTGTCATGGGCGATCGCGGCAAATAGCCTCTCGGCCTGCGGTTCCTCCCACTGCACCCAGGCCGTCGGATCGCCAGGGTAGGGGACCACCGGAGCCTCGATGAAGTGCACGGCGCTGCTGGGCAAGCCATGCAGGTCCTCCCCGATCGTCAGCAGCCGGCCGGGCGTCAGGCTCGTGTCGGTCGCGACCAGATGATTGCGCGTCACGTCCGTGATGACCCGGTACAACTTGGTCGGGCTGCCGAGCAGGCCGCTGTGCTCGATGCCCTGCAGTACGGCCGCCATCAGGTACTGGTCCCGTTCGATCCGCTGCAGGTCAGAGCCGTCGCCGATGTAGCGGACCCGCCAGAACGCCAGTGCTTGCGCGCCCCAGATGTGGTGCTTGCCCGCGCTGAGGTGCAGCTTGGAGTCGCTGTCGTTGATCGCTACCGGCAGGCAGACGTTGACTCCGCCCAGGTCGTCGATCACGTGCTCGAAGCCGGTGAAGGTCAGCTCGATGAAGTCGTTGAGGTGGATCCCCGTGGTCTCCTCGATGGTTTCCCAGAGGCAGCCGGGACCGCCATAGGCGAACGTCGCGTTGATCTGCTCGACCTGGCCCGGCTGAGCGGTCTGCCCCGGTGCGCCCGGCTCGGGAGTGCAGTTCAGGATCGGAACGACCGTGTCCCGCGGGAGGCTCAGCACCACGACCTGGTGGGCGTCGGGCGCGATGTGCACCACCATGATGGTGTCCGAGCGCTGGCCCGCGACGGTCGCGCCGAACTGCCGGTTCACGCCGGCCCTCGAGTCCGATCCGATCAGCAGGATGTTCATGGCGTTCGGATCGAGCGGCGGGCGCCTGGGCCCCTCGGCCCGCAGGTCCCTTTCCACGTTTATCCGGGTGACGCCATTCCAGTCGGCACGGAAGTTGAGGTAGGCAGTCAGCGACACGCTCACTAATAGGACGGCCGAGAAGATCGCCATGCCGCCGAGGACCTTCTGGCGTGTGGTGTAGCGGTGGCGTCTGCGCCTCGCGGGCGATCGGCGGAATGGGAGTTTCAGCGACACCCCGAAGCCGTTACGGAGACCCATCGCCGTCCTCCCAGGCGGTGTGTACCCGCCGGGAGTGTGATCAACCCTGGCCTAGATCGCCAATCGGCCTAACCGCCGTCAGGGCCGGAGAACGCCGACTGATCGGAGCAGATATTGACGTTGCCGCTAATGCCGCCGTAGGTCATCGCTATGTTCTCCAGGCCGGTATCCGCGGTGCTCCCCGTGTTCGCGGCGGGCGCCGATGACTTCAGCGACGTGAAACTGGAGCCCAGGATCAGCTGGAGCGTGGCTGAGGTCAGCTGCGGATCGGCCTGCAGCGTGACCGCCCCCCCGATCTGCTTTTCGAGCGTCTGCGCGGCTGCGAGGTCCGCCGCAGTCGCGTAGTCGATCACCGAGGTGGTGTAGGTGTCAGTCGCGGCGTCGGCGGGCTGGCCGATGACGTCGAATCCGCGCTGGCTCAGGGCGCTCGCGGTGTCGGTGGCCAGGCCGTCCGTTGTCGTGCCGTTGTAGACGGCTACCTGCACCTGCGACGGCTTGAGCGTGGCCGTCTTCTTGGGCACCTTTCCGTGCTTGCCCTTGGCCGTGCTGGCCGACCTCGGCAGCCTGGTGTCATGCGCGATCGCCGCGAACAGGTCGTCGGCCTGCGGCTGCACCCACTGGACCCAGTTGGTGTTGTACACGTAGTCGGTCCAGGGGACGGTCACGAACTGGACCTGCTCGGTTGAAATGCCGCGGAGGTCCTCGCCGATACGCAGCATCTGGCTCGGGGTCAGGCCCGCGTCGGTCGTCACGTCGTGATGGCTGGTGAGGGCGTCGATCACGCTCAGCATCTTGCCGGGGCTGTGGAGCAGGCCAGTGTGCTCGATGCCCTGCAGCAAAGAGGCCATGAGGAACTGATCCCGCTGGATCCGCTGCGGGTCGTCGCCCTCGCCGAGGTCCTCCCTCGTCCGCCAGAAGGCGAGCGCCAGCCTGCCGCTGACGTGATGCTTGCCTGCGGGCAGGTCCAGGCCAGACATCGGGTCATTCACCGCCTCGGGCAGGCAGACGGTGACTCCGCCGAGCGCGTCGATCGCCCGCTCGAAACCGATGAAGTCGAGTTCGATGAAGTCGTTGATGTGGATGTCTGTCGTCTCCTCGATGGTCTTCCACAGACAGCCGGGGCCGCCGTAGGCGAACGTCGCGTTGATCTGCTCGACCTGGCCCGGCTGGGCGGTCTGGCCCGAGGTTCCTGCCTCCGGCGCGCAGGACAGGATCGGCACGACCGAGTCACGCGGGAAGCTCAGGACAACGACCTGCCTCGCACCGGGAGCGACGTGCAGCACCATGACGGTGTCGGAGCGGGCGCCGTCAATTCCGTCCGATCCGCCGATCCTGCCATTCGCGCCCGACCGGGAGTCCGAGCCGATCAGCAGCAGGTTCATAGCGTTCGGGTCGACCGGCGGCAGCTTGCCGTTCAGGTCAGCCGAGACATCGATGCGGTTAATCCCGTCCCACACCGAGCGGTACTTCATGTAGACCAAGATCGAGCCGCCGGAGAAGACCGCGGCAACCAGGATGGCGAGCGAGGCGAGCACCAGGCTTGTGGTGGAGTACTGGTGCCAGAGCCTGCGGCGCCGGACTGAGTTGCGGCTCATCGTCCTTGACGCTCCCTCACCGACGGCCTCGGGCGGGGACCTAGCCGCTAATTGCGCTTTAACTTTACCGGCGGTTATCAGGAGGAATGCCACCCGGCAGGTAAAGATCAAGGCATGGAACGGTCAGGATCCGCTGGTCACGGGCGTCCTCGGGCCAGCCGGCGGCCTCCTCGAAATCGCGGGCGCGGTCGCCAGTGAGGCAATCATCACTTCGGGACCTGGCCGAGTCCGCTCTAAGGTTGACCCGTGCGCCCCACTGACCGCCCGGACGGCACAGCCGGCAGCGACCAGCCGGCTGACACCGAGTTGGCTGATACCGGTATCCCGGATCACGTCACCGGGCCGGAGTCTGCCGGGACGCCCGCGTCGGTGCCGGCGCGCGAGTCCGCGGATACGGGCACGCGTTCCGGAGGCGGACTCTTCCGCCGGGTGACCGCTCCCATTGCTGGCCTGCTGGCCCCGGTGGCCTGGATCGTCGGCCTTCGGGCGACCCGGCCAGACGCCGCAGACAAGTCCCGGCGCCGGCCAGAAACCAGTGCGCGCACCAGGGTGGGCGAAGCGGCCGGGCTTGCGCTCGCGCGGCTGACGGTCCTTCCGGCGGTGCTCGTCGTGGCCTGGCTGATACCCGGCCTGCCGCTGCTGCTCGGCGGCGACTTCCTGCCGGTGCCGATGCTGCTGATCTCCGTGCCGTTGGCCGCGGCGCTCACGGTCAACGGCCTGCGGGCGGTGCCCGTGGCATGGCCGCGGCTTGGCGCCAGCGATCGGCAGCCCCCCGGTTGGGCCACCTGGTTCGGGCTGCTGGCCACCGTTGCCGTAGTCGCCGGGCTCACCGCGTGGCAGTTGCGTGAGAGTTCCGAGTCGGTCATCGTGCTGCGGGATGCGGGCACGTACCTGCAGGCCGGCTACTGGATCGCCCAGCATGGCTCGCTGCCGATCCCGCAGTCGCTGGCGGCCTTCGGCGGCGCGCATCATGGTCTGAGTTTCGCCAGCATCGGATTCCTTGCCAGTGGTTCCTCGGTCACGCCGGCCGTCACGACCGGCATGCCGATCCTGCTGGCTGCCGGGTTCTGGGCCCACGGGCTGACCGGCGCCGGAGCTGTGGGCCCGATCCTCGGCGGGCTGGCCGAGCTCACATTCGCGGGGCTGATCGCCAGACTGGTGGGTCCGCAGTGGGCGCCCGCCGGGGCACTCATCCTCGGCCTGAGCCTGCCGCAGCAATACGTAAGCCGCTCGACTCTCAGCGAAACAGCCCTGGAGGTCGTGCTGTTCGGCGGCCTGAGCCTGCTGGCCGATTCGCTGATCCTCCGTTCCGCCAGCGGTCCGCCCTCCCTGGCCGCCGTGGACGCCCACGGGGTACCGGCGGAAGGGGCTAACGCCGACGGGATTACCGGCGCGGCGTCCGCCGACGCCGAGTGGGCCGGCGACACCGCCGTCGGTCCGCCGGCCGACGCAGGCTGGGCCGACGATGCTGCCGACGGGGCAACTGCCACCGTGACGCCAGAAGGCGAGTCTCCCGCGCCGGACACCATCGTCCTCCCCCCGGTGAGACCTGGCCCAGACCGCCCTCGCCGTGCAAGCGGCATCGCCGCAAGCGTGCGCCGTTACATGGCGCGCTCGGCGCGGCTCCTGACATCGGTTG
>JASHUG010000108.1 GCA_030040155.1 Streptosporangiaceae bacterium | reverse complement strand
GTTAGGTGCCGGACGCCGGTGCCCGTCGCGACGAACTCAAGGCAGCCCTGGCCCCAGGCGTACATCTGCATCCGCAGCTGCACTCCCACGATGCCATCAGCGCCCAGGTGGTCGGCCTCGGCCCGCATCCTGGCCATGGCTAGCTCTCTGGCGTTGTACATGGCCTGCGTCAGGACCTGCAGTTCCTGGTTCTGATTCCAGCGGCCGATTTGCAGGCCCACGTGGTAGATCGAGGATCCGACCACGAACCCGAGCGGCTCGAATCCGGCCTCGCCGAGGAGCACGTACTCGGACACCGACAGGTCTGAGGTGAACACGCCGGACGGGTCAGCGCCCGCCGTCTGCGCGAGCCGGGTGTCAGCGGCCTGCGGTTCCCACGTGGCCGTGGACTGATCGGATGAGGAGGAAAAGAGCGGCATTGACGTCTCCTTCTGTGGGCCGATAGGTGCACGCGGCTGCCCCTTTTGGCGCGCTTCGGCCACAGTGCAGCCTACTGCTGCGCGTCACCCCGCGTGTCCCCCTGCCTATCCCCGTGCGCGTCTCCCCGCGCGTGGCCACGCTCATCGGTGTGCGTGTCGCCTTGGGTGTCGCCGTGCACGTCGCGCTGCGTGTCGTTGCCGTCGTCGGGAGTCTGCTCGACCTGGATCTCAATGTCAGACCGCCGCCGGCCCGCCTGCGCGTACAGTTCGTAGGCCCGCATATCGCCGTCGGTCAGTGGCGGCGGCTTCAGGCTGCGCGGATGCAGCTGCCGCGCCCTGACCACGGTCAGTTCGGTGACGTAGAGCGTGAGATTGGCCTGCAAGTAGAACCAGGCGAGAAGTCCGAGCACGACGGCGAAAGCGCCGTAGGCGGAGTGGCTCTTGAGCTGATGGCCGACGAAGTAGCCGCCGAGCAACTGGAGGAGCTGCCACAAGATTGCCGCCATGATCGCGCATGGGCGCAGATCGCGGCCCCCGATCTCCTTGGCGGTCGCGATCCGGAAGGCAAGCCAGAATAGACCCACGTTCAGGACCAGCGAGACCACGACCGCGGCGGCGCGGGCCAGCCAGCCGTGCAGGTGGCCGGTGCCCCCGGCAATGCTGGACAGCGAGATGGTCACGATCAGCCCGGGCCCGAGAACCGCGATGAGGCCGAAGCTGCGCACGAGCGACCACGGGAAGCGCGGGCGCTGGAACCGCGGCACGCCCCAGACCGCGTTCATCGAGTTCTGGATCGCCCTGGCAACCCCCGTTGCGCCGTAGAAGATCAGCAGCAGGCCGATGACCAGCGCGATTCTAGTCGAGGTGAGTCCGTGCACGTTGCTCTTCAGCTGCTGACCGATCACGGGGTACTGGCTCAGCGCCGAGTTCAGCAGCTTGTCCCGCAGAGCGGTGTTGTTCCGCACGACCAGGTCGAGCACGGTGACAAACACGAGCAGCAGCGGGAAGAAGGAGGCGAATGCGTAGTATGCGACCAGTGCGGCGAGGTTGCCCGCCTGGTCATCGCTGAACTTCTTGTACGTACCGAACGCGACCGAGAGCACCCGGTTGTGCCGCTGCAGCCGATCCGCCTTCTCCATGACGGCGGCGGCCCTGCCCGACGGCTGGCCATCTCCAGCAGGTTTTTCTGCTGCGCTCATTGTGCTGCTCTAGTACCCGGAGCGGGTCGGGTTAGCCATCGGGCAAAGAGGAGGTCAGCTCGCGGGCTTCGCGGCGGGTCGGCCGGGGCCAACGGTCAGGTCAAGCTCGTCGGTGTTGACGACGTGCCCGGCCGCGCAGCGCAGTTCGGCCTGGACGAGCTCGCCGCATTCCGCGTGCCGAAGCTGGACCGGGGCCCCCGACGGTTGCAGCCACCGGTCGCCCCACTGCATGAACGCGATCAGGACCGGAGCCAGTTCGGCTCCCTTGTCGGTCAGGCGGTAGGCCATCCGCGTGCGCTGACCCGGCTCGCGGTACGGCTCGCGGACGAGCAGGCCCTCGTCAACCAGTTCCCGCAGCCGCGCGGCGGCCACCGGCTCGCTGATGCCGACGCGCTCCGCGAAGTCATCGAACCGGGCCGTGCCGTAGAAGGCCTCGCGCAGGATGAGCAGCGCCGACTTGCTGCTGACGACATCCAGGGCGCGAGCCATTGAGCAGGCGCTGGCCTTCCAGCTGGACCTGGGCGAGAGCGGTCCGGCGAGACGTACCGTGTGCGCGGCCCGCGGGGACGCATCCATAGCGCCACCCTACCTGACTTGAGCCAAGCTAAGCCAGCCATGTAAGGTCTGGCTATGCGTTTGCTAAGCCAGCCAGCTAAAACCCTTCCTTCAGGGAACGAGGGGTCTCGCCGGGTTCTCGTCATCGTCTGCGCTGGCGTTGTCATGGCCAGCCTGGACCTGTTCATCGTGAACGTGGCCCTGCCGCAGATCGCGGCCGAGCTGCATGAGTCCAGCCTGGGCACGCTGTCATGGGTGCTGAACGGGTACGCGATCATCTATGCCGCGCTGCTCGTGCTGGCCGGCCGGCTGGCCGATCAGCGCAACCGCAAGAATGGCTTCCTGCTTGGCGTGGCCATTTTCACGGCCGGGTCCGCGGCCTGCGGGCTGGCGGCCAGCGTGCCGATGCTCATCGCGTTCCGGTTGCTGCAGGCGGCCGGCGCCGCGCTGCTCACGCCGACCTCACTCGGCCTGGTGCTGGCGAGCTACCCGGCCGAGCGGCGAGGTGGCGCGGTCCGGGCATGGACGGCGACCGGTGGCATGGCGGCCGCCCTCGGGCCGGTGATCGGCGGGCTACTGGTCGCCGCGAACTGGCGCCTGGTGTTCTTCGTGAACGTCCCGATCGGCCTGGCCGCGCTCGTGATCGGCTGGCGCCAGCTGCCCGACGTTCCCGGCCATCCGGGCCCGCGGCCCGATGAGTTGTCCGCGCTGCTGGTGACGGCGGGTGTCGGCGGCCTGACCCTCGGGCTGGTGCGGGGCGGCGCCTGGGGCTGGGGGTCGGCCGCCACGATCGGCGTGCTCGCGGGTGCCTGCGTCGTCCTCTGGCTGTTCGTGCAGCGCTGCCGGCGGCACCACAACCCGCTGATCGAGCCGCGGCTATTCGCCGGGCGCGGCTTCTCCGGGGCTTCGCTCGCCATGTTGCTGTTCTCGGTCTCGTTCGGCGCGATGCTGCTGTCGGTCGTCTTGTGGATGCAGGACGCGTGGGGCTGGTCCGCGCTGAAGACCGGCCTCGGCGTCGCACCGGGCCCGATCATGGTGCCGCT
>JASHUG010000107.1 GCA_030040155.1 Streptosporangiaceae bacterium | reverse complement strand
CAATGTGGCTGACGTCACCCCTCGCTCGCTATCCCTGTTCGTCCACGTTGGTAACATCCCGGCATGCGGGAACGGCTCCTGCGAGAAGATTAACGGTTACCAGATAACTCAGTTCCACTCGGCGGAGCCCGTATCCGGCGGTAAGACGGTGCCCAGCTACTACCTGACTGCAAACCGTCCCGGCGCTAACAGCCTGGAGCTGCTGATGACGGTTAGCGGACCGCACCCGCCCCTGAGCCCGGTCGAAGTCTTCACTGACCATGTGCAGATGCTCAGCCCGAATCCCGCCACCTGGACCACGACGCCGATCTCTCCCTGAGCACCGTTGCTTGCGCGGCGATCAGTTTTTTAACATCACGGGACAACTTGAGCGCTGGTTGCTCGCCTCGGCAGAGTGTGACTAGTTACTCCGCAGAAAGCCACGCCTCGTGACCTCTCAGCGCGACGCCGAGTACGCCGAGTACGTCTCCGTCAGACTGCCGGCCCTGCGCCGGCTGGCGCTGCTCCTCTGTCAGGACCGGCATCGCGCCGACGATCTCGTGCAGCAGGCCATCATCAGGGTCTACGTGCACTGGGTCAAGGCGTCCGGCGCCGACAACACCGACGCGTATGTGAACGCCATCCTGGTCCGCGAGTTCCTGCACGAGCGGCGGAGCGGCTGGACCAGGCGCGTGAGAGTCACCGACCAACTGCCGGAATCACCCATCCTGACGGCCGATCCGGACGGCCTGATCGACTTGCAGGCCGCGGTGACCAAGCTTCCGCCTGGCCAGCGTGCAGCCCTCGTCCTGCGCTACTACTGCGACCTCAACATCGACCAGACGGCCGCCGCCCTTGGCTGCACGACCGGCACAGTCAAGAGCCAGACCGCGAAGGCACTCGCGGCGCTGCGCAGCCGACTAGCCGGCGATGCCCCGTCCGCCGATCGCCAGCCATCGGCGCGAGCGCGCCACCACTCGGGAGAGGCTTCCCACCATGCTTGAGTCCGACCTACGAGCGCTGTTCGAGCGCCAGGCCGCCAGCGAGCCGCCGCCCGCACCAGTCAGCGTCCCGGCTGCCCAGCGGATCGGCCGGGTCCACCTGCGCCGGCGCCGGGCCGGCACCGTCGCCAGCCCGCTCCTCGCCGTCGGCGCGGTGGCAGCGGTAGCACTGAGCGGCGCCATCTCCCCCGGCGCTGCGCACCAGTCTGACACGCCGCGCGCCTCTGCCACGCCGCGCGCCTCTGCCACTCCCCGCCCATCGCCCGCGCAGACCCAACCTGCCCCGATCACGAAGGCCGTCGGAGCAGCACCGCGGCAGTTCAACCCGCTGCTGGAGTATGCGTCATTCGGCTGGCTGCCGTTCAGTCACCCAGTCATCGTCGGTGGCACTGGGCTCTCCTATGAGTTCCTGGAAGGGAGCAGTCCCTCGCTGCAGAACACGTTCAATTGGACGGCGAACGCAGCCGGAGCATGTCGGCTCGCGGGCAAGAACCTCACCTGCCAGGGACAGTCGGTCGCCGACCGCCTGACCAGCCGCGCGCCAGATATCGACGGGCACGTTGCTTACTGGGGATACGTGCCGCTCCCCCCGCCGGGTCCCGTCAACCAGATCCTGGCCTATCAGTACGCCCGCGGTGGCTGGGCAACGCTTGAGTTCGTAGGCAATCGGTACCATCCGGACGCGCTCAAGATCGCACAGGACATGAGGCTCGGTCAGGCGCTGCGCCTGCGCTTTGCAGTCCAGCTGACCGGCCTGGCCGCGCGGTGGCACCTAGCGACCGACCAGGGGTTCAATGCGACACCCGCAGGCCCGCTGGACCGGGGCTTCGGGTTCATCTCACAGCCGCGGCCCGACAGCAACGCGCCGGCCCCGCTCGAAATCACCGCCCAGCCCGCGAGCACGGAGGGAGTCGGCACGTGCGCGAATACCAGGTGGTCAGTGGCCTCTGCTAACGGGAGCAACACGACCGTCGGACCTGGCACCCGGCGAGTGATCAACGGCTACCACGTCTACGTGAACTCCCAGGATCAGATTCTGTGCGCAAACAACGTGGACGGGCTGTCCCTGGCGATACAGATAGATCCGCCCACAAGCATTCCCTCGCTGAACGTCGTCAGCATCTTCACCCATCACCTGCGCGTGCTCGGAACCGATCCCGCGAACTGGACCAGGGATCCGATCGCGCCCTGAGCTGACACAATCCGAGGCTCGGTTAGGTCTCAACGACCACCGGGATGATCATCGGCCTGCGCCGGTAGTTCTCGTTCACCCACTTGCCCACCGTCCGGCGAACGACCTGGCGCAGCTGGTGCACCTCCGTCACTTCGTCCTTGACCGCCTCGGCCAGGGCGTCTTCGACCAGCGGCACCACCTCGGCCAGGGCGGCGTCGTCGATGCCGGCGCCACGGGCGTGCACCTCCGGGCCTGCCACGAGCTTGCCGCTGGTGGAGTCGATGACCACGACGACCGACAGGAATCCCTCCTCGCCCAGGATCA
The DNA here is from genome assembly GCA_030040155.1 of Streptosporangiaceae bacterium. GTDB lineage: Bacteria > Actinomycetota > Actinomycetes > Streptosporangiales > Streptosporangiaceae > JAJYUU01. Next base: position 1,995 of record JASHUG010000107.1, on the reverse strand, counting down.
GCCGGTCCTTCAGCGAGGCCTCGGTGATCTCGCCAACCGACAGCCCGTCCACGTAGACATAACCGCACGGCACCTTGCCCGCGACCGAGATCTGCCCGTCTACCAGGTCAACGACGATGCCATCCTCGGCGATCACGATGTTGGCCGCCGCGACCCCGGTCAGCGCCGCGAGCTCGGCATGTGCCCTCATGTGCCGCCACTCGCCGTGTATGGGGATGAAGTTGCTCGGACGCACTAGGTTCAGCACGTACAGCAGCTCGCCTGCCGGGGCGTGACCGGACACGTGCACGAGCGCGTTCCCCTTATGCACCACCCTGGCGCCGAGGCGGGTTAGGTCGTTGATGATGCGGGAGACGGCCGCTTCATTTCCCGGCACCAGCGAGGAAGCCAGGATCACGGTGTCGCCGTCGGCGATCCGGATCGGGTGATCCCGCCCGGCCATCCGCGACAGCGCCGACATCGGCTCACCCTGCGAGCCGGTCGAGATCAGCACGATCTGGTCCGGCGGCAGTTCCTCCGCCTCCTTGAGATCCACCAGCAACCCGCCATGGACCGACGGCACCTTCAGATAGCCGAGATCGCGGGCGACGCCCATGTTCCGCACCATGGACCGGCCGACCAGGGACACCTTCCTGCCGTGCTCAGCCGCGGCGTCCATCACCTGCTGCACCCGGTGCACATGACTGGCGAAGCAGGACACGATGATCCGCTGCTCCGCTGCCGCAAATACGTCCGACAGCACCGGCCCGATCTCGCGCTCCGAGGTCACGATGCCCGGTACCTCGGCGTTGGTGGAATCAGCCAGCAGCAAGTCCACGCCATCCGTGCCCAGCCGGGCGAACCCGCCGAGATCGGTCAGCCGGCCGTCAAGCGGCAGCTGGTCCATCTTGAAGTCGCCGGTGTGCAGGACCAGGCCGGCCGTGGTCCTGATCGCAACCGCGAGCGCGTCGGGGATCGAGTGGTTGACCGCCAGGAATTCCAGCGCGTACGGGCCGAAATCGCGCCGGTCGCCGGCTTCCACCTCGACCACCTCGGGCACGATCCGGTGCTCGGTCAGCTTGCTCTTGACCAGTGCCAGCGTCAGCCGGGACCCGACCAGGGGAATGTCGCCGCGCTGCCGCAGCAGGTACGGTACTGCACCGATGTGATCCTCGTGGGCGTGCGTGAGGACTAGCGCCTCGATCTGGTCGAGCCGGCCTTCGAGCGCGGAGAAGTCCGGCAGGACCAGGTCGACGCCCGGCTGGTCGGACTCGGGGAACAGCACGCCGCAATCGACGATCAGCAGGCGGCCGGCGTGCTCGAAGACCGTCATGTTCCGGCCGATCTCGCCGAGCCCTCCGAGTGCGACCAATCGCATACCGCCAGGGACCAGGGGGGACGGCGGCCCTAGCTCGGGGTGCGGGTGACTCACTTGAGTTTCACACCGCCCGCAATCAGGTCGTCCCTGAGGCGATCTGTCTCGGCTTGCGTCGCGTTCGGCAGCGGCATCCGGACCGGGCCTCCTGGCAGGCCAAGCAGGCCGAGAGCCGCCTTCGTCAAGATCACGCCCTGGGTCCGGAATATGCCCGTGTAGACGGGCAGCAGCTCACGATGCAACCGGAGCGCCTCCTGTACCCGGCCGGACCCGTAGGCGTCAATCATGTCGTGCAGCCGGTCACCCGCCACGTGCCCGACGACGCTCACAAAACCGGCCGCGCCGAGCGAGAGCCACGGCAGGTTGACCATGTCGTCGCCGCTGTAGAACACCAGCGATGACCGCGCCATCACCCAGGACCCGGCGCCAAAGTCGCCCTTGGCATCCTTGACCGCCACGATCCGCGGATGCTCACCGAGGGTCACCAGCGTGTCGAGCGCGATCGGCGTTCCGGTGCGGCCAGGGATGTCGTACAGCATCACCGGCAGCCCGGTCGCGTCGGCCACGCGGCTGAAGTGCGCGACCAGGCCGCTCTGCGGCGGCTTGTTGTAGTACGGCGTCACAACCAGCAGGCCGTGCGC
>JASHUG010000106.1 GCA_030040155.1 Streptosporangiaceae bacterium | reverse complement strand
CGAGCAGCGGAGTGAAGCTCACCGTCACCTCCTGGCCTGGTGCTGCGGTCTTGAGTGCCTGCTCGATCTCCGGCGTGTGCCGGTGCGAGCCGCCGACCTGATATGCGCTCACCGAGCCCAGTACCTCGCTGGCCAGCAGGTCAGCCCGTGGGGATCGGCCGGCGCCTGAGGTACCGGACGCTGCCACGATCACGATGTCGGCGGGGTCGGCCAGGCCGGCCGCGACCAGCGGCACCAGAGCGAGGATCGCGGCCGTGGCGTAACAGCCAGGAGCCGCCACCTCGGTGGCATGCTGGATCTGCGCCCTGGCACCGGGAAGTTCGGGAATGCCCGTGACCCAGTGGCCCGCGTGCGGTCCGCCGTAGTGGCGAACCCAGGCATCCGGATCGGCAAGCCGGAAGTCCGGGCCGAGGTCCACGATCTTTGTTCCGGCGTGCGCCATGTCCGCGATGTCGGCGGACTGGCCCGCGGGCAGCGCCAGGAAAACGAGATCGCAGTCGGCCAGGGCCGCCGAGGCGTGCGGCCGCAGGACAAGCCCGGCCAGGCTTGGGACCCCCGCGAGCTGCGGATGCAGTTCGCCGACCGTCTTGCCGACGTTGCTGTCGGCGGTCACGGCGGTCAGCGCCAGGTCCGGGTGACCGGCCAGCAACCTCAGCAGCTCGCCGCCCGCGTATCCGCTTGCGCCGGCCACCGCCACCCGCGCGCCCATCAGTTCCTCCACCTGGCCTTGCTGCCATCAGCCGACTTGCGCGGCTCGGACACCGCGTTCACGACTAGCCTCCGCAGCGGTTTGCCGTACGCGCCGCCCGCACCGCCCCACCGCTACCACCGCTCACGCGGTCGCCGTGCCCACCGCCCGCACCGCCCCGCTGGCACCCGCTCACGCGGGTCGCCGTACGCGCCGCTCTGCCCGTGCCCGGCCAGGCCCACCGCCGCCTGAATTATTATGCAGACAAGTGACTGATTATGCAATTCAGGCCATGCGACGGTAACGAAGCACAGCGAGATCTGCGATCCACTTGGGGCGATAGCGGTGCAGACGGCATGATGGGCGCAGAAGGGAGACGACCATGCAGGTCCGGCGGGCCTATCGGCCACATCGGGAGCAGCTGCTCATCTCGCTTGGCCTAGCGGGCATCGTCATTTGCTCCCTAGCGGTGAGCGCCTGCGGTCACAGCCCAAGCACGAGCGCGTCCAAGCCAGTGAGTTGCGGCACCGGTGACACCGCCGCCCACGTTCCGGTCACCATCTCGGTCAACAGCGCGAGCGTGCCTTGCTCCGCCGCGAAGACCATCGAGCAGGACTACGCGGTGGCGATCCGCGAGGGCAAAGCCCCAGGAGCCGGCGGCAGCGGCCCGGTGAAGATCAGCGGCTGGACCTGTTCAGCGTTCCCTACGCCCGAGATGTTGAAGACTGGCGATGCGTCGAAGTGCGTCAAGGGCACGACCGAGATCCTCGCCACGCTCAACACCTGATCTCCTAGACATTCGACAAGGCGAGCCCGGCCGGTCCCGCACGTGGGATCCGGCCGGGCTCGATCGTAATTCTGGGCTACCGCGGGGTCGGCCCGGTCAAGGCGATCAGGCCCTTGGCAGCAGTATCGGTGCCGAGCGTGCCGACTCCCCACACCGAAGCCGAGCCCGGCACCTCCGACAACTGCAGCAGGGCCCGATGCTTGTTGCCGAACGTCGGGCTCGCAACGTAGGACCACTTGCCGCTCGCGTAGTGCCAGAGCATGGGCGTCACGATGGAAAAGTTGTCCGACACGGCCCAGTAACTGCCGGCGCCGGCCGGAACCAGGCTCTCGACCTGGTAAGGGGTGTGATTCGAGGCTCCCGCCGTGGCCCCAGATCGCGGTAGGTCGACTGGCGCGCTCCACTTGCCGTCGCTGGACTGATCAATGAACTGCTCGGCGGTGCCGCCAGTGCTTGTCGGGACGTCACCGCCTACCAGAAACTGCTTGCCGACCGTGATGCTGGTGAGGTCGGCGCCGGTGGGGAGGCTTGGCTGCGCCGCTACCTTCTGCCAGGTCGTGCCATTCCAGTGCACTACCGCCGACGTTGCGGCTGTCCCACTCCCGACGAACACCTCACCCTCGCCGGCAGTGCCGGTCACGGCCCAGATGTCGTTCGCGGAGACGGCACTCGCCGCGGTGATCTCGCCGGTCGCGGGGACCTTGACCGTGCTCCAGCGACGGCCGTTGTAGTAGGCGGCGTAGGGAGCGAACGATGGCTGCGTGCTGGTCACGGACAGCTTGCCGCCGAAGACCCAGGTACCCGACTTGAGCACGAGCACCGAGTCCACCACCACGAGCGAGTTGGCCGACTGTCCGGGCAGCGTGCCCGTAGTCCAGGTGCGGCCGGACAGGCGCACGTATCCGTCGGAGCTTTCTCCGTTGACCCCGGTGCCGACATCGGTAACCACCCACACGTTTGTGGCCGACGAGGCGCCGACGACCACCTCGGTTGGGCCGAGACGATCCCAGGCCTTCGCCACCTTCGCTGGCAGCTTCACCTGCTGCCAGGACCGCCCGGCCCAGTGCTCGATCAGCCCGTCCGGCTTCTTGCCGCTGGACGTGCCGGCGAATCCGGCCGCCCACGCGTCGTTGGCTGCGACCGCGTCCGCGCCGGTCATGAGGACGAGACTGCCCTTCACGCCGATAGTGGTGACGGCTCGCCAGCCCGTTGCGGCGGTGGCGGCCTGGGCCGGAAGGGTGACGGCCGCCAGCGCGACGGCAGTGCCGGACAGCACGATCGCTGCTCGGCCCGGAACGGATCTCAGCATGCGCTACCTCAGGTTCTAAAGCATGGATTTATCGCTATTAACTGCTACGAGCCTGATGAGCATACTGATCCCGGCCGCGCGGCAGATAGCGGGCACCGCCATCAGCCAGCGACGATGACGCAAATGCGTTGAAAGGCCGCGAAAGTCTCGACCAAACTACCTAGGACTGCTCCGGCGGCGACGGCTGACGAACCGTCGGCGCCGTAAAGTGGGACAAATTGACGAGACCCTCGATGGCTGGGAGCGAGCGGTGCCGGCTGGGCGACACCGGAGGCGCCCAGCCGCGGCAGGCGCGGCGTTTTGTCCGACCTGCCGAGCAAGCTGAGCGCATGCAACTCGACGACCGGGCGGGCCGAAAGCTGCTGGAGCGCCAGCGAGGCGTCATCTCCAGGTCGCAGGCCCTCTCGCTGGGCGTGACGCCCAGCGGCGTGCGGCACCGGCTCCAGCCGGGCGGGCGGTGGCAGCTGCTGCTGCCCGGCGTGTACCTGACCGTGACCGGCCAGCCGACGCGCCAGCAGCGGGACATGGCCGCGCTGCTGTACGCCGGGCCGGTCAGCGCCATCACTGGGCCATCGGCCTTACTGTCCTGGGGCATGACGGGTGTCCAGGCCAGGCACGTGGACGTCTTGGTACCGCATGGCTGCCACCCGGCCAGCCAGCAGTTCGTGCGGATACGCCGGACCCGGCGGATGCCCGCGCAGATCGCTTTCGACCGCGCCATCGGGTACGTGCTTCCGGCTCGGGCAGTGGCCGACAGCGTCCGCGGAATGACCGAGCTGGGTGACGTCCGGGCGATCGTGGCGGGCGCAGTCCAGCAGCGCGTCTGCACGATCGACTTGCTGGCCGCTGAAGTTCCGGCCGGGCCAGTTAGCCACACCGCGGTGTTACGCGCGGTACTGGCTGAGGTCGTCGCAGGCGTTCGGTCCGGGCCCGAGGCCGACTTGCGGACCCTGATCATGCGCGCACGGCTGCCAGTGCCGCTGTTCAACTGCTCGCTGCGCCTTAACCGGGCCTTCCTCGCCCGGCCGGACGCTTACTGGCCACAGTACGGCGTCGTCGTGGAAGTGGACTCCTGGCAGTGGCACTCCGGCCCCGAGGCCTGGGCACAGACCCTGCAGCGTCACAACCGGCTCGAAGCCGCCGGCCTGCGCGTGCTGCACTTCAGCCCGCGGCAGATCCGCACCGAACCCGGCGATGTGGTCAGTCAGATCGCCGCCGCGCTCGCGCACGGCCGTCCAGTTGCCGGGATCACCGCGCAGGCCGCAGACTGAGCGTCGCATGCTTGCCGAGCTGGCGCGGCCCTACGACGCGCCGCGCAGGATTGCCCCGGTCCGCCTGGCTGCCTCGGCGACGGCGGCGTCTTTGGCGACCGTTGCCTCCTCGGCAGTGAGCGTGCGGTCCGGCGCGCGGAACCGCAGCGTGTACGCCAGCGACTTGCGCCCCTCCCCCGCCTGCTCGCCGGTATAGACGTCGAACAGCCGGAGGTCCTCAAGCACTATGTCGCTGGTCCCGGCGGCGCCCGCGACCAGCGCTTGCTCCACTTCAGCCGCAGGCACGCCGGCGGGCACGATAAGGGCGACGTCCTGTACCGCGGGCGGGTAGCTGGACAGCTCAGGCGCTTGCGCGGGGCCGAGGGAGTCGGCGGCGGTCTCGATCACCGACATGCTCAGCTCCATCGCGGCGGTACGGGCCGGCAGGCCGAACGCCTCGATCGCTCGCGGGTGAAGTTCGCCGGCGTGTCCGGCCAGCCATTCATGACCTGCAGACGACTGCACGTAAATCGCGGCAGACCGGCCCGGATGCCAGGGATCATGCGGGTCAGCTCGGATCTCGAACGGGACCCGGCTTGCGCGCAGTACCACCCGCGCCAACTCGATGGCGTCCTGCCAGCCGGCGGCGCGGCCCTGGCCCCACCAGCCCGGCAGCTCGCGGTTCCCGCACACGACGGCGCCGATGCGTAGCGGCTGATCCGGCAGCGCGGCGTCCAGCTCGGCCACCTCGTGCACCGACGGGCCGTGGTCAACGCGCAGGATCGGCGCGGTCGGAGCCTGGTCAGGTCGCGGCCGGAAGACCAGCCCGAACTCATAAACGGCCACGTCGGCGAAGCCACGGCCCAGGTTGCGCGTCAGCACCCGGAACAGGCCAGGCAGCAGTGTCGTGCGCATCAGCGGCTCGTCGTCGCTGAGCGGATTGGCGATTTTTACGGCAATCCGGCGGTTGTCGTCGGCCGGCAGCTGCAGGCGGTCGAAATCGGCGGCTGATGCGAACGGCGAGCTGAGCACCTCGACGTACCCAGAGTCAGCGATCGCCCGCCCGGTGGA
>JASHUG010000105.1 GCA_030040155.1 Streptosporangiaceae bacterium | reverse complement strand
GAGTTCACGACCTGGGATGGTGAGCCGGTCAGTCGTGAGCGCCCGCATGGTGCGACGACGGTGGTTGCCAGCCGTGCTCCGCAGGGGTGGCGGTATCTGCTCTTGCACCGGGCGCATCATGGCGGTCCTGCCCGGGAGGGCGACTGGGCATGGACTCCTCCGACCGGCTCGCGCAAGCCGGGTGAGAACTGTCGGCTTGCGTAGCCCGCGAGCTGCATGAGGAGACTGGGTTGCGGGCCTGTCCACGCCCGGTTGCAACCGACGACGTTGAGTGGGCCGTCTTCGCCCTGGAAGTACCCTGGGGAACGGAAGTCGTCGTAGACGGTGATGAGCACGACAGATTCGAGTGGGTCAGCTTCGCTGAGGCGCGGCAGCGCTGCCGTCCTGCCGAGCTGGCCGCGTCCTTCCTGACCGCATGTGAGGAAGCGGGTTTTCGCTGACCTCTTGCTCGCAATCGCATTATCCGCCAGGGATGTTGCCTCGGAGCGTCGCTGGAAGATGCCCCAGTTGACCGCCGCATACCGCAGAGCGCTGGCGGTATCGGCGCTGGCCCCGACGAGGTGGAACTGGCCGCCGCTTGGGTGCTTGCGGCCGGCGCCTTCACGGCCGCCCGGAGTCATGCTGGCCGACATGGGGGAACAGGCGGCGCAGGTGGTAGTCGATGACCGCCTGAGCTTGCTCGAGCGAGGAGTGGCCGGCCAGGACGCTGGTACCCAGGCCCGCGGACATGGTCATCAGGCTGACGGCTTCCAGGTCCGGGTTAAGATCGGCGGGCATGTCACCGTCGGCCTGGGCTGCACGCAGCTGGGCGGCGAGCACGTCACTCACGGCGTTTGAGTTCCGGACGAGAGGGCTGATCGCAAGCGCCGGGTCGGTCAGCGAGAGCGCCAGGTAGGCCGTGGATAGGAGGGTGAAGGTGCGCCTCTCGTCGTCGGCAGGCAGCGCCTGGGTCAAGATGGCGCTGAGAACATCGCGCGGGATGGCGGGTCCCCCTCCCTGCCTGCTCTGCCTGATCCGCGCCATCGCCCGCTCGCCGAACTGGACTGCCAGGTACTGCATGCCGCCCAGCAGGAGCTCTTCCTTGGTGCCGAAGTAGTACTGCACCAGCCGCAGCGACACGCCGGCCTCGGCCGCGACCTCGCGCATCCCGGTGGCGTGCAGCCCCCGCCGGGCAGCCGTCCGCACCAACGCGTCCGCGATCTGCCGCCGCCGTTCGTCGTGATCGACCCGCCTCGGCACCCGCCCACCGTACCCTCGTCTGCCGCCTGATCCTTTCATGGTACGCTCGTACCGTAATAGCAGCAGGCGTGAGCCGCGAGGAGGACGAGGGGCATGTCCTTGCTCAAGCGCATCACTGGCGCAGCAGATCTGGCGTCCAAGGGCGAGCCGGGATCATGGGTAGACGATGCGGCCCGGGCCAAGTTCATGGCGGCCTACGAGCGGGTCTTCGCGCTGTGGCCGCAGCCGTCCGAGGAGTTCGATATCGAGACGGCGACCGCGACCACGCGGGTGCACGCCTACCGGCCACATCCCGATGGTGCGCCGGTCGTGCTGCTGACCGGCGCGGGGGGCAACGCAGGGGCCTGGTTCCCGCAGGTGGCAGCGCTCGCGGAGGACGGTCCTGTGTACGGGATCGACATGCCCGGCGACGCGAACCCCAGCGTGCCACGCGCCCCAATCACTCCCCCGGCGGCCTGCGCAGCCTGGCTGGACGAGCTCCTGAACAAGCTCAGCGACCGCCCCGCGCACCTGGTCGGATTCTCCTACGGCGGTTGGGTCGCCATGAACCAGGCGATCCGCGCGCCTGGCCGGGTCGCCTCGATCACGCTGCTCGACCCCGCCGGGCTCACTAAGCTCGACGCCCGCTTCTGGTTCTGGCTCTTTCATCAATGGCCTGGCCACCCTAAGCCCGATGCCGCTGCGCCGCCGCCTCGCCCAGTGGCTGGACAGCCCGGCCATGCTGGAGCCTGAGCTGACGACGCTCATGTGGGCTGCCATCCGCGGCTACCATGCCGAGCCGAAGTTCCCCGGCGTCCTCACCGACGACGAACTCCGAGCGATCGATGTGCCCGTCCTCCTGGTGACCGGCGCGCGCAGCGCCATGCTCACCCCGGCAGAGGCCCGCACCCGGGGAAACCTCATGCCGAACGCGGAAGTCGCCGTCGTTCCCGGCAGCCACGGCGGATTCAACCGCATCGATGAACTGAACGACCGGATCGCCGCCTTCATCAAGGGCCAGGCCGCAAAGCAGCAGGCCGCTCAACCAGCACCCCCGCCAGCAGCCACGCGGTAGGACCGACATCTTGACCGAACCCTGCCCTCGCGCACTCAATTCGCGGCAACAGGGGACTGACGCCGCGAAGCGTGTGCCGGTTTCGGATCTGACGTACGTGCAGGCCGGAGCGTCCCGCGCCTGGCGGCGATCCCTGGATCGGGATTATCCAGTCGCCGCGGCCGGCGGGGGCTGACAAACTTCGGCCAACTGGATGAGCCTCGCTTCGCAGTCCTTGACGTGATCACAGTCGGCGACCACCGGCGCTGGCCGCGGTCGGCCTGGCCGGGCAGCGCGGTGTCGTTATCCAGGTCCGCGAGTATCCAGGCCCACGGTTCCGGTACGGCGTCCGCAGCTTCACTGATGACGATGACGAGGTCAGCGGCCTGTACGACGAAGATGACCTGCAGGCCACCGGCGAGCGGGCAGAGCCGGATCTGTTCGCGCTGCCGGGCGGGTTCTTGCCGCGGCAGGTCGTCCAGGTCTCGGCCGACTGCGACGACCCGGCGATCGCCGGACGGACCGGCGTCCTGGATGGCTCCTATACCGGCGAAGGCACGGTCGGGTCCAGACTGATCTGGCGGCCGAGTTTCGTCATCGTGGACGACATAGGCCAGTACTGAATCTGCTCCTGCAGCTGCCCTCGCCCGGCGATGAGGGTGACTTCATGGTTCGAATCTGCGGCGATGCCTGGTCGTTTGCTGCCCGGGCCAGCACAGCGCGGTCAGGCGAGGAAGGCGCCTTTGCATCTCCTGGCGGTCGTCGAAGTCGAAGTTCCAGCCAGGATCGAGGGCCGGGCGGTCAGCCAGCGGAAGGTCGTCGGGCAGGTCCTGGCCGGTCGCGATCTCGTAGGCCTCGGCGGCGATGGACAGCGCCTGCTCGTGCCGCAGGTCAGTCCAGTCCGCGGCAGCCGCAGCCCGGACGGCGGGAACATCGGCCAGGCCGTCAGGCTCAGCCAGCGCGGTCTCAAAAACGCTCCGGCCTTGCAGCATCAGCCAGCCGCGGAAGTAATCGAAGGAGTCGTTGGAGCAGCCGCCGTTGATGACGTAGGCCGCCGCCCACAACGGGTGAAGGTACGAGCGGGCCATGACCTCACTCAGCCGCTGGTCGGCAGCGATGATCTCCTCGGCCGTCAGCGCGGACAGCAGGGAGATGGCCTGAGCCACGATCGCTTCGCAGTCAGCGTGATCGCCGGCGCTGACTCGTGCGCTCTCAATCAACGCCCAGAACTGGTCAATATCCACGGACCGAGAGCATCTCACAGTGCCAGAACCATGGGTGCTAGGTGGCGTGACGCAGAGACGGACGCTCCCGCCCTCCAGACTTCCGCGCATGCCGCCAAGCGTTGTCCGCACCGGGCGTAAGCATTTGACGGCCGCGATCCGATTACCCTGATCTGAGCGCTTGCGTCGGTCATATTGGCGCGGGTGCGGAAGTCAGGCCAGATCCGGATGAGGGAGGCGGTCGGTGGCATGGATGGGCGAGTCAGGCACGCTGGGCTGCTCTACGAGCGAGCCGTCTTCACCGGTGATGCCGGGCGGCTGGCAGAAGCTGACCGGGAGCTTGACGCGGCAGAAGCTGAACTGGCCGTGGCGCGTGGCCGGCTGATGCACACGCGGTTCCTGCTGCGTCGCGACCAGGACCCGATTACGGCTGAAGAGGATCCCGGCGAACTACCGCTATTCGAGCGTGCCGCTCAGCTGTTCCGGGCGCTCGGCGACATCCGCGGTGAGGCCGAGGCCCTGTTCTGGGTCGGCTGCTTCCACCAGCTCGTCAGGCACGACAACGCCACCGCCGTTCCGGTCCTTGAGCGGGCGCTGGAGCTGGCATCGCAGGCGGGTGACGAGGCAGCGATGTCTGAGGCGCTGCGGCACCTGGGCATCGCAGAGCACGGCGCGGGGCGCCTGGAGATGGCCAGGCAGCACCTGGAGGAGTCCACGCGGCTGCGCCGCGAGATCGGGCTCTTGCCGGGGGCGGCCGCGAACATGGTCGGGCTGGCTTACATCGCCGCAGCCCAGGAACGCCGTGACGACGCACTGGCTCTGCTTGATGAGGCCAGCGCGATCGCGGTGGCCAGCGAGGCGCACCGCATCTTCCAACAGGTCAACGAGGCGCGCGCAGAACTGTCAGATCAGCACACCCGCGGGCCCGCCTGACTTCCCACGCTCGGCCGCTCCGAACGCGGGCTGTTAGCGCCGCGATCGCCCGGCGCGCCGGACCCGGCCTGGCGGCTGGTATGTGCACACAGACAGTACCAATTTCTGGCTATGGATCGGGACTGACGAATCATCCTATGTCGTCACCGATACCACCGATGGCAGCTGCTGGCATGCGCCGGACGCCGGCGATCAAGGCCAGATCAAGAATGAAGCCGGCGATTGCCTGCAATGGGATTCCAAGACTGGCGTCAACTTCATGGCCGCCTGCGGAAGCAAGAGTGACACTCCACAGCAATGGCTCAATGATCCTACCGGCGCTGGCAGTGAGTACTTTATAAACATCTGGGCAGAGAACAACACAGCGGGAGGTGTCACCTACCTGAACCAGTTTGAACCACTCGAGGACTCCGTAACCGATCTCGCGGTTGAGGACGCATTCGGGGCAGTCGATCCCGCAGAGGCATGGATACACGCTGACTGCAAGTCAAGCTGCTAGATAGGCCGCGGCCTGGCCGGCCGACGGGCAGTCATATAGGGTATGGCAGTCTCTCATTACACCACGTGTGTATTCTTCCTGACCTTAGCCTGTTCGTCACTAAGCTGCCATTCGGGATTTCGTATTCAACAGTGTCGCGAAATATTCCGGGCCAGCAAGCTGCAGACGAACCCCGAACCCGGTGTCCACCTCCTCGGCCGTGGACACCGGGCCTACCCTTAACTTTAAGCTTTTGGCTTATCAAGCCAGCGATCCGGCGGCTGAGTGGTTGATGTGGATAGGCGCAAGTTCCGGCTGCTCGGGCCGTTAGCGGTGCGCCGCGGTGCTGCTCCTCCGCCTGTATCAGGGTGAAGGGGAGGCTGTGAGCAAGCTCGTTGCTACCTGGGCGGGTTCGAAGAGGCGTGGTGGTTTGTATTGGCGAGCTTGGCGCGGACCTGGTCGGCGTAGGGATGGTGCAGGTCGTCGAGGATGTCCAGCGCCTGCTGCCAGGTATCCCGGGCCTGGGTCAGCTCGCTGGCGGCGTGGCGGGAGTCGCCGAGATGGACGAGGGTTTCCGCTTCACCCAAGCGGTCGCCGACTTCCCGGACGAGGCTGAGCGCGCGCTTGTAGCACATCGCGGCCTCGGCGAGGTTGCCCAGCTGGTGCTCGGCATAGCCCAGGCTGTCCCAGGCTGCTCCCTCGAGCCAGGCATGGCCGGCTTCGCCGCACGCTGTGAGTGCCTGCCGACAGAACTCGCGGGCCCGCTGGTAGTCACCCAGCAGGCCGTGGCACCAGCCAACGGCGTTGAGCGTTTCGGCCTGTCCCGCGATGTTGCCAACGGCCTGGTACAGGCGCAGCGCCTGCTCGGCGTGCCCGAGCGCTTCGGCGTAGCGGCCTTGAGCCTCGGCGATCGTCCCGAGATTCTGCAGGACTCTGGCCTCGCCGGGGCGGTTGCCGAGCCGCTGGTACAGCGTCAGGCTGCTGGCGTAGTGGCGGCGAGCCTGATCATGGTCGCCGAGGTCGTCGCAGGCGGCTCCGAGGAGACGACTGCACACTGCCTGCGCGGCGGCGTCTCCCAGACGTGTCGCGGCGGCCAGCGAGACGCGCTGGGCCGCGGCCCATTCCTGCCAATGTCCCTGGGCTCTGAGGAAGGGTGCCAGGGCCCAGGGGATTTGCCACGCATGGGTGTCAAACCCGGATTCGGCGGCGAGGGTCACGGCGGCGAGCAGGACCTGGCGCTCGGCCTCGAACCAGGCCCGGGCCTGCGGGCGGTCGGCGGGCTACCCGGCGGCGGCGCCCGGCCTGGGCGGGTCGAGGGCCACGGGTTCCATTGCTGGGTCCAGGAGGAAGGCGCCGCGAGCCGCCGTGTGCAGGTAGTGGTCAAGGACCCGCCCAGTAGCCTGGCGCCGGCTGCTCTCGCTGTCGGTGCTGTGGGCTTGCTCGGCGGCGTAGGCGCGCAGCAGGTCGTGGAAGGCGTACCGGCCGGGGACGTGCTCGGTGATCAGGTGTGCGCGGGCCAGGTCGCGCAGCAGGCGGCGGGCCTGCGGCTGTCCGCGGCCGCCCAGGCTGGCTGCGGCGGGGGCGGTGATGTCGGGGCCGGGGTGGATGCCCAGCAGCCGGAACATCCGCGCCGGTTCATCGCCGAGCTGCTGATAGGACCAGGAGAGCACCGCCCGCACGCTTGAGACTGGGTCGCCCGCATCGAGGGCGTCCAGGCGCACGGCGGAGTCGGCGAGCTCGGCAGCCAAGGCGGACAACGGGAAGCCTGGACGGGCGGCGGCGCGGGCCGCGGCGACCGCCAGCGCCAGCGGCAGGCCCGCGCACAAGCTGGCGATCCGATCGACCGCGGCGGGCTCGGCGACGGCCCGGTGGGCGCCGAGCCGCGCGGTTAGCAACTGCACGGCCTCAGCGTGCGTGAGGACGTCGAGGCTGATCAGCCGGGCGCCGTCGGCAGCGGCCAGGCCGGACAGCTGGTTGCGGCTGGTGACCAGCACCAGGCTGGCGGGGCTGGCCGGCAGTAGCGGCCGGACCTGCTGTTCGTCGCGGGCGTTGTCCAGGACGATCAGCATCCGCTTGCCGGACAGCAGGCTGCGGTACAGGCCGGCCTGCGCCTCAGGGCTGGCCGGGATGCGCTCTGGCGGCACGCCGAGGCCCTCCAAGAACCCACGGATGGCCGCTGCGGAGGTGGCCGGGCTGCCGGTGGGGTCGTAGCCGCGCAAGTTCACATGCAGCTGCCCGTCGCCGAACCGACCCGCGACCTGATGCGCAAAGTGCAGCGCCAGAGCGGTCTTGCCCACCCCTGCGGTGCCGCCAATCGCCGAGATCACTACCGTGCCCAGACCGCCGACTCCGGTCTGGTCCAGGACCTGGGTCAGCGCCGCCAGCTCGGCTCCGCGCCCGGTGAAGTCGGCCATCGCGGCGGGCAGCTGCCGCGGCGGTGGCCAGGTCGGCGCGGCCGCGCTTGCCGCCGGTGCGGCCCGACCCGTGAGGGTGAGCGCGGGGTCGGCATCGAGGATCTGCTGGTGCAACTGCCGCAGCTCGGGTCCGGGCTCGGCGCCGAGTTCCTCGACCAGGACTCGGCGGGCGGCCTGGTAGGCGGCCAGTGCCTCGGCCTGGCAGCCCGCGCGGTACAAGCCGAGCATCAGCAGCGCATGCAGGTGCTCCCGGAGCGGATGGGCAGCCGCCAGCTGCCGCAGCTCCCCGGCCACCTCGCCGTGCCGCCCCAGCCGCAAGTCGGCCTCGATGCGGGTCTCCAGGGCCCGCAGCTGCAGGTCCGCCAGCCGCGGCACCTCGCGCACCGCCAGCAGCTCCGACTCCACGTCGGCGAGCGGCTCGCCGCGCCACAGCGCCAGCGCCGCGCCCGCCTGTGCGGCCACGTCATCCCACGACCCGTCCCTGGCCGCCTGCCGCGCAGCGCGGAGCAGAACCTCGAACTGGGTCACGTCCAGCTCACCGGCGGCAACGCGGATCACGTAGCCGCCCGTCTGGGTGTCGATCCGGGAACGACCCTCCGCTCCTAATGCCTTTCGCAGTCGCGCGACGTAGTTCTGCACGGTCACCCGCGCTGACGGCGGCGGTGCGGTCCCCCACAGCGTCTCAGCCAGCTCCTCCACCGGCACGAAGCGGTTGGCGTTCAGTAGCAGCGCCGCCAGCACCGCCCGCTGCTTGCCCGGCCGCACCGGCACCACCGTGTCACCGCGGCGCACCACTAACGGCCCGAGCAGGCCGAACTCCATCGCCGTCACCACCCGTCGCGGAAAGGCCACCGGCTGCCGGATGCTGATCGAATGCTAATGCCGTGCTAACGGCATAGGTAAAGATCTCTAAATGTGACGGCACATGTCACCCATGCGGGTGCGGACATGCCCCGCGAGGTGCACACCATGGCGGACAACGGGCCCGACTCGGCGCCGCTTATGGGCGCGGCTCACCGGCCTTCGCCGCGGACGGCCGGACAGGCTTCCGTGATCGCGTTGACGACGCCGCGACCGGGCTCCGCGCTCATCGCGCGGTCCCGCGCAATCACCTGGGAGGGCGCCCCCGCCTGCAAACCAGCCGGGAGGTCGGCCCGCCATATGCCGGCCCCGGCAGCGGACCGCCAGCCCCTCCATGGCGGTCGCGGTGCATTGCATTCTGGCCTCTGCCAGGCCGCTCGCCGGGAGCTCGCTCCTGTTGCGCGCCCGGCTCGGACGCCGGCGGCGTGGCCACGAGAAGCGCCTGGTGCGCACACTCTCGGACACCGACGCAGATCCGAACCGGGCACGGAGCAGGGTGCGCATGCCTCGCTCCAGAAAGGACCGCTCCGATGAGATGGAAGCCATTAATCGCAAGCGCGGCCGCAGTAGCGGCGGTACTAGCATTAGGGCTCGGCGCTCCTGCGGCCAGTGCCAGCAATGCCGCGCCCACTACTCCGGCGCCGTTGCCGCCACGATGGGCCCCATCGCCGATACCGGCCGCCAGCCTGACAGCTGGGCGCGCCAGGGCAGCCGCAGGAACTGATCCCGCTCTGTACAGCATGTATTACAAGTCCGAGTATTACCTGTACGGCGATACCACCGGCCTTGTGTACGGAAGTAAAGCAGCTTACCCCTGGGAATGGATAAACGAGGGTGGCGACTGCCTGGGCCAGACATGCTGGCTGGTGGAGGACGTCTATATGCCCGGCTACTGTCTGCAAGCCGAGCTTTACACCACAAGCTTCAACCTCGAAGAGAACAGCTGCGACGCATCGAACCCATACCAGCTATTTACCAACCCTCCGACGGTCGCGGAGCCAGGGACTGATAAATGGGGTAAGTGGTACAACGAGGGCGTCAGCCAGTGGAATGGCGCCGACTCGGCCGTCATACTGAACGCGAACAACCACTATTTGTATGTGGAAGACCCGGCGATCACGGATAGCTACAACCAGAACTATGTGAACGCGCAGATGCCCCCGGACTGACGTGCCCACAGCCAGACGTGGAATGGGACTCTCTCTCAGAAGGGGATCGATTCGGTCGGCCCGCGGTCATGTCTCTGATTCCGACATCCAATGACAATGGTTGCTTGCACGGCTCTGGTTTGTCTCCAGCGGCTCAGCAGGCGAGCAAAAGGTAGGAAACAGTGAAAAGAGTCTTGCGTGTCTTCGCGGCACTGTCCGCAACCGCCATACTCTCAGCCCTGACCGTCAGCGGCGCCTCAGCTAGCATCCTTAGCCCCGCAGTCACCGGCGGGCCAAACGCGCCAGCGGTCGGGTCCAACTGCCTTTTCAGTACGGCGGGTACTCCTTGCTATCTGCGAAACCGGGACGGATTTTACACCGCCGGCGATACACACGGCGATACTGTCAACACCGACTCGGCGAATGGAAGCCGGTACATTTATCAGCCGTACCTGACTGACGACGGCTACACCTACGGATCAATCTCGACCACCAACGGCGCGCTGTGCTGGAATTTTATTACGAGCCTGGATAATGTCTATCTGGACAGCTGCCAAACTGGGGACGCCAACGAGCTGTTCGCGATGGTTCCGTGCCCTGACGGTTCCTGGTGCATCTCCAACTTCGATTGGGGCCCGGGTTATCGCCTCTACGGCGCAGCCGATGACACGCCCATTTCCTTCGTAAGCTACAAGGCGAGCGCCCCCGAGGAGTGGGACGCACTCTCAAGTACTTAGGTGCGCTCTGCCTCCTCGCCGGCGGGGTACGCCTACGCCTGCCTTCACTTCGAAGGCGGACTGCCGACTCCGCCAGCGACTGGGACGCGATCTGAGGTCCTGGGGAGAGCCCGGATTCTCGCGGGCTCTCCTTGGGCAAGGGGCAAGATCGAAATCGCCCACCTGACCACGGCAGTCGCTCCGTTCGATCAAGCCCAAGCTGCGATCGAGTCGCTTCGTGCTGCGCAGACGACGAACGTGGCACGACAACTGCCAGAGGGCCTCAAGACCCTCCAAACGGCGATACGTGGAGTGCTTTCCGACCCCCGCAGCGCTGCCCGGCTCTTCGCCGACGCCGAGGATATCGCCCCGGTCGATCACCCACGAGCATCAGAGGGCTCTGGCGCTGGACAGTGTCGCGGGTGCGCTAGCAGCTGCCGACCCCAACGGCGCCGAACGTATCGCCCAGTCGATCACCAGCGATCATGGGAAGGGGATGGTGCTGCACACCGCCGCGGGGGTGCTGGCAGCAACCGACCCCCGCCGCGCAGAGCGCATCGCCCAGTCGATCACCAGCGAGTCTGCGAAGGCGTCAGCGCTTGCCATCGTCGCGAAGGCGCTGGCGGTCACGTCTCTGTAGGTGCGAAATCCTTGGGACGGAAGTGGAATTCAGGTCCGAGCACCACCACGACTAGAAACACGAGCACGCCGAACAGTGCGAGCCCTGCCAGGCTCGGCCCTGGTAGTGCTTATCGGCTTGTACGGGGCGCTGGCAGCAGCCAAATTCGTCGCCGCCTGGACCGGGCAGGCCAGCGATGCGCCGGCCGTCACGAGCCGCGCCGTTTGTGCCGCGCCAGTAATGTTTGCTTGGGCGGCCTTGGAACATCCGCTCATCCTGCCGATCGGGCGAAATGGCGGCGCTAACTTCGCGGCACGTGGTAGTCATTCCAACCTTGTTCACACGCCTGTCGGTCCCCGCAAGCCTCGAAGCCAGCGTCGCTGAGCGGAGATCTGCAATGGATCGCCGTCCTTGACCCCCAGGGAATCCAGTCTGTGGAGGTACACGTAAGGGGAAGCGTCGTGATCCGCGGCCTCTTTCTCGGCGCGTATTGGGCGTGGTCGAGTTCCAGGAGCATGCCGGCAATCCTCGTTCGAGAGCTCATAGCCCCTGCTGGCGGCGGATGCCAGGGATCTGTTCAACATCCCTATCCTTGTCCCGCTGATGAACTCAGCGTCCGTGCCGCCTCCTTTTCCACCGGAGCTAACGCGCGGGGCCGCTCTGCAGTTGCCGCCGGAGTTTGCGTCGTCTGCCGATGACCCTGCGTGCACATGAAAAGTAGCCTGAGATCGTTGTCCGGGAGGATGCCGACAGCAGACCATTGGTCCGTGCGATTGGACAAGTGGTCCTATGTCATCGGGTCTGCTTCGGTGGTGCTCGCGGGCCTACTTGGCTACCTGGCCGGGGGGCGCGCAGGCATTCTGGCCGCATTCGCTGGCCTGATTCCGCCTGTCCTGTGGCAGGCCATGACCGAACGGCGTGCCAGGACCAGGGCCGAGCGCAAGCTCCTCAGGATCGCGGGTGAGCGGTTCGTGGCGCCGCAGATTCCCCTCCCTGCGGCGGATCCTTCTCCCGTCGAGGACGAGGATGCTCGGCCGCCCGGTAGCGTGCTGCGCTATCTGCGGGCCGAGGCGGAGATTGTGGCATTCCGAGCGCGGCCGGAGCTCGATGTCCTGCACGCGTGGGCTGCCGCCGATCCACGTGTGGACGTCCACTTGGTCGTAGGCGAGGGCGGCGCCGGGAAGACTCGCCTGGCGCTGCAGCTGGGTAACGAACTGAGCGAGGCCTCTCGGTGGCGCTTCTACTGGGTCCCGGCGGGGGCCGAAGCGGACGCCGTCCAGGCTGCATTGGCCGAGCCGACGCCGGTGCTCCTGGTCCTGGATTACGCCGAGACCCGCCCTGGGATCCGGGACGCCCTTGGCCAGGTCATCACGTCCACCGAGGCCGCGAAGGTCCGCGTGCTGCTGCTGGCGCGCGGCGCCGGCGAGTGGTGGCTGCAACTGATCGCCAGCGCGCCGATGGTGGTCAGCGAGACGCTGGCGGCGATCCAGCCGCTGACGCTGGGTCCACTGACCGACCCGGCCGGGCAGCACGATGTCTACCGGCAGGCGCTGCAGGCATTCGCTGTCCGCCGCGGTGTCGGCTGCCCGGATACGCCGATGCCGCCGACGGTCGGTCCCAGCGTGCCGGTCCTGGTCGTGCACGCCGCCGCGCTGGTGGCAGTGCTCGATCACGAGCACGGGGAGGCCGGCGGCGCGGCAGCAGGCCGGGCCGGGGTGATCGACGTCCTGCTGCGCCACGAGGAACGGTACTGGCAGCTGACCCAGGCCCAGTACAGCCTGGTACTCGGGCCGGCGCTGGCCCGCCGGGCTGTCGCCGCAGGCACGCTGCTCGGCGCCGACGACGAGACATCGGCTCGCCGGCTGCTCAGCGCGATCGGCGAGCTGACCGAGGCGGACCGCGGGCGGGCGGCGCGGTGGCTGCATGACCTGTACCCGCCGGATCAGGTCACGGCCGGGCCCCGCGAGTGGATCGGCGCGCTGCGCCCCGATCTAGTCGCCGAGCATCTGGTCGTCGCCGTGCTGACCGGACAGCCGGACCTGGCGTCGCGGCTACTGGACGGGCAGGACACTGGCCGCATCGGCCGGGCGCTGACGATCCTCGGCCGGGCGGCACTGACCGACCCGGCCGCCTGTGACCTGATCGGATTGGTTATGGCGGCTGGGATCGGGCAGCTTGCCGTTCCGGCACTCGCAGTCGCAACCGAGACCAACCCGCGCGTCGGGGACCTGCTGGCCGAATTGCTGGATGGTGGTGAAT
>JASHUG010000104.1 GCA_030040155.1 Streptosporangiaceae bacterium | reverse complement strand
GGGTAGGTGAACCAGTTGTTCCCCCGCACCTGCACCGAGTACAACCGCAAGCCATGCGTGACCGCCCGCCCGCCCCACAAGTAGATCCACAGGTCAAACGGCCGGTACACCAGCGCGAACACCAGCACCACCGCCACCTGAACACCCAGCACCCCCCACACCACCCACCGCGCCCGCCGCCCCGTCACCCACTCAAGACCGGGAACCAGCGCTGATGGCTGGCGTGCGGCTGCGGGTTCGCTCGGGGCTGCGGGCTCGCCCAGGGCTGCGGGCTCGCTCGGGGCTGAGAGTTGGCTCGGGGCTGAGGGTTCGCGGGTGGCCAGGGTTCCGGCCGCGAAGGGCTCGCTGCGGCTGACGGTCAGCTTGCTCCCACCGGTAGCGATGCCACCGTTGGGACGCCGGACGGCGCCGTACGCCTGGGCGTCCGGGGCACGGCGCGGTGCCGGAATGCCACCGGCGAGATTGGCGCGGACACGACGGAGCGCGCCGGTGACTCCCAAGCCGAAGCCGGGACGCCGCAGGGCATGACGAGCAGGGTCCGGATCGCCCGCCCGGCTCTCCGCGGTGTCCTGCTGTTTCGCTGGGGGTCTCATCGTCTCCTAGGCTGCCTCTGGGCGATGATCTTTGTCGTCACGCCGGGGGACCCTTCTGAAGTTGACCTGCGGTAGCCATACGGATGACGCGGCGTCATACCTGAGCATGACATGGCCCCTGGGCGGCCCGCCCGCAACTGATGCACAGCGACAATATCGGCCTACGACCTAAGTCGGCCGCCCCGGTGTCGGTTTTTGCGGGCTAGTGTCATCAGGGTGTCGCGTCCGCTAGCACCGCCCGGCCGGTCATGGCCGGTTCTGCGCGGACGATGCCTGCTGGAGTCTGGCGCCTGCCGTACGTTCACGCTGCGTTACCAGGTCGCGTTGACCCGCCGCCGTACCCGGATGGGTCACCGGTTCGCGACGACTTGTCGGCATCAAACGGATCGGCGCGGGCTGAGCGCGCCGGTTCGGTCGTCGCGCGCGATGTCCGCAAGGTAATGAGAGGAGAGCCGGGTTTGAGTGCCGGCGAAGACGCGCGGGAGCCACGCGTGCGGAAGCTGTCCCTGTCAGTTGAAGGTTCCAACGGAAGGGTGCCGACGGTCGCCTGGCTGCCCGACGACGGCACGCGATCGACAGCGGTCGTGCTCGTCGGGCACGGCGGCGGCATGAACAAGGAGTCGCCTTTCGTTGAGCGGCTCGCGCGCCGCCTCGCCGGAGTCGCCGGGTTCGCTGTGATCGCCATCGACCTGCCGCACCATGGCGAGCGCACGCCGCCAGAGGAAGCCGGTTTGTCAGCGCTCGAGCGGCGCGCTCGCATGGGTCTCGACGCGTGGCGCGAGCGTAACTCGCAGGCGACCGCTGAGGCGGTCACGGACTGGCAGGCGGCGATCGACGCGGCGCAGAAGCTGGAGACACTCAGCGACGTACCGATCGGATACCTGGGGCTCTCGATGGGAACGCGCTTCGGAATCCCGCTCCTGGCTGAGGAGCCGCGTATCGCCACGGCCGTCCTCGGGCTATTCGGCTACTCGGCGGCGAACGGGCCTGCAGCGTTCGCGCATGCTGCCCGGCGGATCGAGATCCCGGTGCTGTACCTGCTGCAGTGGGACGACGAGCTCTTTCCGAGGGCCGATGGCCTCGCGCTGTTCGACCTGCTCGGCGCGGAGCACAAGACGCTGCATGCCAATACCGGCGGGCACATCCAGATTCCGCCCGCCGAGTTGCAGTCGGCGATTGACTTCTTGCGCCGCCACCTCGGCGGCCGGGTACCGTTCACGGCCGAAGGCCGAGAAAGCCCGCGAGTCGCTCGAAAGGCGACGCGTCTGAAGGCACCGTGACTGCGGGCTCCAGTGCCTCCCATTTGTTCAGTCGTCAGTGGCCGGCTCGCCCGGAGCACGGCGGCGAAGCTGGCGTCCGCCTGGCCAGGCTGACGCGGGCGTCCAGGTGGGCGCGCCCGCGTCGGTCCGGGTTGCACGTCAGTCAAGGAAGTCAGGCCCAACGTTTGGCGGCGAAGCCTCCGCCGGTACCGCCACCCTCACGCCGCCGGAGCACACACAGCCCATCAGCACCGGGCTTAGGTGTTCGGACCCGGCCAGCCGATCGAGGGCTAGGAATCTGCGCGTCTATTGCCCCAGATGCTCGGTAATGATCGCGTCGATGACGGCCATGCTGTGGCTTCGTTCCTCGGGTCGTTTCGTTCCGGCCGCAGCTGCGGTTATCAGCGCCTTCCACAGCGTCCAGCCGCGGCCTCTGGCCCAGGTGCCGTCATCGGCGGGAAGTAGCGAGCGGTAGGCCTTCCGGCTGGACCCCGAGAAGAAGGTCCAGGCGATGGCAGTGTCGCACGCCGGATCACCAACCCCCGCGATGCCGAAGTCGATGACCGCGCTGAGGCGGCCATCAGAAACCAGCAGGTTGCCGGGGCTGACGTCGCCGTGGAACCACGTGTCCGCGCCGTCCCACGGGCTGGCCAGCGCAGCGTCCCACACCTGCGTGGCCAGGTCCGCGTGTATGTCGTTGCCGAGTGTGGCGATCGCCTGGCGCGTTTGGGAATCCCAGTGCTGCAGCGGCACGCCGAAGTAGCAGGTGTCATAACCAGCGTGCGGGCCGCCGGCGGTGTCGATCTGGTACAGGGCCGCGAGGAACTCGGCCAGGTCGGCGGCGAACTTCTCCATGTCCGCAACAACGGCCACCGCAGCGGGCTCGCCGTCCAGCCACCGGTACACTGACCAGGGCCATGGATAGCCCTGGCCCGGCACGCCCCGCGCCAGCGGCACCGGGACGGGCAGCGGCAGTTGCGGCGCAAGGACCGGAAGCCAGCGGTGCTCCTTGCTGACCTGCGGCACGTAGTCCTCACCGGATGGCAGCCGCACCGACATGCTCTCGCCGAGACGGAACGTCACGTTGTCCCACCCGGCCAGATCCACCGGCCGCACCGGCAGACCGGACCACTGCGGGAACTGCTCCGCTACCAGCGCCGATGCGAGCTCTGGGGTGATCTCCGAGCGCTCCACAGGCGCGATAGTCGCAATCGCCAAGGCCAGCCGCAACGGGATTTCGGCTGGCCTTGCCGTCAACCGGGAAGGCTGTCCGGAGGCCGCCGGGCGGGCGGCGCCTTCGTCTGCAACG
>JASHUG010000103.1 GCA_030040155.1 Streptosporangiaceae bacterium | reverse complement strand
GGCTCGATCTTGTTCCTGACGCCGTCGAGCCCGGCCATCATCATCGCGGCGAAGGCCAGGTACGGATTGCACGACGGATCGGGCACACGGAACTCGAGCCGCTTTGCCTTCGGGTTGGGCCCGGTGATCGGGACGCGAATGCAGGCCGAGCGATTGCGCTGCGAGTACACGAGATTGACCGGGGCCTCGAATCCCGGCACCAGCCGGTGGTAGGAGTTCGTCGTCGGGTTCGTGAAGGCCAGCAGCGACGGCGCGTGCCTGAGCAACCCGCCGACATAGTAGCGCCCGACATCCGACAGCCCGGCGTAGCCGACCTCGTCGTAGAACAGCGGCGCGCCGTCCTTCCACAGGCTCTGGTGGCAGTGCATGCCAGAGCCGTTATCGCCGAAGAGCGGCTTGGGCATGAAGGTGACGGTCTTGCCCGCTGCCCTCGCAACACTCTTGACCACGTACTTGTACGTCATCAGGTTGTCGGCCATTGCCAGCAGCGTGTTGAACTTGATGTCGATCTCAGCCTGTCCGGCGGTGCCGACCTCGTGGTGCTGCATCTCCACGGTGATGCCGCACGCGATCAGCTTGCGGACCATTTCCGACCGCAGGTCGGTGTAGTGGTCCATCGGCGGCACAGGGAAGTATCCGCCCTTGTAGGCGGGCTTGGCGCCCAGATTCCCGCCGGGTTCGTCCCGGCCGGTGTTCCACGCTCCCTCGATCGAGTCGATGTGGTAATAACCCTCGTTCGGCCCGGTCTCGTAGCGCGCGGAGTCGAAGATGTAGAACTCCGCCTCGGGTCCGAAGAAGGCGGTGTCGGCAACGCCGCTGCCCCGCAGGTAGTCTTCGGCCTTGCGCGCGACGTTGCGCGGATCGCGGCTGTAGGGCTCCCCGGTCAGCGGATCGTGCACGAAGAAGGTCAGATTGAGGGTCTTGTGAGTGCGGAACGGGTCGAGTACCGCGGTGCTCGGGTCCGGCAGCAGCAGCATGTCCGATTCGTGAATCTGCTGGAAGCCGCGGATGGATGAGCCGTCGAACATCCGGCCCTCGGTGAACACGCTCTGGTCGAAAGCCTCGGCGGGAACCGTGAAGTGCTGCATCGTGCCCGGCAGATCGACAAACCGGACGTCGACGAATTCCACCCCTTCGGCCTCGATAAAGGCCAGAACCTCATCGCCGCTTGTGAACATCAGCTCTCCCTCTTGGCCGCAGCCGCGGTGATCGCGCCGCCCTCGGCGCGCTCCCGACGCTAGCCGCCAACGGTTTCCTCGCCGTGTCCCCCTTGTTTCGCCAGTGTTACACCGTTCCGCGCGCAGTGGCCTGACCGGGGGCCCGGCCCGTCGCTGGCAGCATGCGGAGCGCGCACGCCGTTGGTCAGTCGCGCAGCCGGAGCCGATACCTTTTACGTGTGACCAACCAGCATGCCGCCAGCACTGAGCCTGAATTCTATCCGGGCCAGGACCTGGGGCTACCGGAGTTCGGCCGCGGGTCGGTGGCCGGGTGGAGCCGGCGGCTTGGCGCGCTGATCATCGACTGGATCGCCTGCAGCCTGATCACGATCGCGTTCTTCTACCACCCCGCAGCCGGCCACACGACGAACGTATTCATCGAGCCCAGGCCGTGGACGCCGCTGGTTTTCGGCATCCAGGACTTCTTGCTCACCGCGACCACCGGGTTCACCCTCGGAAAGAAGCTGACGGGCCTCCGCGTGATCAGGCTCGACGGCCAGCCCGTCGGCTTCGCGCGGGCACTGGCGCGCACAGCGCTCCTGATGCTCGTGGTGCCGGCCGTGATGATGGACCGGGACCTGCGCGGCCTCCACGACAAGGCCGCATCCACTGTGGTCGTCCGCAGCTAGCGGCGCTTGTTACCTGATCCGCGGGCGGGGTGGCTTCGGCATCCTGGCCGACCGCGGAACCGGGCCCTTCGGCATCTGAAGCGCCTGCGGGAGAGCGTTGAGCCGGTAATTCAGCTCCGCGACGGCTTGGCCCTTGAGGTTGCGCGGCAGCTTCATGATCTTCTTCTGCAGCTCGCGGATCGGGACCTGCCCTTCGGCATCCCCCACCTGGAAGTCGTAGATCGGAATCTGGTTGGCGATCCTGGCGATCCGCTTCTTCTCCGCCGCGAGCAGGCTTGGCAGCCGGTTAGGCGAGCCTTCGCCGACGAGGATCACGCCCGGCTTGCCGACCGTCCGGTGCACGACGTCCATGTTGCGGTTGGCCGCGATGGCCGGTGTGGTGGTGAACCCGCCGCGCAGATTCTGCAGGATCGCGGCCGCTGCCCCCGGCTGCCCGGCGATCGCCCGATACTGCGCCGACTGCGCGAACCGGCCAAACGCCATCATTGCCGACGAGAGTCCGCCAAAGACGCCGAACACGATGAAGAGGATCATCAGCGGGCCGCCCAGGAGGATCCCGACTAGCACCAGGATCACCAGCACGGCGAGGCCGATTCCGGCGATGCTGGGCAGAGCCCACTTGTTGTCCCTGCGGACTACGCCAGCGACCAGCTTGATCTGCTGGATGCGGCCCATCGAGGCGGGGTCGTCAGCCTGGCCGCCGGACTTTTTCACCATGATGGCGAGGATACCGGTCCTGAACGCTGTTCCATGGCCTGCTGGTAGAGGCGTCCAGCCCGGTAAGACGACCTGACGAGCGGGCCGGATTGGACCCCGGCGAAACCGATCCCGGCGGCCTCCTCGGCCAACTCGTCGAACTCCTCTGGCGGCACCCAGCGGTCGACCGGGTGGTGGCGCGGCGACGGCCGCAGGTACTGGGTGATCGTGAGCAGGTCACATCCGGCGGCATGCAGGTCGGCCATGGCCTGGCTGATCTCGTCCCGACGCTCGCCCATGCCGAGAATCAGGTTTGACTTGGTAACGAGGCCGGCCTCGCGAGCCATGGTCAGCACCTGCAAGGAGCGCTGGTAGCGGAAGCCGGGACGGATCCGCCGGAAGATCCTCGGCACCGTTTCAAGATTGTGGGCGAGGACTTCTGGCCGGGATGAGAAGACTTCCGCGAGCTGATCCGGATCGGCGTTGAAGTCGGGGATCAGCAGTTCGACGCCGCAGCCGGGGATCGCCTGGTGGATCTCTCGGCAAGTCTGGGCGTAGAGCCACGCGCCGCCATCGGGCAGGTCGTCGCGTGCGACCCCGGTGACGGTTGCGTATCGCAGGCCCATGGCCGCGACCGACTCGGCGACCCGGCGAGGCTCGTCGGTGTCCAGCGGGCCCGGCTTGCCGGTAGCGATTTGACAAAAGTCACACCTGCGGGTGCACTGGTCGCCACCGATCAGGAAGGTAGCCTCGCGGTCTTCCCAGCATTCGAAGATGTTCGGGCAGCCGGCTTCCTCGCAAACTGTGTGCAATCCCTCACGCCGGACCAGTTGCTTGAGCTCGGTGTACTCGGGGCCGGTGCGAAGCCGCGTCTTGATCCACGGGGGCTTGCGTTCGATCGGGACCTGGCTGTTGCGGGCTTCAAGCCGGAGCAGGCGGCGGCCATCGGGGGCGAGTACCACGCTGCCAGCCTATTACGGCGTGCGGCAGTGCCAAGCCGGACGTGACCTCGGGGGGCGCGATGAACTTTCGCAGAGGAAATATTCAGGTTCGGCTAAGCCGATACAGAGCCAATCATCAGGGAGGAACAAGAGGCGGCTCAGGCCTGTCACCGACTATCGAACTGTAACAGGAAACCATGAGGACGTTGAGGGGACAGATTCGCATGGTCAACGAGTACGGTTCGTCTGGCCCGTACGGCGGTGAGGACGCCCGCGAGGCACCAGCCGCCCCGCCGGGCAGCTCGCCGGCACTCGGCGAGCAGGGCGGCAGCTGGGCGGATGCGCCGGCTTCTGGGGCGCCGGCCGCGCCTCTGCCGCCTCCGCCGCATCCAGCCTGGGCCGGAGGGCACAGCGCTGACTGGGCTGGTGCGCAGGGGGACGCGCCGGCCGGCTATTGGCCCGGCGGTCAGGATTACCCGGCTGGCGGACCTGGCTACGGGTCGAGCGGCCAGGGTTACCCGGCCGGCGGGCCGGGTTACGGCCCAGGCGGACCCGGCTATGGACCTGGCTATGGCCCAGGCGGACCTGGCTATGGGCCGCCGTTCCCGGCCGGAATGGCTGGCCCCGGCCAGCCCCGCAGGCGCCGCGGGCTCATCCTGGCTGCAGCCGGGACGGCCCTGGCGCTGGCTGTCGGCGGCTCCGCCTGGGCTGCCATCGGATCGGCGTCCGCGCCGCTGAGCGCGAACACGATTGCCAGCAAGAGCGATCCGGGGCTGGTCGACATCAATACGACGATCGACTACGGCCAGGCCGCGGCGGCCGGGACGGGCATGGTCTTGACCTCGAACGGTGAGGTACTGACCAACAACCACGTGATTGAGGGCGCTACGTCAATCAAGGTCAGGGACATCGGCAACGGCAACACGTATGCGGCCAAGGTTGTCGGCTACAGCGACACTGACGACGTCGCGGTGCTGCAGTTGCAGGGTGCGTCCGGGCTGGCGACGGTCTCCATTGGCAATAGCTCCGGCGTCGCCGCCGGCCAGCGGATCGTTGCGCTGGGCAACGCCGAGGGGCGGGGCGGCACTCCGGCCGTTGCGACGGGCAGCGTTACCGGGCTCGACGCCGCGATCACGGCGCAAGACGAAGGCGACGGGACGCTTGAGCACCTGAGCAACATGATCCAGACGAACGCGCCCATCGAGCCAGGCGACTCGGGCGGCCCGCTGCTCAACGCATCGGGGCAGGTCATCGGCATGGACACGGCGGCCTCCACCGACAACGGGGAGCCGGGCACCACCGCAGCCGTTACCACGACCGCGTTCGCGATCCCGATCAGCCGTGCGATCTCACTCGCCGATCAGATCGAGGCCGGCACCGCCTCCAGCACCGTGCACATTGGCGAGACGGCATTCCTGGGCGTGGCCGTGAGCACGCAGTCAAGCCAGGAGGGCTTCGGCCAGACAAGCACGGGCGCGCCGATCGAGGGTGTCGTCAGGAACACGCCGGCCGCCCAGATCGGATTGGCCACTGGCGACACGATCACGGCCATCGGCGGCCACCAGGTCGCCGCGGCGTCCGATCTCCAGGGCGTCATCCAGCAGTACCGGCCGGGCGACAAGGTCTCCGTCACCTGGACGGATCAGTCCGGGCAGAGCCACACCGCTAGCGTCACCCTGGCTACGGGCCCCGCAGGCTGAGCAGCCCGCATGAACGGACTGAGCGCCCTGCACGCCTCCGCAGGGCGCTCAGTCGGCTGGTGGCTGAGATCCTGGCTCAGCGGCGAAGCCGTCGATCAGGAGCCGGAGGCCATGCTCAAACCGTTCCTGCAGCCGGTCTGGATCGACCACGGACTGCGCGGCCGGTCCGGCCAGGAACTCAGCGACGCGGGGGTAATCGCCGGAAGCGAGCTGAGAGTCGATGAAATCCCTGACGACTGACTCCGGCAGCTCTGGCGACCGGCCGAACCGCGCGATCAGCTCTCCTGCCTGCAACGCATGGCCGATGACATAGTCATCGACAGTCGCGAGCAAGTTGGCCTTGGCCTGCATGTTCAGCGGCGCGCCGTCCAGCGCTGCCAGCGACTGCTCGAAATGACGCAGCCCGTTCGGGCCGGCCTGCTCGTTCTGAGCTCCGCCTGGACCGTGCAGTGCGTGGACCGCCCAGGGATGGCGCAGCAACGTCGCCCGCGTGCGGCGGGCAACTTCCGCCACGGCGTCCCGCCAGTCGCCTGGCATCTCGCCTTCTGGTACCAGGGCCTCGCCCAGCAGCGCGTCGTCGAGTAGCGCCATCAGGTCGGCCTTGGTTGCGATGTAGCGGTACAGGCTCATCGTCCCCGCGCCGAGCGCTGCCGCGATCTTGCGCATTGAGACCGCATCGAAACCCTCAGCGTCGGCGATGGCCAACGCGGCCGCCGCGATCTGGTCGCGGCTGAAGCGAGGCCGCCGGCCCGCAGGCTCGGGCCTGGCCCAGATCGGCATGTCGCTTGCTGCGTTTGACTGCGCCATCTCATCCAGCTAACTTTGTTGGAGTACGGCGTACGCATTGAGGTACGCCGTACGCCTTAGAATAGCGCGCCAAGCCGCCGCCCGCCCACGGGCGGAGACTCTTCATGAGATATATCTTGTCCATTCACAGGTAAAGATATATCGTGTCTTGGCGCCAGTGAGGCTCCGGGGAGAGCGGAACGAGATGCTGAGGACGATCAAGCGCCTGCACCGGGCGCTGGTAGACCGGATCGCCGAGACTCGCTGGCTGCGAGATCGGGCGGGCGCGAACGCGCACTGGGCGCACTACGAGCGGCACGCACAGGCGTGGCGGCGGGCCTTCGACCGGCACGCGGCAGCCAGGGCCGGCGCTGCGGCCAGGGCTGACGCCTGGCACGAGCGGAACAGGCGGCGCGCACGCGAACGGCACGCCGCTAGCCGCGAGCGGGCACGCGATCGCTACGCCCGGATCAGGTCGCGCGCGGAGGGCCTCGCGCGACGCGGGCCGTTCAGGGCGCTGTCACACCGGCAGGCGCACCTTGGCAGCAAGAACATTCAGGCGACCCAGCATGGCGAGGACTCCGAGTGAGCGATGCAATCAGGGCCGAAGGCCTGACGAAGAACTTCGGCAAGACGTGCGCCCTCGCGGGCATCGACCTGGCTGCGCGGACCGGAACGGTCCTCGGCGTGCTGGGCCCGAACGGGGCAGGCAAGACGACCGCGGTCCGAATCCTCACCACGCTGCTGCAGCCCGACAGCGGCAAGGCGACCGTGGGCGGCTATGACGTCGTCACGGATGCCCACCGCGTGCGCCAGCTTGTCGGGCTCACGGGCCAGTACGCTTCCGTCGACGACGGACTGACAGGCACGAACAACCTCGTCATGATTGGCCGGCTGCTTGGACTCGGCCGGCGGGATGCGCGAGCGAGAGCCGGCGAGCTGCTGGCGAGGTTCGATCTCTCTGAGGCGGCGAGCCGCCCGGTGAAGACGTACTCGGGTGGCATGCGCAGGCGCATCGACCTGGCCGCGAGCCTGGTCGGTCGCCCGAGGGTGCTGTTCCTCGATGAGCCGACCACCGGGCTGGATCCCCAGGCGCGCAGCGATGTCTGGGAGATGATCCGCAGATTGGTGACCGAGGGCGTCACCGTGCTGCTGACGACGCAGTACCTGGAAGAAGCCGACCAGCTCGCCGATGAGATCGCGGTGATCGACCACGGCAAGGTGATCGCCACCGGGACGCCCGATGAGCTGAAGGCTCGGGTCGGCGGG
Source organism: Streptosporangiaceae bacterium (assembly GCA_030040155.1). Lineage (GTDB taxonomy): Bacteria > Actinomycetota > Actinomycetes > Streptosporangiales > Streptosporangiaceae > JAJYUU01. Next base: position 2,824 of record JASHUG010000103.1, on the reverse strand, counting down.
CAGGTTCTTGAGGTTGTTCCGGCCGACCTGTCGCGGCTGGCCGAAGTCCGCGCCGTGCTGGCGAGCTGGACCTCGGGCACACCGGTGCAGGACCCGTCGGCCCGCCGGGTGACGGTACAGCTCAGCAAGGCGAACGTGCTGCCAGGCATCGTGCGCCAGCTCGATGACGGCGGGATCGAGCTGGCGGAGTTCAGCTTGCACAAGAGCAGCCTCGACGAGGTCTTCCTGACGCTCACCGGGCACCACGCCGAGGAGGACGGGAGCGAGAGCGAGGCTGGCAAAGACGGGGCACGCAATCCGGGCATGGCCCGCCAGGCTGCCGGGGCCACGAAAGGAAGCGCGCGATGACGACCGCCACTCTCGGCACGACCGGGCCGGCGCCGCAGGCACCGCCCCGGCGGGTAAGTGTTGCGACCGGGCTGCAGAACTCGTTCACGCTCACCTGGCGGAGCGTGCTCAAGATCCGCACTAACGCCGAGGACCTGCTCGGGCTCAGCCTGCAGCCGATTATGTTCCTGCTGCTGTTCACCTACGTCTTCGGTGGCGCGATCGAGCACGGGAACGTCCAGGCGTACCTCGAGTACGTGATGCCCGGCATCCTGGTCCAGACGGTCCTGTTCGCGACGCTCGGCACGGGCCTGATGCTGAACCAGGACATCTCCGCGGGGATCTTCGACCGTTTCCGTAGCCTGCCGATCGCCCGGTGGGCGCCGCTGGCGGGAGCGATTCTCGGCGATGTGGCGAGGTATGTCATCTCGGTCGTAGTCACGCTCGGGTTCGGGATGGTACTGGGCTTCCGGGTCCACACCAACCCCATTGCCGCGGTGGCCGGCTGCCTGCTGGTCCTCGCGTTCGCGACGGCCATGTGCTGGCTGTCAGCGCTGATCGGGCTGTCGGTGAAGACTCCTCAGGGCGTCCAGGTGTTCGGCTTCATCGCGATGTTCCCGCTGATCTTCGCCAGCGGCCTGCTCGTGCCAGTCACGACGATGCCGGGCTGGCTGCAGGCATTCGCCAAGGCGAATCCCGTGACCCTGGTAGCGGCGGCCTGCCGCGGCCTCATGGTCCACGGGGCTGTCGCCGTGCCCGCCGGCGAGTCCATGTTGTGGGCTCTGGGTCTCGTGCTGGTCTTCGCGCCTCTCGCGGTCCGTGTGTATCGTCGCAAGACGTGACATACGCCGGCACTCCGGAGCTAGTCGAGCGCGCTTACACGGCCGCGCGGCGGATAGGCTTCCCGGTCACCGCCGGCGACCCCGGTCACGGCCGCGGCTCCGCTTGCCTGCCAGGGACCGGCCGCTTCCTCGCGATGCTGGCGGCCGGCTGCCAGGGCGGGCGGATCGGGGAGCTGGGCACCGGAGCCGGGATAGGCGCGGCCTGGATGTCGACTGCAATGCCGGCCGACTGCGGGCTGGTCACCGCGGAGATCGACCCGATCCGGGCGGCAGCCGCGAGAGACCTGCTCGCCGCCGACTCGCGGGTAGAGGTCCTGACCGGGGACGCCGTCGAGCTCATCTCGCCGCGCGGGCCCTTCGAGCTGATCTTCGCCGACAGCGGGGTGCGGAGCGGGGAGACATTCGGCGCGCTGGTCACCCTGTTGCGGCCGGGCGGGCGGATCGTGATGGACGACCTCACGCCGCTACGCCTGCTCCCGGCGGCCTCGCCGCTGCATGAGCGGGACATCAAGCGGGAAATGTTCGCATCCGAGCCGCGGTTGACCTGGACGGAGGTCGTGCTGCCCGACCTCGAGAACTCGCTCCTGGTCGGCACCCGGAGATAAACCCCAATCGCGGATACCGCAGTGACGGCGGGGCCGGCTTTCCGCGAGGATAGATCACATGCCTAGCCAGTTCGATCCCGCGTCCGGAACCCGCGATTTCCTCGGTGCTGACGTGGAGCGGCGAGAGCATGCGTTCGGCGTGATCCGGTCCGTGTTCACCAGCTACGGATTCGAGCCGCTGCAGACCCCGGCGTTCGAGCGCCTGGACGTGCTGATGGGCAAGTACGGCGACGAAGGCGACAAGCTGGTTTTCAAGATCCTCCGCCGCGGTGAGCACGAGGCCAGCGGCGAGGCCGACCTGGCCCTGCGCTATGACATGACGGTCCCGCTCGCGCGGGTAACGGCCGGTTACGGCAGCCAGCTGCCGACGCCGTACAAGCGCTATGCCATGGGCCCAGTCTGGCGGGCCGACCGGCCCGGCAAGGACCGCTACCGCGAGTTCGTTCAGTGCGACCTCGACACTCTCGGCTCGGCGTCTCCGCTGGCCGACGCCGAGGTGCTGTGCGCGCACCACGACGCCCTCGCCGCGCTTGGCCTGCGCGAGTTCAGCATCCAGCTCAACTCGCGCGAGGTGCTGGCCGGCCTGCTCGAGTCCTTCGCGATCCCGGCGGAGATCGGGCCGTCCGTCCTGATCGCCCTGGACAAGCTGGACCGGCTGGCGCCCGCCGACGTGGTGGCCGAGCTGGCGGAGCGCGATCTCGACGCCTCGGTCGCGGGGGAAATGGTAGAAACCCTGACCGCTGCCGATGCGACGGACCGCCTGCGGGTGGCGCTCAAACACAGCAAGGCCGGCACGTCCGGACTGGAGGTGGTCGACGAGGTTCTGTCGGTCGTCGCCGGGCAGATCCCGGAAGAGCGGATCGCGTTCACCCCCCGGCTGGTCCGCGGCCTGAGCTATTACACCGGCCCGATCTGGGAGTTCGTGACCCCAGCGGCGGCCGGGTCCATCGGTGGGGGCGGCCGGTATGACCACCTGATCGAGCAGCTCGGCGGCCCGGACGTGCCGGCCACCGGATCCTCGATGGGTGTCGACCGCATCCTGCCCCTGCT
>JASHUG010000102.1 GCA_030040155.1 Streptosporangiaceae bacterium | reverse complement strand
CTCGCACCGTCGTGCCGGGCTCGGCGGCCGGGTAGCCGCAAAGATCGCCGCAGACGTCGCCACCCGAAGCGACCGGCCGGTGCTGATCGTGCACCAGAACGGCGCGACTGACGCCCAGGCGCCGCAGCCTGCGTCCTCGGCTGCGTCGTAGCCGACCGCTGCTCGTCTGGTGGCACCCGGGGTTGGCTCCAGCCGCTGCCGGGGCCGGCCCGGCTCAGTCGGGTCCAGGCCGAGCAAAGAACGACGCCGGTGTCTGCCCTGTCTCGCGGCGGAACGCCACGACGAACGAGCTCGCCGACTCGTATCCGAGCCGGCGAGCAACGTTGCCTACCGGGTCGCCAGCCGCCAGCGCCGGCAGCGCGGCCTGCAACCGCAACATGGTGCGCCACCGGCCGAAGCTCATTCCCGTGTCGGCCAGAAAGGCCCTCGCCAACGTGCGCTCGCTCGCTCCGACATGACGTCCCCAGTCGCTGAGCGTCCGGCCGTCGGCCGGGTCGCTGGCAAGCGCGTCGGCCACCTCGCGGGCTCGATCGTCGTCCGGCATCCGCACGTCGATCGTCGTCATGGCGACCGGCTTCAGCAGGTCGACGAGCACGGCCTCGGCGCGCACGCGCTCGTCCGCGCTCAGGGCGAGACCGTCCAGGTAGCCGATGAGCTCGGCGAGCAACGGGGTCGCCACAACGGGAGTGGGTTCGGTCCAGTCGATGGGGCACAAAGCCGGGCGCACGTACAGCGAGCGCATGACTGCCGCGGCGCCCGAGGTCAGCGTCTCGTGCCGCACGCCAGCCGGGATCCAAAGCGCTCGCGTCGGCGGCAGCACCCACGCGGTCGTCCGCGTGCGGACCGCCAGCACTCCGGTCGTGGCCCAGGCCAGCTGATGGTCGTCGTGAGTGTGCCAGTCGAAAACCAGGCCGGCGGGCATCGGAAAGGTGGCCACCACGACGACCGCGACGTCGTCCGGCCTAGCCGCGACACAATGTCCGTCCTGCGACATTACCTGGCAGGCTACGCCATTGGATCCGGCCAGCGAGCTCCGTAGCGTTCCGACCATGAACGAGAATCACGCGCGAGTGTGCACCAGCCCGGAGTGGGCGCAGCACATCCAGACCGACGTACTGCCCACCCTGACCAGGGATGCCGATCTCGGCGAGGAGATGCTCGAGATTGGCCCGGGCCCTGGCGCGGCGACGGAGTGGCTGCGGCACAAGGTGAAGCGACTGACCGCGGTTGAGGTCAACGAAGAAGCGGCCGCACTGCTTGCCGAGCGTTACGCGGGCACCAACGTCGGGATCCGGATAGGCAGCGGAACCGACCTGGGTTATCCGGATGACAGCTTCGACTCGGTCGGCGCATTCACGATGCTGCATCACGTGCCGACGCTTGCCCAGCAGAACAAGATCCTCTCCGAGGCCTTCCGGGTGCTGCGGCCCGGCGGCGTCCTGATCTGCTCGGACAGCGTGGCGAGCAACGGCCTGCATCACTTCCACGCCGACGACACCTACAACCCGGTCGAGCCGGCGTCCGTGCTCGGCCGCCTCCAGACCGTCGGCTTCGGCAAGATCGTGGTCACCCTTGATGAGGGTCTCAAGTTCGCAGCGTGGAAGCCGGATGGCACGGAGGATTCCTGCGGGAACGATGAGTGACCGTGGCTCGCCCCTCCGCCAGTGCTCGTATCCCGGAGCCAGTCACGACGGCTCACAGCCCGGCCGAGCGGCCCCAGCTGCCGCGTGCACGGAGCGCGGCCAGCATGCAGGCGCCGGCGCCGAAGCCGACCAGGACCGCCGACGCGACCCAGGTCCGCCCGGCGTTGCCGTGCAGCGCCGACTCAAGCGCCGAGACCGCCCAGTAGCCCGGCGACGCCGGCGCAATGTGCCTGATCCAGAGCGGCATGGCCGCGAGCGGCACAAGCGCGCCGCCGAGGCTCGACAAGATCATGCTGCCGATGTCGTAACAGGCGGACATCGCGCCCATGCTCCTGACAAGGAGCCCGAGCGCGGCTCCCATCGCGGTGACGGTCATAGTCCAGGCGAGCAGCACCAGCGCCAGCAGTGGAAGGGCGGCGACCTGGAGGCCGAGTACGCCCGCGCCGAACGCGAGCACCGCGCACTGCTGCAGCAGGAGCGCGGCCACCACGGGCACGCCCTTGCCGACGAGCTGCTCGGCCGGGAGCGCCGCGGTCGACCGCACGCGCTCCCACGTGTGCCATATGCGTTCGGTCAGGATGGAGCTCCCGGCGATGCTCATCGCCATCAGGGAGAACGTCACGAGCGTGGCGATCACGGCCTGAGTCACGCCACGGCTTCCGGACTGCGCCCGCTCATAGAGCGGGTGGAGCAGGACGAGGAAGGCCAGCGGCAGGATCATCCGGCTCAGCAACGGACCGGGCTCGCGGAGCATCAGCAAAGTGTTGTGACGAAGCAGCGCGCCGGTCCGGCCCAGGGTGTCACGCGGCATGAACGGCCTCCGCAGCCAGCGCGCGGTAGAGGTCATCGAGGTCCGGCTTGCGGACATCGACCGCCGTCGGCGCGCACCCCGCCGCGAGCACCGCCGCGAGGTCCGCAGGCGGATCGGCGCTGGTGATCCGTAGCTCATCCTCGACGGCCCTGGCCCGGTCTGCGAGCTCATAGGGGATCGCCGGAGCGGCGAGACCGAAGTCGTCGAATCGCAGCCGCAACTCCCCGGGCAGGCCGCTAATGAGGCTGCGCTGCGATCCCCTAGCGATGACCCGGCCGGCCCTCGCCACCGCGAGCGTGGCGCCAAGATCCGCGAGTTCCGGGAGGTAGTGAGTGGTGTAGACGACCGCTGTCCCGTCTTCCGCGCGGCGGCGCACCGCGCCCAGCAGCGCGGCCCGTGTCTCCGGGTCGGCGCCTGCCGTCGGCTCGTCGAGCAGCAGCAGTGTCGGGTTGCCAATCATGGCGGTGGCGGCCTGCGTACGTCGGCGCTGCCCGCCCGACAGCAAGCCAACTCGCTTGTCGAGGACCTCGGTCAGCCGCAGTTCCTGCGCCAGGTCGCCGATTCCCTGGTCCAGGCCGCGACGGCGCATCCCGGCCAGGGATCCGAAGAGCCGCAGGTTGTCGCGCACCGTCGCGGTTGGATAGAGTGCCAGCTCCTGCGGCGCCACGCCCAGCAGCCTCCTGGCTGCGCTGGGGGCAGCCAGCGCGTCGAGGCCGCCGACGGTGACGCGCCCGGCGTCTGCCTTGACCAGCCCGGTGACGATCTCGACGAACGTTGTCTTCCCAGCTCCGTTATGGCCGACGAGGCCGGCGATCTCGCCCGGCTGCACCTCTAGATCGAATCCGTCAAGCGCCCGGAAGTCGCCATACCGCTTGACCAGGCCCTCGGCTCTCAGCATCTCCGTCAACCTCCAAACGATCTACGCTGTATAGAATCTACACTGTATACATGACTGATCGCAAGCAGGAAATCCTGGCTGCGGCGGTAGCGATCGCCGACGAACTTGGCCTGGACGCGGTGTCGATGCGCTCGGTAGCGGAGCGGGTCGGCGTGACACCAATGGCGCTCTACCCGCACATCGGCAGCAAGAGCGCCCTCCTCGACGCGATGCTTGAGCACCTGGCGGGCGAGTTGCTTCCGGCCGTGGCGGCAGGCGATTCGTGGCGCGAGCAGCTGTATGGCCTGGCCTATGCGGCCAGGGAGATGTCCCGTAGGCACCCTTGGGCGGGCATCCTGATATTCGCCCGCCCGTCCGTTGCGGGCGACGCGGTGCGAGTCACTGACGTGGTTTACCAGGGGCTCCTGGAGGCCGGGGTGCCCGAGCCCGAGGTTCCGCGGCTGGAGCGTCTGATCAGCACGTTTGTGGTTGGCTACGCCCTGTCAGAGACCGCCGGGCGGTTCGGGACGAGGGACCCGCGCGGCACCCGCGGTCAGTTGCCTGACGTGCCGCTGCCCGGCCACGCCCGCCTGCAGCGATGGCTGGAGGAAAAGCGTGACTGGGATGAAGAGTTCGCCGCGGACCTGAGAGACCTCGAGTTGATCATCGAGGCCAAGGCCCAGCCGCCAGGCGGGGACGATCACTGAC
>JASHUG010000101.1 GCA_030040155.1 Streptosporangiaceae bacterium | reverse complement strand
GTGGGGCTGTGGACCTTCGGCTGACGCTTGACGATTGTCATCCGGGTGATCCTTGACACCCCGGTTTTCAGATTAGGCCCGTGCCGCGTTTTTCTTGCGCACCTCCCCGCTGCTGGTGCGGGTGACGGTCTTGAGCAGGTCAGCGCCGACCCAGAACTGCAGCAGGTCGCGGCCGACGTGCACGTCGCAGCGCTGCCCGGCGTAATGCTTGCCGACCGAGACCTGCTGCCAGGACACGCACACCACGCCGTTGGGCCCGACCTTGCGGGCGATCCAGTCCTCGCCGGACCGGTCGGGCGACAGTGCGCCCAGGTCGGCCTGGGGGGCACCGGTGGCGCCGGCGCGGAACCGGGACGCCGGCGTCGCCATGGCCAGCGCCTGATGCGGCCGGGCGGTGTTGTAATGGGCCACCCATTCATCGAGGGCCTGCTGCGCTGTCTTCAACGAGCTGAACACCCGGCGGGTGTCGAACTCCGCGCGCAGCGTCCGGTGGAACCGCTCGATCTTGCCGGTCGTGGTCGGCGACCGCGGCATGGTCAGCAGGTGATCGACGCCGTTCTCCCGGCAGATCCGGTCGAACAGCACCTCCACCGGTGGATGCCCGAATTTCCCGGTGAAGACTTTGCCGTTGTCCGTGAGGATCTGCTGCGGCACGCCGTGCCGGGCTAACGCCGCGCCCAACGCATCGCACACCGGCCGGGTCCGCTCCCGGGCCATCAGCGCCGCGGACACGCAGTACCGGGAATGGTCATCGATGCCGGTCAGCGCCTTGGCGTGACTGCCGTCGGCGAGCAGGAACCCGCCGACCACATCCATCTGCCACAACTCCATCGGTGACCCGCGTTCCCACCGCCGCCACTCCTCCTTCCGCCGCCGCCGGGCGCCGGGCTCGATCAGCCCCGCGCGCAGCAGCGCCCGGTAGATCCCAGACTCTGACGGCACCGCCCGGCCGTCCAGCCGGCCCAGCTCGAAGGCGATCCGCCGCGCACCCCACGACCGGTGCACCCGCCGCATCTCCAGCACCACCGCCTCCAGCTGCGGATCCATCTGATGCGGGCAGCTGGCCGGCCGGTGCGACCGATCCGCCAGCCCCTCCAGCCCGCCCGCCTCATACCGGGCCAGCCACGTATGCAGGCTTTGCCGGGAAACTCCCCACCGGCCCGCCACCTCCGTCACCGTGCCGCCCTCGCCGATCACCGCCAGGACAGCCTGATACCGCTGCTCAGCCACGCTCAACTCCCTCATGCCAGGGAGTGTCAAGGATCAGCCGAACCAGCTGTAAAGCATCAGCCGAAACACTGTCAGGCATCAGCCGAACGACCAATGTCAAGCGTCAGCCGAACTAATACACGGGTGGATGGAGCCGGTGAGCGGGATCGAACCGCTGACCTGCCGTTTACAAGACGGCTGCTCTGCCAACTGAGCTACACCGGCGGGAGACTCGTGCATGGTAGCCCACCAGGGGACCCGGCCGCGCATCCGTGCGGACGCGGCCGCACGCCGAGCGACGGCCAGGCAACTCTGGCCGGCGTAGCACGCCCGCAATTACCTGATCCGGTCATAACGAGCCCGCAGCGCAACCCCATATTTCGTGAGACGATCCGGTCAACGAGCCGGATACCTCCGTGCTCGCCGATCGCACGGGAACCGGGCGACCGCTTCGTTCGCTAAGCCACTGAGCCCGATCCGGACCGGGCGCCGATCCACTCTCCCCGATGATCTGAGGGCCCGATGCCCCGCCGCAACCCAGAGTTAGCCCAGGCTTCGGCACGACCACTGCCCGGCCCCGGCGGGCCCATCGTGGAGCGGATCGCGTGCTGGAGTGCGCGACACGCGAAGATCGCCGTGTTCGGCTGGTTCGGGCTGGTCGCTGCGGCCTTCCTGGCCGGGCAGTTGCTGGGGACGCGGAACCTGCCGCAGTATGACCCAGGCCAGGCCGGCCAGGGCGAGCAGATGCTCCACCAGCTGAACGTGGTCTCGCCGGCGACCGAAAGCGTCCTCATCCAGCCGCGCGGCGCTGGAGCTGCCCGCCTTACGTTTGCCGATGACCCGCAGATGCGCCAGGCGACTGCGGCGGTAGCTGCGGCGCTTCGCCGCCTGCCGTTTGCGGCCATCGACGTCAGCGCGCCAAGCCTGGCGACGGGTCGGCTCGCCGCGGACGGCACATCGACGGGAAGCCGGGCCAGCATCCGGGACGGCGGCGATGCCGCCAGCCTCATTTCCGCGGACGGTCACAGCGCTCTGGTCACCTTCGACGTCGCCGGGCCGCACGCCGACGTCAATTCGACAGTGGCGGCGGATCAGGCGGCAGTCGCCAGGGTGCAGGCCGCCTACCCGGACCTGATCGTGGCCGAGGCTGGATCAGCCAGCACGAGCGCGGCAGGTAACTCGCTGCTGGAATCCGACTTCCATCGCGCGGAGTTCAGCGCCATCCCCATCACGCTGATCCTGCTTCTCGTCGTATTCGGCGCGCTCATCGCGGCCGGAATTCCCGTCGTCCTGGCGGCCAGCGCGGTCGCCGCGACGATCTCCCTGCTGGCGATCCCCAGCCTGTGGCTGCCGATCAGGTCTGGCACGTCAGAAATTGTGCTGATCCTCGGCATGGCCGTGGGTGTCGACTACTCACTCTTCTATCTCCGCCGCGAGCGCGAAGAACGGGCCGCGGGACGGTCTCCGGCCGAGGCGCTGCAGATAGCGGCGGCTACCTCCGGCCGGGCCATCGTGATCTCCGGGCTCACCGTCATGATCTCCCTGGCGGGCTTGTTCCTGAGCGGCATAGAACTGTTTACCGGCATGGCGTTCGGCACGATCATCGTGGTGGGAGTGGCCGTGGCTGGGTCGCTCACCGTGCTTCCTGGTCTGCTGTCCATGCTTGGTGACTGGGCCGACCGCGGCAGGATCCCGGTGCTCGGCAAGCGACGCACCGAGGCACGCCCCTCGCGGCTGTGGGCGGCGCTGATCCGCCGGGTCGTGCGTCATCCGCTGGCCTGGGGCGGGGCTGCGGCGCTTGCCCTGCTGATCCTCGCCCTGCCCGCACTGGGCATTCGGCTCGGGAACCCACTCGTGGATCTGCCTGGCAACGTTCCCGTGGCGCAGACGCTGGCCAGGATTGACGCGGCCTTTCCCGGCCAGCCGTCGCCCGCCGAGGTCGTCGCGACCGGACAAGATCTCAACGGCCCGGCCGTCCGCTCGGCGGTGGCCGCCCTGGAAGCCCATGCCTCGGCCACGGGTCCGATCCGCGCCCCGATCACGGTGACGTCGGTCGCGTCAGGGCGAGGACTGATCCTTGAGGTTCCGCTTGCGGGCAGCGGCTCGGGCCCGGTCTCGAACGATGCACTGCTGACCTTGCAAAACCAGGTCCTGCCGGAAACCCTTGGCCGAGTCTCGGGGGTCAGCCTGGCCGTGACCGGTAACACGGCTACCGATTATGACTGGGACACGACGCTGCGGGCTCGCACGCCGATTGTGTTTGGGGTCGTTGCCGGGCTGGCATTCCTGATCCTGCTGATCGCATTCAGGTCGCTCGCTCTCCCGCTGGTATCGGTCATCTTGAACCTGCTGTCGGTCGGCGCGGCCTACGGCGTGATCACTCTCATCTTTCAGGACGGCTGGCTGCAAGGACTGTTCGGCGTGAGCGGGAGCACCACGATCGCACAGTGGGTGCCGCTGTTCATGTTCGTGTTCCTGTTCGGGCTGAGCATGGACTACCACGTCTTCATCCTCAGCCGGATCCGCGAGCGCTGCACCCGCGGCATGTCCACCTGCGAGGCCCTTACCAGCGGAATAGCGGCCAGCGCCGGGGTAGTGACCAGTGCTGCCGTCATCATGGTCGCGGTGTTCTCGATCTTCGCGACGCTATCCTTCGTCGACGTCAAGACGCTCGGGGTGGGCCTTGCGGTCGCGGTCCTGATTGACGCGACCGCGGTTCGCGGCATCCTCGTTCCCGCGGCCATGGCCCTGCTCGGCGAGCGCAGCTGGTATCTGCCACGACGGCTGGCGTGGCTACCGGGATGGAAGCTGCACGATTCCGAGGGTGACGCCCGCCTCGCGCCGAAGGCCGTAATACTGCCCTAGCCCTGCTCTGTTCATTGTTGCGGCAGAATATTGCCACTCGTGGCATGTCCTTTAAGTCCATTAAGTCGGTCATAATTCGCAGTTTCCATTGAACCCGGCGCGTTTACCGTGGTGAACTGGCCGAGTTAGGGCTGCGCCGTCCTTTTCTCGCAGCCTTGGGGGTGGGGTGGCTCGTGACCGGTTACAACCGAGCGCCGGGGCCTGCGCCACCATGGTCGCAGGTGATTGCGACCACCCTCAGGCTGTGGTGGCAACGGCACGTCAGTGAGCCGCAGGCCAGGGCCAGGCGTCGACACCGCTACCGCCAGTACGGCGTCGGTTCGCTCATCGTCGCGCTGATCGCGGTGAGCGCCGCGGCCATCCGGCTTGCCACCACTCGCGCTGATTCCCATGATGCAGCCCGCGCCGCTGCCCCTCACACGTTGTCGGCAGCCGATACCAGGCGGCTTGCCGCCGCGACCGCGAGCCGACAGCAGGCGGCAGCATGGGCTGCGGCACAGGTGAGCCGCAGCGTCATCGTGTCCTGCGATCCGCTGATGTGTGCTGCACTGGCTCAGCACGGCTTCCCGGCAGCCAACCTCGCCGCCCTTGGCCCAAGCGCTGCTGATCCGCTTGGCTCGGGGATCGTCATTTCCACCGAGGCTATAAGGAACGAACTCGGCACCCGCCTGGCCAGCGTCTACGCTCCGCTCGTCCTCGCCACCTTCGGCGCCGGGCAAGACCAGGTACAGGTGCGCGTCGTGGCACCGGATGGTGCGGCTGCCTACCTGACTGCGCTGAAGGCCGACGTGCAGGCCAGGCGAACAGCTGGGCGCGAACTGCTGGCGAACAAGAACGTTCGGGTGTCTGCGGTGGCACGCAGGCAACTGCTCGCCGGGCAGGTGGATGTGCGGTTGCTCATCACCATGGCCGGCCTCGCGCACAGGTACCGCGTCGCCATCCGCAGCTTCGGCGACGCCGGGCCAGGTGCCGCCGCCGCCGCGCCGCTGCGGTCCATGACCATCACGGCGACCAGCGCGAGCTACCGACGTGCAGTGCAGGCGTTCTTGCGTGCCCAGCGCGCTCCATTCCTGGCGCTCACCTCGGTGCATACGGCGGGCAGGACGACAGTACTGACGATCGAATTCCCGGCACCAGCCCCGCTGGGTCTGCTCAACAAGAACTGACCGACCGGAACGGGCGGTCAGCGCTAGGAGGGGAGCACATGAAGATAGCTAAAGCGATCGCACAAGCAGGACGGCTGGGGTGGGCGCTCGTCGCCGCCACCGTAGCGATCACGGCAGGTGAGTTCACGGTCGGCCCCGACGCCGCGTGGGCCTCGGCCCCTGTCGGCTGGGTCCAGCTCGCCCATTTCTCGCCCAACACTCCCGCGGTGGATGTCTATCTCTACTCATTCGGCAGCCCGACCGCGCAGCTCGTCCTCCATCACGTTGCCTACGGAACGGTGTCGCCGTTTGAACAGCTCGCGGCCGGCGACTACACGGTTGCGATGCGGCTGGCTGGCGCTCCGGCGAGTTCCAAGCCGGTTCTCTCGACGGCGGTCGACGTGGCCGCCGGCCATGCCTACACGGTCGCCGGCATGGGGCCTGAGGCGGGCATTCGCCTGCAGGTCATATTGGACGAGCTGACCACGCCGCCGGGCAAGGCCCTGGTTCGTGTGATCCAGGCCTCACTTCAGCAGGACTCGGTGACGGTTTCCGCCGGGGCAAGCCGGCTTGCCACCGACCTCAAGTTCGCTAGCGTGACTGGCTACCGGGCTGTTGCGCCCGGCACGTGGACGGTTCGGGCGGCCGGAAGCTCGGAGACGGCCACTGCGCGCGTCGTGCTCGCCGCTGGCTCCATCCACACACTCGTGATCCTCGACAAGCCCGGCAAGCTCGCGATCGATGACCTGCTGGAGGCGGCCGGCAGCAAGGTGGCTGCGATCGGCGGTGCTCAGACAGGGCTCGGCGGCACCGCCCCGCGGCCCGGTGTGTCCCTGCGCCCATGGGCTGCGGCGGCAGCCGCCGGCGCCGTCGGCGTCGTTGGCGGTGTGGCACTGCTAAGCCGCAGGCGCAGGCCTGCCATGCATGCCCGCTAGCTTGGCCGGGGGGTACGAGGGGTCGGCCCCCCGGGCAGATGCATCCGGGCGTTCCGTGGGCACGGAGTCCCCGCGCAGGAGCACCGCGCCCCGGCACGCGTCCGGCGTCCACCGGATCCGCAGGCCCTGGGCGGCCGTCGCGGCGCTTAGCGGCGCGGCGGCGGTCTGCATCGGAGTCGCCGGGCTGGTCTGGGCGAGCCACACCGCCCGGCCGGCCACGCCCGCGGTCCGGACGCCGATGGTCGCAGTCCCGCGAGGGCACTGGGCCGCGGTCCCCGAGCCTTCGGCCCCTCCGGTAGCCAGGCCAGTCAGCTTGCAGATCCCAGCCATAGGAGTGCGGACAGCGCTCGTGCGGCTGGGACTCACTGCCGCCGGCACGCTTCAGGTACCGGCTACGGCAGAGGTGGCGGGCTGGTACACAGGAAGCCCGCGGCCGGGCGCCATCGGCGCGGCGGTCATCGCCGGGCATATCGATTCGGTCGCCGGCCCAGGCGTGTTCTTCCGGCTGCGCCTGCTGCGCCCTGGCGACCTGGTCTACGTGCGCCGGGCCGACGGCACCCTCGCCGTGTTCCAGGTCACGGCGGTGCGGACCTACCTGAAAACGAGGTTCCCGACCCGCGCGGTGTACGGTGCGGTGCCGGACGCGCAGCTCCGCCTGATTACGTGCGGCGGCACGTTCGATGAGGCAACGGGCCACTACCTGAGCAACGTGATTGTGTTCGCCACGCTCAGGACGAGGAGCTAGCGCTGCGAGCGGGCGCGCCACCCGGCCTTACGCGGCCCGAGCCCGGGCGGCACGGGCCAGGTCAGGCAGCCGCATCAGCAGGTCTCGCGCCTCGGCGTCTGCCCTGTCCTCGATGGCGCCGGTCACCCTCTTCCCGGCGACGTCGAGGCGCACCGAGGAAAGCCGCAGCCAGCGCTGGACCGGGCCCTGAACCCATCGAACGCTCTGCACCTTCTCCAGCGGTATCCAGGTTGTCGTCCTGGTAACCCGGCCGTCCGAACTAACGACGTAGTTGTCGTCGCTGCCGAACGCGAGGAAGTGATACTCCAGCGGTGCCTTGAACCTGACCCGCCTCGGGACGGGCTTGTCCGGCATCGGCTGTGACGTCAGCACCACGCCCAGCATCTGCATCGCATCGGCCTTGGTACCGACGGGAATCAGGGCCCGGAGCCGCCCGCTCTCGCCCCTGCTCTCCCGGCGGACGCGGGGACCGGCGACGTCCACTTCAAGCCGGCACCAGCCGAACGGTCGCCAGGCCAGCGGCTCGACTAGTCGAACGGCCTGGATCCGCCCCGGCCGGATGGTCTCGGCCGTCGTCTGGATCAAGCCGGAATTCAGCCGGAGCCCGTCCGGAGCCGCGGTCACCGTCGTTCCGTACTCGCCGTTAAACCAGCGCCAGACCGTCGCCGCGATGCCGATCGCGGTCGGAAGGAACGTGGCCGTCGCCGCGGTCTTGCCGGTCACGGCGACGAACGCCGTCACGGCCGCGACCACGGCGAAGGCAATCGCCCCCGGACGGCTGAGCGCGATCGCCACGGCCAGCTGCCCGGACCTGACCCGGAAGAGCTGCTGCTCCGGTGTCGCGGCGCTGGCCGGGATCGCACCGGTACCTGGGCCCGCCGCAATCGGGTCGACGGCCACCGCCGAAGCTAGCGGAGCATCGGCAGGCCCTCCGGTCCCGGCTGGCACCGCCTGGATGGCGCGGGCAGCGGTCGAATACGCAAGGAGTTCGGCTCGGAGGCGCTCAGCGTCCGCGAGGCGCAGCCATGCCAGCCGGCCGCCGCGAGACGCGTCACCGCCGGCCACCCGCAATTGGAGCTCGGCCAGCCCGAGAATGCGCGCCAGCCCGCTCTGAACGACATCGATCGCCTGGACCTGCGACAACGGGAACCGCCTGGAATCACGCCTGATCAGGCCCGTGTCGATGCGCAGGACGCCATCAGTCACCTGCCAGCGCGTTACCAGCCAGGAGATGAAGCCGCCGGACAGCGCGAGCGCAATGACCACCAGGTCGGTGACGATCTCGCTGCTATCCTGCCGCTGGTTGGCCAGCGCTATGACGGCGAGGACCGCCACCAAGGCGAAGAGCCGGCTTCCGGCCCGCACTACCGGAGTCAGCGGATGCAGCCGATGCCAGCCCGCAGGTACGCCCTCGGCGACGGGCACGCGCGGCGGATCGGCCGGGAGCGGGTTGGTCACAGGCCTGCAGCCTGCGTTTCGCCCAGTGCTGCCAGCTGGTCGCGCAGCTTGGCGGCCACCGCCTGGTCGAGGCCGGGGATCCTTGCGTCACTTGCCGCCGCAGCCGTATGCATTCGCAGCGTGGCCAGGCCGAGGCTGCGCTCCAGCGGCCCGGCGGTGATGTCGATGTACTGCATCCGGCCGTATGGGATGACCGACTGCCGGCGGATCATGACTCCCCTGCGGACCATGAGGTCCTCGTTCCGCTCGGCGAACCCCCAGGCGGCCACCCGGCGCGCCAGGAAGCGCTCGGCGACCACACCGGCCACAAGCACGCCGACGGCGCTCAGAGTGCCCGCGAGTCCAGATGCAGTCGCGCAGGCCAGGCCCACGATCAGCGCGACCGGAACCGTCACGAGGGCGACCTGGATCCGCCTGCAGCGCAACAGTTTCGGCGACGGCCGCTGCCAGTTGAGGCCATCGTCGGGCTCGGCGCTCATCGCAGGCACCCTTCCTGGTTATTCAACACGGAACGTTCCCTGGCGCCAGGCTAATAGCTTCGGCCCGCCTTCGACGCTGGCCGAAGGTTGCGCTTCGGAACCGAAAGCGTCGCGCCCAGGCCGGCCAGGGAAGGGAGCACGTCCGCGGCTCCACCGTCACCCCGTTGACACCTCGTTCCCGTAAAGGGTACTTTCCATCCGGCGGATCGATGTAAAGGAACCTTGTCCGTGCGCAACGACATCCGGGAACTTCGCTCGGCAGCGGGGCTGTCGCAGCGGGCGCTCGGCGCGGCCCTCGGCGTTTCGCGGCAAACCATCAACGCGATCGAGCAGGGCCGCTACGACCCGTCGCTACCGCTTGCCATCCGGATGGCCAGCTACTTCGGCCAGTCGGTAGAGCAGATCTTCCATCCCGACTGTCAGGAGACCTGACTAGCGTCCCGAACCGGGGTGGCCAGGCATACCGATCAGGTACGACGGCCAGGGAGGCCGGTTCCGCCTGCCAGGCGGTACCGGCCTGCCCGCGCGGCCGACTAGTCCTCGGGCTTCCAGCTCTCGCGCTTGATCTGGAAGAAGGACGACCGCAGCCCGAACCTCGCGATGAAGATCAGGAGAACGCCGACGACACCGAAGCCAAGCAGCGAGTAATTCTGGGCTGCCGGAGCGGCGAGAATGGACTTGACGGCAATCCACCCCAGGAATCCCACCGACGCGATCGGCAGAACACCGATGGTCAGTGCTTCCCAGAAGTTACTCATCACCCGGCGGCGGTAGTAGACCACCGCCGCCAGCGCGGTCACGCAGTAGAACGTTGCGTACAGGATGCCCGTGTTATCGAGCACGTACGAGAAGGTGCTCTCCACCGAGGTCGAGAGCAGGTAGACCCAGCCGAGCCCGAGCAGGAGCACGCTGGCAATGATCGTGGCGAGCGCCGGCGTGCGGAACCGCGGCGACACATTGGCCAGGCTGCTGGGCAGCGCGCGGTAGCTCGCAATCCCGTAGGCGATCCGGGCGCTCAGCACGATGCCGGCGCCCGTCGCCGCGATCACCGACAGTGCCAGCGCGAACGCTAGCACGTCGCCGCCGACGCTGCTGCCGGTGAGCAGGTTGCCGATGTACACCAGCGGGGACGTGCTGACGGCAGGGGAGTTCAGTTTGGCGAAAGGAGCGATGCCCTGGAAGGCGATCTGGGCGAGTACGAAGAGCACGCCGGCGATTCCCACGGCCAGCATCGCGGCCCGGCCGGGGTTCTCCCGCCGGTGCTGAACCTCCTCGTTGACGTACAGCGTGCCGTCCCAGCCGCTGTACATGAACACGGTTATCAGGAACGCGCCAACTAGGCTTCCCTTGCCGCCGATGCCTGTCAGGCTGAACCAGTCCCGCGTTACCGAGAGCGTGCCTGCGTGGTGGCCGAGTACCCAGGTTAGGGCCCAGATGGCGAAGACGACGAGGATCGCGTACTCGATGACACCGATGGCGACCTGAGTGCGCGCGGTGATCCTGATGCCGATGACTGAGATGATAAACATGACGACGACAAGGCCGGTGGCAATGCCGATGTTCGGCCACTTGCTCGTTGATGGCTGATTAAAGACAGCGAGAACCGACGGGCCAAGCGCGGTCACCGGGGTGAGCGTGCCGAATAGCGTGCCCGCGAGCATCAGCCACCCGGTCATGTAGCCCAGGTAGGGGTTGATCGCGCGCCCCACCCACTCGAACGACGCACCGCAATTAGCATTCCACAGGTTCAGCCGACGATACGCATTCGCGATGATCAGCATGGGGACTGCGGTGACGATCAGAACAAGCGGCGCGCCATATGCGGTGGCCGCGATCAGCAGCACGAGCGAGAACTGGACTGTAACGGTCGGGCCCGTATCGGCGAGTCCGATCAGCGTGTCCTGCGCAACGCTGATGGCGTTGGGTTCGAGGCGCGACGTGCCCGCCGCGGCCGGCCCGGCCATCGGGAATGTGGTCCTGTCAGTCATGTGCTCTCCGGGTGCGGCGGTAACGGGGCGCGGCTTCTGCTGCCCGAGTTGCACAGGCAGCACTAACGGTAGCTAAATCTGATTTCAGGCACATCGTGGGGTAGCGTAACTGAAACTGCGCACTTAAGTAAGGGAACACGTGCGTTGGTTGTCGGAAGCAGCAAATCACCAATCGGGGCGATCCCTTACTCACCGGTAATGGCCGCCAGTCCGTCCCGCGCGGACTTTAGTAGCGGGTCCGAGGAAGGCAGCGTCTCCTCGGCTCGCTGCACCACATCTCGGTAGGCCTTGGCCGAGTCGGTCAGCCGCCCTACGGCGTAGTACGCGGCCGCGAGGCTTATTCCGGCGGCTAGTGTGTCCCGGTGACCGGGCCCGAGCGAGCGTTCGGTACCCGCCAGCACTTGCTCGTAGATCTGAACGGCGGCCGCCATCCGGCCGGCCTCATGAGAAACCTTGGCGAGGGAAGCGCGCGCGCGCAGCGTCTCCGCATGGTCAGGTCCCAGGCTTCGCTCGCTGTCAGTTGCCGCGCGCTTGTACTGGGAGATCGCATCCTTGATCTTGCCATCGGCGAAGTACGCGTCGGCGAGTTTCTGCCGCGTCGCAATGGTGCTGGGATCCTGTGAGCCCACCGCCCGCTCGCGCTCGCTCAGGCTCCGCCTATAGATCCGGACCGCGGCGCCGACCTGGCCCGCCGCGCGATACGCCGCTGCCAGTTCTTCACGGGCGTCCTGGGCGAGCCAGTGATCGGGCCCAAGGGCGCGTTCGCATTCGGTCCGCGTGTCCTTCAGCATGGTGATCGCGTCGTCCACCAGTCCGGCCGAGATCAGCACGCCCCCGAGCCTGACCCTGGCGCTCAGGGTGCGCGGATTATCCGCGCCGAACCGGTTGTCCCAGCTGGCCAGCAACTGCCGGTACCACGCGATCGCCTCCGCTTGCCGGCCGGCCGCCATGTACGCGGCAGCAAGCCGCCGGGCTAGCTCCTGGGAGTCGTGGTGATCCGGCCCGAGGGTGCTGTCGCTGATCGCGGCGACCTCGCTCCAGAACTCAGCGGCCGGACCGGTCAGGCCATCCTCGTCCAGGCTCTGACCTATACGGAAGATCAGCGGGTGGCATCCCGCTGACCACAGCAGCCGGCCAGCCGCGCGTCGCAGCGACTCAGCGCTAGCACGAAGCATCGGAGCAGATTGGGCCGATGTCTGCGGGCCCGTCCACAACTCAAGCAATGCCGCCGCCGCGGAGGTAACGGCGGGCTCGAACATCTCCG
The DNA here is from genome assembly GCA_030040155.1 of Streptosporangiaceae bacterium. GTDB lineage: Bacteria > Actinomycetota > Actinomycetes > Streptosporangiales > Streptosporangiaceae > JAJYUU01. The sequence goes on along the minus strand of JASHUG010000101.1, from coordinate 9,850 downwards.
CCGGAGTGGCGGCCAGCACCGCCTGCTGCATGACCCTGTTCACCCAGACAGACGAAGCGGCCGGGGCGTGATCGACGTTGACGAGCCCAACTTGCTCGAGCGCTCGCAGCGCGTTCGTGGTGCGCTGGGACGCAATCGGAGTGTCGTGCCCGTTGCCGGCGATATAGCCGTTGCCAGCCGCCGTGGTGAAGACCGGGACGGGCACGCCGTTGCCACCGAGCACGGCCGCGAATACCAGGCACGTCTGAGCCGAACCTCCTGGCCGCAGGTAGTCGGCGCTGTCGAGAGATAGCGTCCAGGTCACCCGAGCCGGCCGAAGTTGCGCGCGATTGCGCTGGCCGATCAATTCTGACCGGGCGATGAACCGCTCGCGATAGTCAGAACAGGTCAGCCACGAGCTGCTGATGGCCGCCGTGGCCTGCGCCAGGGCGAGCGGGTCGCAGCCCAGGTCCTCGATCAGATCCATGGCGCCGCGGCGCTGGTCAGGGTCCGCGGACAGCCTGCCGACCAGGTAGCTCATCGCCTCGCGCGGGCTGAACGGGCCGAGCTCCGCCACCGCGATACCCGGCAGCCGCCCCGCCGCGGCAGGCCTGGAAGAGGTGACCAGCACTCGGCCCGTGGGACTGGTCGGCCACAGTCCAGCTACCACCTTGTCGTCGGCCAGGTCATCAAAGACGACGAGCCATCTTTGATCTGCCTGCCGCAGCCACGCCACGAAGGCCGCGGCGATGTACGTGGCGCTGCCGCTCACCTCGGCACCGGTTATCGCCGCCGCTGCCTCGACAAGGCCAGAAAGGACGCCGACCGCACTGCTGGCATCGATCCAGAGCAGCAAGTCCACCGACCGCGCCCGCCATTGTGCCTCAGCGAACGCCGCCGCGACCTGCGTCTTGCCGCAACACTGCAGCCAGCCGTCAGCAGCCTCCCGGCCCGAGCCGCGCGGCACCAGCGCGATCGCGGTGTTCCGGCCAAACCCGGCGGCCAGGTCCGGCGCAGACTCAGGCCTGGTGCTGAGCCGGTCGGCGAGCGGCGGGATCACGCCGATCTTGACTGGCCAGGTTGCCGTCACATGCAAGGGCTCGGCCGTTGCGGCCGGTGCAGTCTGACTGTCCGTCACTGGCTGCTCGCGGTCCGTAATGGCTGCACCAGGGTCCGCCTTAGGTTCTGTGTCTGTCTGGACGTACAACTTTAGGGCGAACTCGCTGGTCAATGACAGCAAAATGACCGGCAAAAGCCACGAGAAAATAGCGGCAGGAAAACGATTCGCCGCGGGCGCCGTCCGGCTAGGTGAATCGGGCCGGCGAGAAGCTCGCGACGTCGTAGTCCGTGTCGTGACCTGTCGCCAATTGCGCGAGCGCGAGCCCGATCCACGGGGCGAGCGCACAGAGCAACCCGCCCGAGCCGGCGGCGGCGTAGACGCCGTCGGCGTCGGGCACTGGCCCGAGGATGAAATCGCCCTCGCCGGCGTCGGCGCAGCCGCCAGGGCCCACTTCGGCGGTCGGCGCTCCGCGAAGCGCTGGCATGCACTGGGCGACAAAGTCAGCCGCTGAACGGAAGCCACCTGCGCTCGCCTGGCGGCTCAGGCCGATCATCACCCCTGGCGTCTGGCCGTCGATGATCGGCTGGCCGTAAATGCCCGCCTCGGGATAGGCGAAGGCCGGCAGCGCGCGATCAGTGAATTGAGCCCGCACCGTCTGCGCCGGAATGAAATAGGTGACCTCCGCCGGGTGACCCGGCCGCAGCGGAAGCCGGGCCGGGCCGTCCGGCAGCAGGTTAAGCATGGCGTTCGGGCCGCGGTCGGCCGTGATGATGAGCCGGTCGCAGCCGAGGGCGCCATAGTCGGTGCCCAGGTGCCAGCCATCGTGGTTACGCGCTATGCCGCGGACCCTGGCACTCTCGTGCACCGTCACCCCGCGCTGTCGCACGGCCGTCCTCAGCGCGTCGGTAACCGCCACGACGTCGATAAGGCCCGCGTCGACATCCAGCCACCCCGCGTCGGCCGCGAATTGCGGGAATCGGCTACCCAGCCGGGCGCCGGACAGCGCCTCCCGCCGCAGGCCGAGTTCAGCGAGCACCTCGTAGCCGCGTGCGCCACGGGCCGCGTCGAGGGCGGGCGTCACGTCTGCCCTGGCCAGCGTCAGGTGCCCGCAGCTGCGCACCATGCGCCGACCACACGTGGTCTGCAGTTCAAGCCAGAGCCTGTGCGCCTGCGCGGCAAGGCTCGCGTGGCGCACGTCCAGGAAGTCGTGCCTGATCAGCGCGGGGACGTGCTCGTCTGCCCCAGCCTTGCCCAGCACCGTCACGGACTCGGCGAGCGGGGCGGCATAATAGGCCGTCAGCAGGCCTGTTATCCCGCCGCCGGCCACCGCCAGCCGGCCACCTCGCGTCCCGGTCAGGCCATACCTCCTGGTCGCCCGCTACGACCCGAACGGCACGTTGCTTCCGCTGATCGTTCCGACGACTCCCGCCGAGGTCACCTGAACGCTATCGATCTTGAGCCCGAGAGGCAGCTTCGGGATCGGGATGTTCACGTCCTGTATCGAGCTGAGCAGGGACGATGGCAGGTTGCTGCTGCCGATCAGCGTGATGTTGAGCTCGGTCGGGCTGACCCGGCTTACCCTCCAGGTCGCTGAACCGGTGGCGACTATGAGGTTCATGCTGGCATTGACCTCGTCTGGGCCGGCCGCCGTCAGGTTCAGGCCAGCTCCGTTCAGCAGCGTGCCTAGCGCCCCGATCTGGTTGGTCAGGGTGTTTCCGAGGGAGGTGAAGTCGATCAGCAGGGTGCCGGAGATGGTGCCGATCGTGCCGCTGTTGAAGGAATAGGAGTTGAGACGGACGCCGGTCGCGGTCGCGTTGATGCTCGTGATCGTGACCGGGCCCTCTTTTTCGTTGGCGGCGCTGACCTTGATGTCGCTGAAGTCCTTGCTCGCGACCTGGGTCAGGAACGGGAAGCCCTCGATCGACACGTCGGGCTTGTTCGTCAGGTTTCCCTGCTTCTGGAACTGGGATGCGGCCACGTTCTCGGCGACCGCGCGCGCGGCGAAATCGGCCCCGACCAGCAGGACGATCACGACCGCCAGCGCGATGAGCCAGCCGAGCCCGCGCCGTCGCCGCCTCCTGACGCGCGTACGAGGCGCGTCGTAGCCGCTCACGTCGGGGGCCCTCATTGTCCCGATGCTACGCGACGTCTGCTGGTGGGCCGCCAGCCTCGCGTTCGGCTGGTCATGGCAGGTCCGCGGTCCGCAGCGCCAGGAGCTGATGGGAGTCCTGCTCGGTGACGAGCAAGATCCCGCCGCCCGGCTCGAGCGCGAACTGGCGAGGCACCAGGCCCGTCGGCACATACCCGAGCAGGGCAGGCCGCCCGCCGAGAGCGTCCGCTGCGTCGACTACGGCCAGGTTCGCGCTGACCGACTTCAGGCCGGCCAGGTTCGTGTCGGCCACCAGGATCAGGCGACCGCCGTCCACGAATTCCTCCCCGATCGGCATCTCGCCCACCATGACCTTGGCGATGAGCGCGTGCTGCGGGTCGGTCCGCAGCAACGGTGTGCTGAAGGCCAGCAGCGCATCGCTCTTCCTGTCCGTGACCCAGAGCACCTTCGCATCCCCGGACAGCAGCGCCCGATCCGGACCGCAGCCCGCCTTGAGGGTTTGCACGACTGCAGACGCCGGGTGTGTCTCCGCCGCGTGGAGGCTGATCACGCTCAGCCTCCCGGCGACGCTGGTCACGTACATGTACTTGCCGCCGGCGGCGATCCCGGCCGGCTCGGCATCGAGCGGCACGTAGCCCACGAAATCGGATGCGGAAAAACCGCTGGCCAGAGCGGCGTGCAGGTTGAAGACCGCCATCTCTGCGCTGCTCTCCAGGGTTACGAACACGAAGTCGTCCTCCGGGGAGATCGACACCTCGACGGCGCCCTTGCCATCCGGGCTGGAAAGCGACCCCACGACGGGGTCGGGCGCGCCCTGCTCGGCCTCGGCGACGTTGATGACGATCGCGCCGCTGCCAGCCGCGACGACAAGGAAGCGGCCGTCGTGGGTGACCTCAAGACCCCTGCCTGCTCCGCTCGCCGCAATGCTGCGAACGAGAGTCGGCGCCAGGCCGCCGCCATTGCGGAAAACGTCCACCGCGTTGCCGATGGTTACGAATGTGAACAGACCTCGGTGCGACTCGGCAGCGCCGTAAGGGCTGCCGCCGGTTCCGACGGCCGCGGTAGTGACGTGATGCAGCGTGGTGCCCGCGGCAGTCGCCGTGGTGCAGCCAGGCAGCGTGATAACCGGCCGGTTGCCGTGCCCGTGGCTCGCAAGCGCGAAGCCTCCCCCCGCCGCGGCCAGCACGACGATCGCGATCAGGACCGCAAAGAGCGGGCGACGCCCTCTCCGCTCGCCCGCACCCGCGCGCGGCGGGCCGCTCTGGCTGGTCGGCTGCGGACGGCCCCGCGGGTCCGTCGGCAAGTACGCGGTGTGCCCGGCTCCGGCGGGCGCGGGAGCTTCGGGCTCGCGGGAACCGATTTGGTCGGTCCCGCCGGCGCCGCTGCCGTCGTCGCCGTCCGCCGGACGCACATCACTGCCCACCGCTGGCATCGCGATCTCAGTCATCGGATGCGCCGGCCGCGAACCACTGTCTGGCCCGAGGGGGAGGCCCAGTGCGCGCCGGAGTGCCGCGGCAAACTCCCGGCACGTGCGATAGCGGTCAGCCGGCGCCTTGGCCAGCGCCGCCGCCATGACCGCGTCGATCTCTTCTGGCAGCTCAGGCCTGCGTCCGCGCAACCGCGGCGGCGGCTCATGCAGGTGCGCGTACATGACGGCGACGCCGTCGTCGCGCCGGAACGGCGCCTCGCCCGTGATTAACTCGAAGGCCGCGCACGCCAGCGCATACTGGTCGGTGCGGCCATCGACGGGCGCGCCCTCGATCTGCTCGGGAGCGACGTAGTCAAGCGTGCCGAGGAACTGCCCGGCCGCGGTCAGGCCGGTGGCCGCGAGAAAGGCCTTGCTCAGCCCGAAGTCCGACAGGTACACGTGATCGGGCCGGTCGGTCTCCTGGCTTCGGTCCAGCAGCATGTTGGCCGGCTTTACGTCCCGGTGCACCAGGCCCCGCGCATGTGCGGCGTCAAGGGCCGAGGCCGTCTGGGAGATGATCTCCGCCGCGCGCTCCGCCGGCAGCGGCCCGACCCGGTGCACCAGCGACCCGACGTCGCCGCCACGTACCAGCCGCATGGCGATGAACAGGACGCCGCCGGCCTCACCTGCCTCGAAGACAGGAATGATGTGCGGATGATCGACCGCCGCGGCCGAACGGGACTCGCGGATGAAGCGGCGGCGGAACGCTTCGTCGCTGGCCAGCGCGGGCGTGAGGACCTTCAGGGCAACCTGGCGGTCAAGCCGGTAGTCGTAGGCACGAAACACGACGGCCATCCCGCCGTGGCCGATCCGCTCTTCGAGCCGATAGCCTGCGACCTGCGAGCCCGCCACGAGCTCCGGGTCCTGCTCGCTCACGGCTCCTCCAGTCCGGTCCGTCTCGATGCGTAGTCATTGCAAGGCTCGCACCGTGCCGCGCGGTCCGCACCTAGTCTGGCCGGCGGCGGGCGGCATATGGGTACATCGGCGGCCGCGACAATGGCCCTGTTGCCTATCCTTTCCGAGGATCAGGCGCTTTACAGTTGGCCCATGGCCATAGATCCTGCCGGCGGTGCCGACGCGGGCCCGAGTCTGCGGGTCCGCGCGACGGGCTCAGACAAGGTGTTTGACGGCTCGGCCAGCTATTGCATCGGACGTGACCCGCAGTCAGACATCGTGCTTTCCGATCCGCGCGTCTCCTGGCGGCACGCGGTGCTGCGCCGGCAGGAAGGCCGCTGGCTGCTCGAGGATGTCGGCAGCACCAACGGCACGTTCGTGGGCGCTGAGCGCGTCCATCAGGTAGTCATTCCGCCTGACTGCCTGGTCCGCCTCGGCCATCCTTCTGATGGCCCTGAAGTGCGGTGCGCCGTCGTGCCCGCCGGCGATCGGGCAAGGGCGCCGGCAGCCGACCGGCTCAGGGCACCGGCCGCCGATCGGGTAGGGGCGGCGCCGGTGCCGCTCGCACCGCCTCGGCCCGCAAGCCCCGCCCCGCAGTACGCGGCGCCCAACCCGGCCGTCCATGTGCCCGCCCAGCGGCAGAGCGTGAGTCGGCCGCCAAGCGCCGTGCTGGCGATGCCGACGACCCGGCTGCGGATCGGGCGCGCAGCGGACAACGACGTCGTAGTGCAGGACCTGAGCGTGTCTCGCTATCACGCCGAGTTGCGCCGGACGATGCGCGGCGAGTTCGAGATCGTCGACCTCGACAGCCATAACGGCACGTTCCTGAACGGCCAGCGGGTCACCGTGGCGCCGGTCACCGAAACGGACCTGATCGGCGTCGGCCCGGCCACGTTCCGGAGAGTCGGCACTCAGCTAGAAGAGTTCCTCGATACGGGCGACATCTCGCTCAGCGCTCAGGACCTTACCTTCCGGCTGCCCGGCGGCAAGGTGCTCCTCGATCGCGTGAGCTTTCCGCTGGGTGAACGCTGTCTGCTCGGCGTGATCGGTCCAAGCGGTGCCGGCAAATCGACCCTGCTCGGGGCGCTGACCGGCATCGCACCCGCGACAGAGGGACAGGTTCTCTACGATGGCCGGGATCTGTACCGCAGCTACGCCGAGCTTCGCCACCGCATTGGCCTGGTACCGCAGGAGAACATCCTGCACACGCAGCTAACGGTCAGGCGAGCCCTGGAGTTCGCGGCCCGGCTGCGCTTCCCGCGTGATACGAGCAGGCAGGAACGCAAGCGCCGCATCGACGAGGTGCTGCGCGAGTTGTCGCTCGCCTCGCATGCCGATACCCGCACGTCGGCCTTGTCAGGCGGGCAGCAGAAGCGTGTCAACGTCGCCCTGGAGCTGCTGACCAAGCCATCGCTGCTGTTCCTGGACGAGCCGACGTCGGGCCTGGATCCCGGCCTGGACAAGTCGGTCATGGAGCAGATGGCCGACCTCGCGCACGATGGCCGTACGGTCATCGTGGTCACGCACAGCGTCGCGAACCTGCATCTGTGCGACCGGCTGCTCGTCCTGGTGCCCGGCGGCAAGGTGGCGTTTTTCGGACCGCCCGCCGACGGCCTGCGCCATTTTGACAAGGAGGGCTGGGCCGAGGTGTTCCAGGCCTTCGAGGCGCAGCCAGGACGGGACTGGGCGGCCGAGTTCCGCTCATCGCCTTACTACAGCCGCTACGTCACCGCCGAGTTGAACGGCGGTGCCGCACCGCCCGCGGCCTCCCGCCAGGCGCCGGCGACGGCGCCCAAAACGAGGGGCGGACTGTCGCACCTGCACACGCTTTCTCGCCGGTACATGGCCGTCATCGCCTCCGATCGGCTGTTCCTGGGTGTGCTCGCGGGACTTCCGGTGGCGCTCGGGCTGCTGGTCAGGGTGATTCCGGCCCCGCAGGGTCTGATCGGCCCGAACAATGTGGACGCGACGTCGCTGCTGCTCGTGCTCACTGTCGGCGCATGCCTCAGCGGAACCGCCAACGCCATCTGGGAGATTGTCAAGGAGAGATCGGTCTACTCCAGGGAGCGTGCGGCCGGCCTGTCGGCCGGCGCGTACCTGATGTCCAAGTTGCTGATCCTCGGCGCGCTCAGCGGCGTGCAGGCCGTCTTGCTCGTCGGGATCGGGCTGACGGGGCGCCCTCTCCCCAGCCGCGGCGCGCTGCTGACGCACTTGCCACTGGTCGAGCTGATGCTGGCCATGTTCGCCCTCGGGGTGGCCTCGATGGCACTCGGACTGCTCATTTCCGCGCTGGTGGACACGTCGGACAAGGCGATGCCACTGCTCGTGGTCGTCGTGATGTTCCAGGTAGTCCTCAGCGGCGGAGTGTTCCCGCTGCACGGCAAGATCGGCCTGGAGCAGGCCTCCTGGATCTCGCCGTCCCGCTGGGGCTACGCGGCAGCGGGTTCGACCTCGAACCTGAACGCGATAATCCCGCCGACCGCGTCCGGCCCGTCGAGGCTGTCGGCCAGTGGACCGGCGGCGTTTGCGGTCGTGGCAAACCGCGGCCAGGCGATCCGGCTGCGGAGCAGCAGCGACGGTGCGGCGCCAGCGCCGCGGGCGGGCGCGCCTACGACGGCGGCCGCGAACGGCCAGACCGATCCGCTGTGGGATCACGATGCGCGCACATGGCTGTTTGACATGGCGGTGATGGTGCTGCTCGCACTTTTCTTCGCGTTGCTCACCTGGCTCCGGCTGGCAAAGATGGGGCCGGTCAAGCGGCGCTGACCGAAGCCGATCAGTAGCGCCGGTAGCGGAAGGCCAGATCGAAGGGCCGCAGGAAGCTGGCTGGCCGGAACGCGACAAAGGCAGGGGCCGTCGCGCAGACCCCGTCGACAGGCGAGCCGACCGGGCACGTGGGACCCTGCGCGGTGAAGATGTTGTACTGCGGCCCGAGCGCTGCCGCGGCGGCATTCAGGCTGGCCGGCTGCAAGGCCGCGGCATTCCACTTGCCGGTACTGACCCTGTTCAGCAGGACTTGCACCGCCGTGATGGTCTCGGCCGGCGTGAACGCGCAATGCCCGGCGCGGTCGACGAAAATCTGCCGGAGCAGCGCGGCGTTGCCGGCGCGCCTGACGACGGCGGCATAGGCCTGCTCGTTCTCAGGGACGACCAGGCCGTCGCCGGTGGTGTGCATGGTCAGCACCGGTATCGAGATGCGGCCATCAAAGCTGATGTTGCGGGACAGGTAGGCCACGGCGTTCGGGTCGGCACTTATCCTGGCCGCGCGGTTCAGCGTGCGCAGGTCGCTGCGCAGGCTCAGCCCGGCCGCCTTGTACAGGGCGACGACCTCGCGGTAGTCCGCGGACTTGCGCAGTTGCTGCGTGAAGTTGACTCCGGTCGTCCAGGACGGGTTGCCGCCCGCGTCCTGTTCGAGGTTTGCCCTGAAGTCGAAGGCGAACGGGAAGTCGACCTCCGTCGCCCAGAGGTACTGGTTGGCCTCCTGGGCCGTGTAGTCGGTGCTGGCAGGCTGGGCCGACAGCGACGTAAACCAGCCAGGCGTATCGGCCAGCGCTGCGCTGAGGGCGAGCCGGGCCCGCCCGGCCGCCGTGGCCTGCGCGCTCGCGGCCGCCAGCTCGGCGATCTCCAGGTTCGCGGCCGGGCTGGTGATGTTCACGACCTGCAGGCCCGTTCCCTGCGCCACGAGCTGCTGGAAAGCGAACGCGGAGTCCAGGGCAATGTTCCACGTGGCCACCCCGCCGGACAGCACCCCGCACATCGGCAGCGCGGCGGTGAACCGGTTCGGGTACTGCTGGACCAGCCCGGCGGTGATGATGCCGCCAAGCGAGTGCCCCCAGGCGATCGTCTCGTCGGGCCTGCCGTAGCTCCGGCCGAACACGTTCAGCGTCTGTATCTGATCAGGCAGGGCCTGCGCGATCGCCCAGCCGGTGGTCGCGTAAGAAGAGCCGGCCAACGCGAAACCGTGCGCGAGCATCCAGCCGCCCGTCACCGGATCGCCGACATCCTCGGCTGGGTTTGCCGCGCCAGGTTCGACGTAGCCATGGCTGTACAGGAACAGGGTGCCGTTCCATGGCCCGGCCGGGCACTGGATCTCGTAGGTAGCGCCGTCGGACAGCGACCCGGTCACCGTCGTGACGCTGCCGGTCCCGCCGCAGGTCTGTCCCGTGGCGAGCGCCGGGGATGCGGCCGGGGAGATGAGTGCGGCGGCGATGGCCGCTGCTACCACCAAGCGGGAGGGCCTGATGAACCTATGCACGATTTACGCTCCCCGGAGTTCGGTGTCCGTTTCCGCAACGTACAGATCACATTCCTGCTTAGGAGGACCATAGCCTGATAAATA
>JASHUG010000012.1 GCA_030040155.1 Streptosporangiaceae bacterium | reverse complement strand
ATCATCGTGCGGCCGCCGGACAGCAGCGCGCCGATGACCACCGCGACGGCGAAAAAGCTCATGCTGTGGTCGTCAGCCACGCCCAGGCCGGCGATCAGCCCCCCGGCCAGCCACCAGCGGCAGTCGCCGGTCCGCCCGATCCTGACCACGACCAGCGCCAGGGCCGCCCACGCCAGCAGCTCGTAAGCGGTCGTGTTAGCCAGGTGAGCAGACGACAACAGCACCGGCATCATCGCGGTGCCGGCCGCGGCCAGCAGCTGCGCCCGCCGGGTGCCGCCGAACTCGCGGGCGGTCAGCCCGCCGACCACCACCGTGACCCACGCCGCCAGCGCGGGCCACACGCGCAGGCCGGGTAGCGACACCCCGAACAGCTTCAGCGACACCCACGCCAACAGCGGCGCGAGCACCGGCTGATCAACATAGCTGGCCTGCAGATGCCGGGCACAGTCCAGGAAGTACAGCTCGTCGCGGTCAAACCCGTAGCGGTCCGATAGCGCCATCAGCACGGCGAAGACGATCCCGCCAACCAGGATCACGCGCCGGTCGAACCGGACGATGTCCGGCTTGTCCAGCCTGGCGGCGAACTGCAGCGGCGTGGACCGGCCTGGCTCGGACAGGCCCATGGGGTGCGATGTCGTCATGGCCTCCAGAGTGCCGACGCCGGGGCGGGGCAGGAATCCGGCCTGCCCTCCTCTTGGCCGGGGGGCTAGCCCGAGGTCGCAGGGACGGGCTGGCTGGATGGACCGTGCTCGGCTGCCCCATTACAGTCGAGCCATGGGAACCGCGGGCGCCTCCCGCCCCGCGGCGGTCGCGGCGCTGGTGACCCTGGTCCGCCGGGCAGCGGGTCCGGTCATCTCCAGGCGGACCTGGCTCGCGGTTGCGTACCTGCTGACCGGCCCGCCGCTGGGCGCCGCGGGGGCCCTGGTGCTGGTGATCGGCCTGCCGATCGGGGTCGGCCTCATGCCGCTCGGGCTGTCCGGCATCCCAGTGCTGGTCCTGATCCTGGCCATCATCGACCTGCTGTGCCGGCTGCAGCGGGCCTGTACCCGCGCGCTGGCCGGGGTCCCGGTCCCTGCACCGCCGCCCGAATCGCTGACCCACGGAGCCTGGTGGCGTCCGCGCTGGCGCGGCCTTCTCGGCCTGCGGCGCTGGCGTCAGGCGGTGGCCGTGGTGGCGCTGCTGCCGGTGCAGGCGGCCGGCCTGGCGGTGGTGGCCGGGTGCTGGGGCTTCGGGGCGGCCCTGGTCGCGCTACCCGTCTACGACGCCACCGCGGGCGGGCTCCAGATCGCAGGCCGGCCGGTGCACGGGTTCCCGGCCCTGGCCGGGTGCGTCGCCGCCGGGGCGCTGCTCTTGCTGGTGGCGCCGCGGGTGACTCAGGGCGCGGCGAGTGTCGTGGCCAGCTGGACCCGCTTTGTCCTGGGTCCAGGTCGTCGCGCGCTCGCCGACCGCATCGGCGAGCTTGAGCGCAGCCGGGCCGTCGTCATCGACGCCGGGGAGGCCGAACGACGCCGGATAGAACGAGACCTCCACGACGGCGCCCAGCAGCGCCTGGTCGCGATGACCATGGAGCTGGCCCGTGCGCAGGCCCGTTTCGAGGCCGATGACCCGGCGGCCGCTCGCGACCTGGTGGACCAGGCGCACGGCCAGGCAATGGCCGCCCTGGCCGAGCTGCGAAGCCTGGTCCGCGGCGTGCATCCCCCGGTGCTGTCCGACCGCGGTCTCGACGCGGCGATCTCCGCCCTGGCCGCGCTGTGCCCGGTCCCGGTGTCAGTCGACGTCGACCTGGCCACCCGACCCCCTGGCACCATCGAAGCCATCGCCTACTTCGTCGTCGCCGAGGCGCTCACCAACGTCGCCAAGCACGCCCGCGCCCGGCGCGTCCACATCGGCGTGCGCGGCGACCGGCGCACGGTGGTCGTCACCGTGGCCGATGACGGCATCGGCAGCGCCGACGCGGCAGGCGCCGGGCTGGCCGGGCTCGCCGCACGGGTCGCGGCCGTCGACGGCCGCCTGATGATCGACAGCCCGGCCGGCGGCCCGACGCTCATCACCGCGGAGCTGCCGTGCGCGTCGTGATCGCCGAAGACTCCGTCCTGGTGCGCGAAGGGCTCACCCGGCTGCTGGCCGAGACCGGCATCGAGGTCGCCGCCGCGGTCGGCGATGCCGAGAGCTTCCTGCGCGCGGTCGACGCGCAGCAGCCCGATGTCGTCGTGGTCGATGTCCGGCTGCCGCCGGCCTTCAGCGACGAGGGCCTGCGCGCCGCCCTGGTGGTCCGCCGGCGCTGGCCCGGCATCGGCGTGCTCGTCCTGTCCCAGTACGTGGAAGAGCGGTATGCCACGGAGTTGCTCGCCGGACGCACCGAGAGCACGGCACCTCAGGGACAGCGCGGCGGCATCGGCTACCTGCTCAAGGACCGGGTCGGCAACATCGCCGAGCTTCTCGACGCCCTGCACCGTGTGGCCAGCGGTGGCAGCGCCCTGGATCCCGAGGTGGTCAGCCAGCTGCTGACTCGCCGCGGACACCCGCTGGACACCCTCACCGCCCGCGAGCGCCAGGTGCTCGCGCTGATGGCCGAGGGGCGGTCGAACACCGCGATCGCGGCTGCCCTGGTCGTCGGGCCCGGAGCGGTCGAGAAGCACATCAGCGCCATCTTCGCCAAGCTGGGGCTGCCCGCGACCGACGCCGACCACCGCCGGGTACTGGCCGTCCTCGCCTACTTGGGCGCCTGACTGCCAGCGTGCCCTGGGCCGCTAGACAGGGTGCCTGGTCCTCGTCAGTCATCACGGGCAAGGCCAAGCCGGTATCCACCACCCAGCACGGTCTTCACGATCTCGGGATTGCCTTGATTGCCCTCGATCTTGCGACGAAGGTTCTTCACATGCGAGTCGATGGTCCGCTCATAGCCCTCGAACTCGTAGCCGCGAACCCGGTTGACGAGCTCGAACCGCGAGTAAACCCGGCCGGGTACTGCCGCGAGCGCCACGAGGATGCCCCACTCGGTCGGAGTCAGATCAACGGCGGTGCCCCGGACGCGGACCGCGCGGCGGGGCTCGTCGATGACGAGGACCCTGTTCCCGTAACTGGTCACGTCCACGTCCTGGCTCTGGCTGCCGCGCCGCACGATGGCCTGCGCTCGCAACGCCAGCTCCCGCGGGCTAAATGGCTTCGTGACATAGTCGTCGGCCCCCAGCTCGAGCCCTCGGACCCTGTCCTCCTCGTCGCTCTTCGCGGTGAGCATCAAGATCGGGGTATTTGCGGCTTTCCGCACATCCCTGGCGACCGCCTCCCCTGGCACGTCAGGCAAGCCTAGGTCGAGGATGAGCAAATCGGGCGAACTCGACTCGACCAGGCTGATCGCCTCAGCACCGGATCCGGTCGACAGCACCAGGAAGCCGGCCCGCTCAAGGTATGAGCGCACCAGGTCGCGTAGCTTGCGCTCGTCCTCGACGAGCAGGACCGTCGCCGCCATGGTCGTGGTTACCCCTCCTTGGCTCGCGATTCCGCCTGGCGCCGAGCCGCGGGACCGCACTTCCATGATCTCTCACGCCTCGCTGGCCCGGCTGCCTGGGACAAGACGACAGCCGAGCCACTGCCGCGATGGAGACCGCCGGCTCCTGCGGTCTTCACGGCATCTACACATGAGCGCCATGGCGGATGCACCTGAGTCACGTTTGGTGTCTACAAGGGCAGGCGGCATTGGGGGGAACGATGGCGGCACCCGGATCGATGCGGGCTGAGGAACTGACCCGGCACGCTGGTGGCTCCGCGCACTGGCGGGAGGTGCTGGAGCAGCGCTGGCAGCGGAAGCTGGATGAGGTCATCATCTTGTCGCGCGCCTGCTACGACAGCCAGGCACCGACGCCGGGCGGCGTCACCGAAGGACACGGAATGGCAGCAGGTCGGCTCGCGCTGCGGCTGGCTGAGGCGCACGAGGAACTTGCCGAGATCGGCGCGACGATCGAGGTGATCGCAGCAGACTCGCCGATGACCTGTGATCGCTGCGGCCGGGCCATCCCCTACGAGTGGGTCATCGAAGACGCATATATGGGTGAGTGCCCGGACTGCGCATTGGACTCGGTCCGCTGGCCCAGGGAATCCGCCCGCAGCCGGGCGGCGGCTTGATCATCCATCCTTGGCGTGACGGTCGCTGAGCTGGGTAAGTGCGCCAGGGAGCCGGAGGAAGCCAGGGCGGCGATAAGACGGGGGTTAATCTGGCCGAGATGACTGTCTGCTCGCCGGCGATGCCTGATCGAGCCGGCGTCGGGGGTTGATGGCGCTGCGAACCGCATCATTCCGGCATGTCTGGTACTGGCCAGCCATGTCTCCTGTCAGCCAGGCAAGGACATGAAACGATCCGGCCCGGCTCGGCCGGCCCGGCCCGGCCGGGCTCCGCGGCCCGCTCTTGGCGTGGGCAAACTCGGACGGCGCCTCATCGTGGCGTTCATCGGCGTGGTCCTTGCCACGCTCCTCCTCTACATCCTGGTGGCCACCATGGACACCAACCGCGACATCGACCACTTCGTTCGCGGCCAGGAGAACGCGGTGGCCAGCACAGCGGCGATGGCGGCCGGCACGGCATTTCACGGTGGCAGGTGGAACCTGGCGGACCTGAAAACAGTGACTGACACGGCCGCGATAGCTGGGGCCGGAGCCGAGGTGCTCGACTCCGGTGGGACGGTACTCGCGAAATCTCCGGACTACGCCCGCTTTCCGGCGACAACTCAGATCGGGCGTCCTGTCGTCACGCGCGGCAGCCACGTCGGCTTTGTCCGGGTGCGCTTCGGCCCCGGCGGGCTGCGGGCCGCCGTCGGCCGGCTGGACGCCCAACGCTTTCGCGCCCGCATCCTCGCCTTCCTGGTGGCGCTGGCCCTGGCCATAGTGGTGTCGGTGTATGCGGCCAGGCGGATCGTCGCACCACTGGAGCGGCTGCTGATAGCGGTCCGCGCTCGGGGTGCCGGTGACCGTCAGGTCCGGATAACCGACCTGCGCGCCGTCGGCGAGCTTGGCGAGCTCGTGGACGCGTTCAATGCCGCCGCCGACGAGGTCGACCAGCGCGACCGGGCCCAGCGCGCGCTCGTTGCCAACACCGCGCACGAGCTGCGCACTCCCGTCGCGGTACTGCAGGCCGGGACCGAGTCCATGGTGGACGGCGTAACTGAGCCGACCCAGGAGAATCTTGCCTCCCTGCACGACGAGGTCATGCGGCTCAGCCAGCGCCTAGACGACCTGCAGGCCCTCGCCCGTGCCAACTCGGCGACGATACGGCTAACTGTGGCGCACGAAAACCTGGCCGCAATTGCCCGTGACGCTGCGAGCCGGCTCGCCGACGTTTACGGGGCCGGCGACGTCCGCCTTCAGCTCGACCTCGAGCCCGTCACCATATCGTGCGATTACCAGCGCACCCTCGAGATGATCACCAACCTCATGACCAACGCCCTCAAATACACCCGCCGCGGCGGCACTGTCACGGTTGAAACCAGGCAAACGGACCAGGGCGACGCGTGTGTGCGCGTAATCGACACCGGAATCGGAATTCCAGCCGATGAGCTGCCACGGGTCACCGAGCGGTTTTTCCGCGGAGCGGGCTCGTCCGCCATGGCATCGGGCAGCGGAATCGGCCTGACCATTGTCGACGAGCTTGCTCGCGCCCAGCGCGGCAAGCTCGACATCACAAGCCGGCCCGGCTCGGGCACGCAGGTGACGATCACGTTCCCGCTGGATCCAGCCCTGGCGGCCGCAGGCGCACCTGCCAGGTAAGGGCCTTGTGCCGACGAGTGCGTCGGGTGAGGCAACTCCCCCGGCTTGTGTTGACCGGGCTGCTATCTGCGCGTGCCCGTGCCGCAGCCAAGGCCAGTGGCACGGGACACGCCGACAAGGTTGCCGCCTGCTGGACTATTTGGCGCCACGCCGGCGGAAGCCGAAGCCATCCGAGCGGGTGCGGGTAGCGGTGAAACTGTCAAACTCGACGGGGGTCGGGTACGGGCCAGAACCGGACCAGGCCGAGGTGTGGAAGTAGCGGAACGTCATGGTGGTCTTGTCACCGGGGTAGCCACCAGGGTCCACGTCGAACACGCCGATTCCCCACGGGTAGGTGGTGTTGGGGTCGGTCACTGCGGACCACGGCGCGTCCTCGGTCTCGATCTCCGTCTCGGAGACGTTGACGCCCTCTTCCGGTTCGTCGTCCGCGGTGTCCGTCATGTAGACGTCGTCGTGGCCATGGGTGCCGCCGGTGCCGATCACCAGGTGGACAAGACCCAGGTCGGAGTCCACGTGATTCAGCTCGGTGCTGACGACGTGCGGCCGCAGGATGGTGTTGGGATCAGTGCCCTTCACCACGTAGCTGCGCTCGTAGTCGTGGTCGTGACCGGCAAGCACGAAGTCGACACCGTACCTATAGAACAACGGCATCCAGTTCTGGCGGATGCCCAGGTCTGAGCCCTCGGCGTCAGACGTGGACATGGCCGGCTGGTGCATGACGACGACGATCCAGTCGACCGAGGTGTCGGTGGACGCCTCGCGCAGCGTCTTTTCCAGCCACCTTTCCTGCGCTCCGCCGGAGTAGCCGGTCAGGATCTGGTTGTCGCCGGTGCTCAGGTAGGTCCCAGTGTCGACCTGGTAGCAGACGTCGTTGTTGTCCAGCATGACGAACAGAACCGAGCCGATCTGGAACTTGTACCAGTTGCCTTCGAAGTCGGAGGAGTGGTTCCTCGGCAGGCTGAAGCGGGTCTGGTACGACAGGTACCCCTGCGGGCCGTTGCCAGGCTCGTTCTCGTGGTTGCCCAGCGTCGGCATCCACGGCCGGTTCGCGGCCGAGAACTGCGTGTTGTCGAAGTACTCCGCCCAGACCTGCGGCTGGTACAGCTGGTTGGAGTTGGCGTAGGACAAGTCGCCGTTGACCAGATGAACGACCGGGTCGAACAGCTCGACTGACGCGGCGGTGGCTTCGGCGTTGAGCGAGGCCTTGTTGAAGGCGGTGTCACCGCAGGCGATGTCGCCGACGCTGGTGAACCGGAACGGCACCCGGCCCTCGGGGGCGGTGCGGAACGCGCCGGAGACCTGAGTCTGACCGTCGCTGACGATCCGGTACACGTAGGCGGTGTCGGGCTGCAGGCGCTCGATCCGGGCATGCTGGGCGATCGTCTGGATGCCGTTGTTGGAGTCAGTGTACGTGCGGGTCTCGGCCTCGACTGTGTGTCCGAAGCCGCCGGCCACGGTGCCGACGATGACGCTCGGGTTGGATACCGAAGTCGGGGTCACCCAGGACACGGCGACCTCACGGGCTGGGTCCTGACCGAAGGTCAGGTGAACCTGCTCAGCTGTGACTGTGTCGGCCTTGGCGGCCTGCTGCCACAGGAGCGGGCTGCCGGCTACAAGAAGGCCGCCGGCGGTGACACCGACACCGCCGATGAACGACCGGCGGGAGAGGCCGGCGCGCTCCATAATCTCGGTCATTACTGTCCCTCCCAGGGGCACTCCGACAAAACAAAGCAATGCTCCCGGCCTGGGAGGTCGGCAAGCCAAACTGAAGGTTGACACCCCGTTAACTGTCACGGCCGTGAGAAATCTGCTGTAACAGAGACGGGTGCTGGCCGGCTCCTACGCGCCCGCGGCCCTCAGGGCGCCGGCCGGCGGATCACGCGTCAGTACCTCGCGTTCAGATCTCTTGCTCCGATGTCGAGCATCAGGAATGTCACCAGCAGGTCATCGGCCAGGGCTGGCAGTTCGTCAATCCGGCCGGCAAGGATCCGGCTCAGCACGACCTCGTGGATGCCACCGACTATCGTCTCAGCGACCAGCTCTGCCCGCCGGCAGCCAGGGATGAGTTCGTGGATATTGTCCTCGATGATCTCGGCGAACATTCGCATGGCGTCGCGGCGGCGGGCCATGGCGCGCGGCCCGGCGGCGAGTACCTCCACGATGCACATCCGCGCGAGTTCCGGTTCGCTCGCCATGAACTGCAAGTATGCAGCGATGCCCGCGCGCAGCCGGTCCCGCACGGTTGTCTCTTTCAGATAGGCACGCCGGATGAGCCTGGCCTGCATGCGCATGGCGCCGTCATAGGCCGCGAGGAACGCGTCTTCCTTGTTCTTGAAGTGCTCGTAGAAGGTCCGCCTCGACACTCCAGCCGACACGATGATCGCTTCGACGCTCATCTCCGCATAACCAAGCTCGGCCGAGGCGCAGGCGACCGCCGAGAGTATCCGGTCACGCTGGTTTGCGGCCACGAAGCTGCGCAACAAGCCATGGCGGCCGCTGGGCAGTTGATGCGGGCCGCGCTTGGCATCGCTCACGAGCCCGGACTGGTCGTAGCCCTGGCCAGTTGGCTCGATCACCGCCACCTCGTGGGTTCCAAAGGCCGCCGACCCTGTCGGCGGGGCTCCCCTGCGCTTGGCATCCAGTGTAAACGTCCACTTGTAGACGGCATCGTTCCTCGCAACGGGATCACTGCCCGGCCATCTTGGGGCTAAATGCGGTCTTTGTGCGATCTCGGGCATTGACGCGGACAACCGTGGGCATTACCTTCGGGTAATCCAGAAATGCTCACGTTTCTGATTCTGCGTCATTGATGCGGTGCCAGTCCACGCAGCTGACGAGGTTGAAGATCGTGATGACTAACGAAGCTTGGAGGAGCGATCAGAGTGTCCAATCAGCGAATCCGCCGCGTGTTCGTTATTGGAGCGGCAGCCCTCACGGCGACGATCGTCGTCGCGGCGACGGCATTAGCTTCGGCGCAGGCCACTTCGAGCCACGGGCGCGGATATCCGCCGCCCGGCGGAATTTACGCGCCCTTCACCAACTGCCCGCTGCTCAACCCCCTGATGCAGGAGTCCACGCCTGGGAGTGCAACCGGGTGCATTGCAGGGGACGCCACCACTGGCAGCGTCACGATCGGTAACATCACGACGCAGATCACGCAGCCGGTGACCGTGCAGTTCGGAGTATGGGATCCGCCGAATGCGACACCCGACCAGTTCACTGGCGGAATCCTGCCGCCGCCCGGCGGCCTTAGTGCCCAACTGGTCAGTTCGCCTGACCTAATCCCGGGGGGTCTGCTCCAGGCGCTGGGTTGCTCTACCAGCACTGACCCGACTGTGCTGCATCTTTGCAACGTGGCCACGCGCTTGGGGGGCAGGTTCCTCAATGTCTACGCACAGGCCGAGTCCGCCGGTCCGATCACGAACTTCGAACTCGTGTCCTGGACCCAGCCGCTGATGTTCCATCTCATCAACCCGCTGCTAGGTCGGTCCTGTTACATCGGGTCGTACGACAACCCGGTTGTCGTGAACCCATCGCTGACCGGCAACCTGGTGATCGAACCAGATCCGAACCAGACCACGCACCCGGACACCGACGTTCTCGAGATCACCGGCGGCTCGGCCACGGACACCACCTTCGCCGCGCCTGGCGTGCAGGGCTGCGGTCCGGGCGGGTCGGCCAACATCGCAGTCGACGAGGCGATCGATACCGCGGATGGGCTCCCATCTGCATCTGGAGCCAACAGCCTCACGCTGAGTGGCACCTTCTACTTTGCGGCCTGCTTCGCGCCGGACAACATGGCGCGAATCTTGCTGTCCGCGTTCAGGGACAGCTCCGGGGACCCGGCACAGAGCGGGGCCGCGAAGGCCGGCCTTCGGCTCAACGCCGCCCGTGCGCTTGACGGGCATTACGGGATCAAGTAGCTCTCGAATCGCGAGCTAGAGGGAGCATCAGCGCTGCTGCCAGATCGACGACAGCCGTGCTGATGCTCCCGGCTCCCACCGCCCGCAGTACATGTTCAGGCGAAGGAGCAAGCTGGCGCCTCAGTCCTGGTAGTACTCCATTCCCAGGTGCGTGATGAGCTCCTCCCCCATCAGCCAGCGAAGCGTGTTCTTCAGCTTGGTCTGCTGGATGAACAGGTCGTGCTCGGGATAGACGCTGGGAGCGTGCTGCGGGCTCTTGAAGTAAAAAGACAGCCACTCCTGCACTCCCCTGAGGCCGGCTCGCTGGGCCAGGTCGGTGAAGAGCACCAGGTCAAGTACAAGTGGCGCCGCCAAGATCGAGTCACGGCATAGGAAGTCGACCTTGATCTGCATCGGGTAGCCAAGCCAGCCGAAGATGTCGATGTTGTCCCAGCCCTCCTTGCTGTCGCCGCGGGGCGGGTAATAGTTGATGCGCACCTTGTGGTGGACGTCGCCGTAGAGCTGGGGATAAAGGG
>JASHUG010000100.1 GCA_030040155.1 Streptosporangiaceae bacterium | reverse complement strand
CGTTCCACCTGCTGCCCTATCGCACGGCGCTCGAGAACGTGCTGCTGGCCGAGCTGTATAACCAGACCCCGCGCGGAGCACGCCTGCCGGCTGCGGCCGGCGCGCTGGACGCAGTCGGGCTGGGACACCGGGCCGACGCGCTGCCCGTCACGCTGTCCGGAGGCGAGTGCCAGCGGGTCGCAGTCGCCAGGGCGCTGGTGAACCAGCCCGCCCTTGTGCTGTGCGACGAGCCGACCGGAAACCTGGACTCGGCCAACGCGGCCGCTCTCATGGACCTGCTCGACCAGCTGAACGCTGCGGGCTACACGATCGTGGTGATCACCCACGACCCGGCGGTCGCCGCCCACGCCCGTCGGAGGGTCGCAATGAGCGACGGGTTGCTGTCCGAACTGACCGGGGTCAGTCATGACTAGGCCGGCCACCGGACTCGCTGCGCCGCGGCTGGCCGGCCGGGACGCGGCCGCCGAGGCGGTGGCCGGCATCGCACAGCGGCCGGGCCGCTCGGCGCTGACCATGCTCGGCACGGTCCTCGGCGTTGGCGCGTTCGTCGCCGTGCTCGGCCTGACCGCCACCAGCGCCGGCCAGATCTCTCGTCAGTTCACGCTGCTGGAAGACACCACGGTTACCGTCGAGGACAACGGCAGCCCGACCCCTCTCGGCACCAATCCGCCGATCGGCTTCCCGGCCGACGCCGATCGGATCGCCGACCGCATCAACGGTGTGACGGCCGCCGGGGTGTGGTGGCCGATCTTTCTGCCTTCGGGCCTGAGCGTCACCGGGTCGCTTGCTCTGTCGGCGACCCCGGACCAGGCGGTCACGCTGCTGGCCGCCTCGCCCGGAGCCGTCCAGGCGATGGGCCTGTCGGTGGTCGCCGGGTCGCCGCTGACCAGCTATGAGAACGACAGCTCCCAGCACGTCGCCCTCATCGACAGCACCACCGCGAGCACGCTCGGCATCTCTGCCGCGCGGCTGCCCAGCCACCCGGCGGTGTTCGTGGGCGGTGTCGCCTACACGGTAGTCGGCATCTACGCCGCCGCCCAGCGAGTGGTCACCGGCGAGGACGCGATGCTGATCCCGGAGAACACCGCCCTAGCCGACTACGGCAACCCCGAGCCGGGCATCGGAAACCAGGACGAGGCTCAGATGGTCATCGCGACCCGGATCGGCGCCGCGCGCGCCGTGGCCCGGCAGATCGCCGCCGCTGAACTGCCCACCGACCCCAGCCGGCTCGTGGTCACCTCCCCGCCCAGCCCACAGACCCTGCAGTCCCAGGTCAGCGGGGACCTGGCCGGCCTTTTCCTGGTCCTGGCGCTGATCAGCCTGCTGATCGGCGCTGTCGGCATCGCCAACACGACCCTGGTCGCCGTGCTCGAACGAACCGGCGAGATCGGCTTGCGCCGCGCGCTTGGCGCCCGGCCGCGCCACATCGCCGGACAGTTCCTCGCCGAGTCCACCGCCCTCGGCACGCTCGGAGGACTGATCGGTACCTGCATCGGCGTCGCCGTCGTGGTCATCTTCGCCGCGGCCAAGGACTGGACCGCCATCCTCTACCCCGACTACACCCTGCCCGCCCCGCTGATCGGCAGCGTCGTCGGCCTGCTGGCTGGCGCCTACCCGGCGCTGCGAGCGGCGCACACCAGCCCCATGGCCGCCCTGCGGCACGAGTGACAGTTACGGCCCGACGGGCGGTCAGGCAACCCGGCCGGCAGCCACGCAGGTCGACAGGAAGGGCAAGACCATGCGCTTTCGCTCTCACCTCAGCGTCCTAGCTTGCTGCTGCGCAGCGCTGGCCGCATGCAGCGCCGACGCCCCGAACGGGCCCAACACCACGGTCAGGGCGCCCAGCGTCGGCAGGCCGCCGGCACCGGTCTCGGCCCAGGCGGCGCTGTCCACCGCGGCGTTCACGCCCTATGCCTCGCTCGGCATATCCGACGACGACGGCCTGGCGCCAGATGAGTCGGAATATGCCCTCGTCGAATCGTGCATGAGCGCGGCCGGGTATCCAGGCGTCACTTACAGCGAGGGTGTCGTCCGCCTTCCCCTGTTCCTGAGCGGCGGGGGAGGCGGCGTCGGCGGCCTGGCTATCACGCTGCCCTGGGGCGGATGGGGATACCTCGGCACCGCCGACGCACAGCAGTACGGCTTCCGGGTCTCCCCGGGCACAGCGTTCAGCAACCTGAACATCGGCGCCCCATCCCTGCGCGCGAGCGAGCCGAGCACGCCGAGTACGCCGAGTACGCCGAGCGTGCCCGCGCCGGAACAGGACGCGGCCAGCAAGTGCAGCACGATCATTGCGGACTTCGCCACCGCGACTCAGAGCGGCGCCCTGGCCGGCATCGGGACCTTGGCCAACGTCATCACCACCGACGTCGCGCAAGACCCGGCGGTGAAGGCCGCCGCCCGAGCCTGGTCGGCCTGCATGGCGAAGAACGGCTACAGCTTTGGCCAGCCCCAAGCCGTATTCCAGCAGGAGACCGAGGCGATGTACGGGAACGGCCAGGTAAGCGCCGGTGCCACAGTCAGCGCCGCGGCCAATCAAGCACAGATCGCCGTGGCGGTCACGGACGCCGACTGCTCGGAGTCCAGCGACCTGGCTGGCATCTACTTCGCGGTGCAGGCCAGCTACGAGCAGCAGCTCGTCACGGCCAACCAGCAAGCGCTCAATGCCGCGGTCAGCCACTACCGCGCTGCCTACGCGAAGGAAGTCAGCCAGTTCCCGGCACTGCTGCGCACGACGAAGGCCGAGCCGTTCCGCCCGGCAGCGACGCTCCACCGAAGCGCGAGTTCCTGAGCGGCAAATAGGGCGCGGCCCGGACACGCGAGCCTTTTCTTCCGGGCTGGCGGAGGGCCTGGCGCGTTCCCCTCAAAGGGCGCAGTGTGGGCTGTGCGCCTTGCACCCGCGCTGCAGCCGAACCCCGCGAGAGGAGCCCAAGCATGCGCCGGAGCACCAACCGGATTCTGACCACTCACGCCGGGAGCCTGCCGAGGCCCGAGGACCTCGACCGGCTGATCACCGAGCGTGAAGCGGGCAAGGGCCCCGGCGCCGCGACGTTCGACAAGCGGGTTACGGAGGCGGTGGCCGACGTGGTCGCAAGCCAACTGGCGGCGGGCGTCACGGTGGTCAGTGACGGCGAGATGGGCAAGGTCGGCTACTCGACGTACGTGAAGGACAGGCTGACCGGATTCGGCGGCACCGGCCGTCCGATCAGGACCGTTGAGGGCAGCGAGTTTCCCGAGCTCAGCCCCGCCACGACGGCCGGCCAGACGCTGATGTCTGCCATCAAGCTCCCGGCGTGCGACGGCCCGGTGACCCTCGCGGACCCTGACGCGGTGCTCAAGGACATCGCCAACCTCAAGGCGAGCGTGCAGGATGCGGAGCCCGCTGACGTGTTCATGACCGCGGCGTCACCGGGCGTGATCGCCACGTTCCTGGCCAACAGCTACTACCCGAGCGAGGAGGAGTACCTGTTCGCGCTGGCCGACGCGATGAAACCGGAGTACGACGCGATCGCCGGAGCCGGAATAGTGCTCCAGCTCGACTGCCCTGACCTGGCTATGACCAGAGGCATGCTAGAAAACGACAGCCTCACCGAAGACGAGTTCCGCGCCAAGATCAGGACCCAGGTGCGGGCGCTCAATCACGCCGTCCGGGACATCCCGCCCGAGCAGATGCGCCTGCACCTGTGCTGGGGCAACAGCGAGCGGCCGCACATCACCGACATCCCGATGGCCTCGATCGTGGACGTCGTCCTCGAGGCCCGTCCGGCCGGCCTCTCGTTCGAGGCGGCCAACCCGCGGCACGAGCACGAGTGGACAGTGTGGCAGGACGTCCGGCTTCCCGACGGCAAGGTGCTCATCCCAGGCGTCCTCGACTCGACTACCAACTTCGTCGAGCATCCGGAACTTGTAGCTCAGCGGATCACCCGGTTCGCCGAGCTCGTCGGCAAGCAAAACGTAATCGCCGGCACCGACTGCGGGTTCGGAACGTTCGCTGGCTTCTACACGGTCAAGCCGAGGATCACCTGGCTCAAGCTAGCCGCGATGGCGGAGGGCGCCAGAATCGCCTCGGATCATTTGTGGGGAACGAGGTGAGCTTCCCGCGACGCTGGGCCACCGCCGCGACGGCCGTCCGGCCCAGCCCGGCCCCGTCGGCTGCCTAGGAAGCTAGCGGCGTCTCCTCCCCAGGGCTGATCCCGTCGCTTGCCCACGACTCACTGACCTGCCTGGGATCGACGCCGATGCTGCCGGCCGCGGTGCTCTCGTATGCGGCTAGCGCGAACCGCAGCACATCGCTCGCCTCCTGCGCACTCCACAGCAGCGGGCCCTCGCCGGTATGCAGCCAGCGCAGCCAGTACCGTCCGGACTCGCGGAAGCTGCTCCCCCAGTCGTCGTCGAGCGCGTGGTAGCTGCGCATCTCGCCGCCCGAGTACACCTCCAGGCTGGGCTGCTGGATACCGCGACCGGTGCAGCGGTTGACCCGGGCGAATCCGTGGTACCCGGTCACTTCCCAGCGCTCGTCGTTGGTGTAGTAATCCGAGCGCAGGTACATGTCGGGCGCGCAGGTGACGTCCCAGCCGCCGCGGACGCCATTCTCGTGCTCCCAGAGAATCGTCGTTGGCGCATCGATGTCGACGCCCGGTCCCATGTGCGTGTTGCCGATCCAGGCCCGCACCTCCCGGATCGGGCCGAACAGCCAGATCGCGGTGGACAGCTTGTGCCAGCCGTCATCGAACACCATGATCCCGCGGCCGAGCTTCATCTGCTCCATCTGGTATTCGAACGCGCTGAACGGCACGTCCCAGCCGCCATTGCCGACGCCGACCATCTTCATGTGATAGCCGACGACCTCGCCGATCTCGCCCGACTCGACGACGGCCTTAAGCCTGTGCAGCGGCTGGTAGAAGAGGTAGTTCTCCATCACGCGCAGGATGCGGTTGTTGGCGTCCGCCGCCTTGATCATCCGCCGCGCGCTGGCCAGGTCGTTGCACATCGGCTTCTGCGCGTTCACGTGCCAGCCGTTGTCCAGCATTTCCACCACGCCGTCGGCATGCAACGTAATAGGCAGCAGCGACTCGACCGCATCGACCTCGATACCGCTTGCGGCAAGCTCGGCTACGGACCGGAACGTGGCTGCGCCGGGCCACTCGGCTTGACGCTGCGCGCGGCGTTCTGGATTTGGGTCCACGAGGGCGACGACCTCGGCGTCGGGGTTGTCCTTATAGCCGAGGATGTTCAGGTCGTAAATCCGGCCGAGACCAACGAACGCGGTCCGCACCGGGCGGTCAAAGGGCACGAAACTCACCGGGTTATGCCTCCTTCAGCTCCCCCGCTGAGTCAGTGATCAGATCCAAGGCCGCATGCTGTCCCCCGAGCCACCTTCGCTATGGGGGGAACGTGCACCTCGGTGCGGACGACGTCATGCGGTTCCTCGGCGTAGCTGTGATCGCACGTATTCAAGCCCAGAACCGTACGACGCACAAGCCCCGATCGGGGGCAGAGTGCACACTACCGGGTCATCGGACCTTGTCGAGCCATAGATGGTAGCCGCCGGCAAACGGCTCCGCCCCGTCGCCGATCGCCGCCTGAAGCCAGGCCGCCGCTTGCTCAGCGTTGCGGATCACGTCCTGCGGGTAGCCGTAACGCACTCGATGCGCGGCGAACTCGTCCTCGTCGACCAGCATTACCTGCAGATTCGCCCGCAGCCTCAGCACGTCCAGATCCAGGTCCACCATCGTCACGCAGTCTTCCTCTGGCCACTGCGGAGGCGAGGTGATGTCGCAGTAGATCTCGGTCGCCCCGGGGGCAGCGTTGAATGACGCCGTCCACCACACGCCGACGGGGAACAACTGGACCGTTCGCTCCCGGAAGATGACCGGCGGCTCGTCTCCCCGCTGGCTAACCCGGCCGGCGGGCGCGCCCAGCCAGACGCCGTGCTCGTCTTCGCCCAGGTACTGCATCGTGTGGTGCCAGTGCAGGCTCCCGTCGAACTTGGTGTAAACCACGCGCACGTCCCGACCCGTCACGAAATGCAACCTTAAGCGCTGGCGGGCGTGGCGGCGCGTCTCGAAACGCGACCCAAGCGCCGTCCGGCCTCACGACAGCGTTCCGGCCGTGTGCCCGTGCCCGGCAGAGAGCCCGGCAGAGCGCGCGGCAGCCAGCGTGCGGCCGTCTGGGCGGCGCCCAAGCTTCCGCCGCCGGGGCCCGCCACCAGCGACGGAGCCGTAATCACAGCAAGCTTCAATGAACGGCGGTATTTAAGTTGACAGCGTTTATCTCAGCGTTGCATACTGAGATGTGTAAACGGTGTTAACGAATCAAGGAGCAGGCGATGAACATCAGCTTCCTGGACGTCCAGGACACTCTCTACGCGCTCGTAACCGTCATTGGCATCGCGGTCGTGTTCGCGGCCGCACTCATCGGCGCCGCGGCCGCGACCCAGCGCAGCAAGGCCCGGAACAGCAAGCACGGCACCCCAGTGACCGAGACGATTGCCCAGCACCCCGTCCAGACTGACCGCGCGCGTGAGCTCGTACTGCGGTGAGACCCGGCCAACCTGGTCCGGCCTGCTGCAGGAAAAGAGGGACGACGCCACACGGCGCCGCCCCTCTTTGCATTTCCGCCCGGCGAGTCAGCCAGGGAGTGCCGTCTCCGGCGACCCAGCGAGTCCGCCGACGTTGGGGACGACCGAGGCCATCCCAGCTATGTCCGCGCTCCGGCCGACCTGGATGGCTCGTCGAATGGCAGCCCTTCACGGTCGCCGGCGACCCGGAATAGCACGCCGGCCCAGGTGCGGAATGGCCGCCACGGCTCAGCCAGATGGGTGATCGTTTCGGTATCGGGCGTGGTCGGCAGATCGTAGTAATGCCGCAGGTAACCGGCCAGCCGCGGCTCGCCGAGCGCGAGGGCGTCGGTTACCCCAGTGGCCCGCAGATAGACAAGCATCGCGTAGACCGGGCCAAGTCCCTTGATCGCCCGCAGTCCCTTCATCACCCGGTCTGCCGGAGCCACCGCCAGCTTGTCCGCCTCGAGTTCTCCGTCCAGCGCCGCCCTGGCGACACCATGCAGCCGGGATAGCCTCGTCTCGTCTATGCCAGGGAACGAGTCGATCTCCAGCAGCCGCTCTGGCAAAGGAAAAGCTGACTCTGGCTGGCCTGCCAGGTAGAACGTCACTCCGGCGGCCTGCGACAGGCGACGCCGCACCGCAGTGGCCTGCGTCCTGTGGCGGCGCTGCGCGAGCATCGCCCAGGCAGCGGCCTCGTAGGGCGAGTGAAACAGCACCGGGCGCAAGCCGTGATGCGATTCTTGCAACCGCCCGAGGACGGGATCGGCCTTGCCCGCGGCAAACCAGCCCGCAGGATCGACGTCGACCGACAAGATACGGCGGATCTGCGCCTGGGCGGCGTCCGGCTCGCCGTCGCCGCTTAGCTCGACTGCGAGGCGGCCGTCTGGTCGCTGCGAAATCGCCGCGCCGATGTGGTGCCGGAGATCATCAGCGACGAACGCCAGCCGCATCACGTCCCCTGCGGGAAACGGCCGCCCGGTGTTCGGCCCGAAGCCGAAGCCGGCCGCTGCCGCCAGCGAGAACGGCCCGTCTACCGCCATGATCGCGTTCTTGGCCATCGGCCTTGCCTCCCCGGCGGACTGGGTGATGAGGCGAACCGCAGTCATGAGGTCGCGCCTCGTTCCCGGTATAACGCATGCCACCGACATCCCCGCGGTCCTTGCAAATGCTTAGCCAATGGCCTAATAATTAGGAGCATGGCTAATGATTCCGTGATCTGCACGTACCGAGTCCGGCCGGACGCCGAGGCTGAGTTCGCCGGCCTGCTAGATCGCCACTGGCGCACTCTGCACGAGCTCGGCTTCGTGACCGACGAGCCGTCGCTGGTCTTCCGCTCGAAGGGCGAACCACCAACGTACGTCGAGATCTTCACGTGGGTTGAGGGCGGCTTCGAGCGCGCGCATGAGCACCCCGCAGTCGTCGCGATCTGGGAACCGATGGAGCCTTTGCTGGAGGAGCGGGACGGCCGGCGGCGGTGGGAGTTCCCGCACTACCACCGGGTCCAGCTCGGGGCGTGACCGACCAGCCGCGCGGACTGGTCGAGCTTGCGGACTTCGATGCGGTGTTCGGCGCACTCGCGCACCGGTCCAGGCGGATGATCCTCTCGGTCCTGCACGCCCGCGGCGGCGAGATGACCTCGGGTGCGATAGCCGCCCGGTTCGAGCACTCGTGGCCGACAATCTCGGGGCACCTGCGCGTGCTGCAGGAGGCCGGGCTGGTGGCGATCGAGCTGCGCGGGCGCGAGCATGTCTACCGAGTCCAGACCGAGCGCCTGCTCCGGGTAACTCGCGGCTGGCTCGATTACTTCAGCTAGCCCGTCCGCGTCTAGCCGCGAGGCGGCGGAGGTACCGAGTCGCTCTCCCAGCCCATCGCCACGAGAACCTTCAGCCCATCGCGAAGGGCCTGGAGGCCTTCTGGAGTCAGGCGGCTCTCAAGCTCGGTGTCGACGTCCTTCGCTGCGTGCCATGACACGCTGGCCGCTGTCTCACCGCGCCGGGTAAGCGTGATGAGCATGCGGCGCCGGTCCTCGCTGTCCTCCTCGCGCTCCAGGTACCCGCGCATCACCATGGTGTCGATCAGCTGGCTGACGGCCTGCTTGCTGATGCCCAGCTCGCGGGTCAGCGTGGAGAGCGGCGACGGGTTGTCGTGCGTACGCGCCAGCACGTAGGCACCATTGCGGGGAATGTCGTCGAAGCCTGCGGCGGCGAACGCGTCGCGCACCGCGCTGCCGTAGGCCTTTCGCGCGGCTCGGAGCAAGCCGGGGATTCCCATCGCGTCCAGAGGAGACTCGTCCGTCATGGAAGTCAGAATACTAGTACGTTTACTTGACTGTCCAGACTATTGACATTCCACGGCTTCGCCGACATCTAACACGTATAGCGTGCGTGCTGCCGCCTCAGCGCTCACCTCGGAGTACCTCGCCATGGCGCGCGGGCTAGCACGACGCCCTCGACCCGTGCGGCTTGGCCCGCATCGATTAGGCATCCCGCCACCGAGTCGAGCTGTCCACCGGTGGTGCAGATGTCGTCGTAGACCAGCACGTATCGGCCGGCCGTGCGGCTCGGATCGGGCACCGCAAGCGCATCACGCAAGTCGATCGCGCTGGCATGCTTGAACCAGGCCTGCGCGTCCGCCGACCTCAAGGTCGCCATGGTCTTGACCACGGCCCGCGGAGTTCGGGTGTCGAAGTTCCACGTGGCCGACGGGCCAGGACGCGCCCGCGTTTCGCGCGCGGCCGACTCGATCACCGCCTCGGTGTGTGCGAATTGCTGGCCGCCCGCTCCGACAAAGCTCGGGTTCGCCACGATCAGGTCGGGCGGATCTGCGGCACACATCTCGTCCAGCCACGCCAGTAGGAGCCGCCCGAATACCATCGACCACTCCCGCTCGCCTCGGTACTTGTAACGGTTGATAGCCCGGCGCAGCGACCCCGACTGGTAAGCGATCGCGCGGATCCGGCCGATCCTCCGCCGGGGGCTACGGCACAGCTCGTTCGCGCACCGGCCGTCCTCTCGGAGTCGCTGGTCGCACACCGGGCACGCGCTTACGCTCGGGCGCTCCAGCCGTGGCTGCGCGCAGGCCATGCACCCTGCGGCCGGCCCGGTGCGCAACTGACCGCAGTCGTGGCAGCGCGGAAACGTCGCGAGTAACTCAGATCTCATCGTGCGGACGACGTTAGAGCCCGGCACCGACATCCGAGGGTTAGCGTCACGCGCGCACCGGCTGACCGGGTAGGGCGCCATCGACAATGCGGGCATCTCGCACGACGAAGGTGCCGTTCACCACGACGTGGACGATCCCTGTCGAGGGCCGGGTGCTGGCTGCGTAAGTGGCCTGATCGCTGACCGTGGCCGGATCAAAGACCACGATGTCGGCATCGCTGCCAGGCCGCAGCCGACCCTTGCGGGACATGGCAGGCACCCGATCCTGCAACAGTCGCGCGGGCAGCAGGCTGCAGCGGCGCAGCGTATCGGTGAGGCCGAGCGGTCCGTCTGGGCCTGCAAGGATGCGCAGCGACCGGCAGAACGTGCCCGCCGTTCGCGGATGAGTGACGGCATCGGGACGCAGCGGCCAGGCCGTGGGCTCGGCGCCGGGGCCGGTCCAGGTCAGCGGCATCGCGTCGCTGGCGACCATCGCGCCTGGGAACTCCAGCGATCGCAGTAGCAGACCGCGGTCTGCGGGATCGTCCTCATCGAGCAACCTGATGATGACCAGCCCGCCGGGGTCCGTCGCGCGCAGCTCGCGGAGGCGTTCCTCGCTGGCCAACCGCTCGCCGGTCGGCGCGTAAGTCAGCGACGACGGTGTGAGGCCGCGCTCGGGCAGCCGCTCAGGCGCGAGGAAAGCCGCCCCGATGCCGGTCATGCCCGACCCGTACGGATACGCCTCGGTCGAAACGCGCGAACCCGCCGCCTGCGCTCGAGCGACCAGCTCAAGCACCCGGTCCACGTGTCGCTGGGACGTGCTGTTCAGGTGGCAGTAGTGCATCTGCGCGCCGGTCTCGGCCGCGGCTCTCACGATCTCTTCGGCACCGTCGATGGCCGCGCCAGGAACAAACTCGATCAGATCCCGCGCGTGCGTGAAGGTCGGCGCTCTGGCCTCCGCGGCCAAGGCGGCAACCTGGACATACTCGGCCGGGTCGGTGCCGGGCGCGTAGCCGACCAGCACCCCGATGCCGATCGCGCCATCCGCGAGATCGGCAGAGAGCCGCCCGAGCATGGCCCTGATCTGCGCTGGCGCCGCCGCCCGCTGCCATGCCGGGCTAGCAATATTTGCAAGGAACGTGGTGAGCCTGCCGTCAAGCTGTACGCCGGCTACAGCTTCCATTCGGGCCAGCGCCCAAGAGGTGGCGAAGCCGTAGTTGACCGGCCGGCCCTCCGTCCCGGCCTGCTCGTAGGCCGCGTTTACCGGTGTGACGCCGGATTCCAGCTCAAGCGCGGTTGTAACACCGTCCAGGGCTTGGAGGCGGAGACCGGGGATGCTGTTGACGTGACTGTGGAGGTCGATGAACCCGGCCGTAACGACGTGGCCCGCCACGTCGAGGTCGACCGGCGCGGGGCCAAGGCCGTTCGCGATGTCGACGACCCGCCCGCCGGCAACTGCGACATCGGCGACCTCGTCTCGTCCTGATTCCGGATCGATAACCCGCCCACCACGCAGTACAAGATCCGGCTCAATCACTCCGAGGTTTCCGTTCCCAGGCCGTGCTCGATGGCCTCGCACTCCGCATTGATGGAGTCTGCCACAGCCTCAGCCAAGGTCCGATACTGCGCCCAGGTCAGGTCACCGCAGTCATATGCTGCGGTTAGATCGTCAATACTCCCAGCCACGTGCGGCGGCGGATCCCATTGAGCGGCCCGCTCAGCGGCATTCTGAGGGGCCGGGGGCGTTGCCCTTGGCCAGATCCGTTGCCGGAATCTCTGCGCAACTTCGTCCAGGCCCAACGTTCCGGATTTCAGCGCTGCGATCAGGTCAACTAATTCCGTCGAGCTCACTCAGCCACACTCCTCCTTCGATCCTTCGCTGATCTGCCAGTTTCGGCAAGGAAGGGAGCACTGCCGTCTACTCCGTTGTAATAGAGCGACCAGGAGTCGAATCTGTGCTTCAGGCCCTCAAAGATCTTGCGGTTCTGACTTCCCCAGTCTGGATCTGCCCGCGCCAGAACGAGCGCTGACTCAAGGTAACGACCGCCTAGGCCGATGCCGTTCCTGTGATCCTCGTGACCCTCGCGATAGCGGCCGTCACAACGGCGGACGCTGACGTCCTGTGGGGCATCGACGAAGATCCCGTCCACGTGGCCATAGCCAGCAGCCCGAAGTGCGTCGATGCGTCTTTCCGTGGATGACCCCGAGGACATGGTCACGTCCCAGATCACGTTTTTACCTTCTGCGTAAGCCCGCTGGGCAAGGCGCTTAGCTATGTGCGATGACTCTTCGTGCACTAAGCCTGCGGCTTCCATCGGTGACAGACCATCTACATGGGGCACCAAATCACGCCGCGCTAGTTCCTCTTTAATGTCATCGGGATTGATCGTTAGGTACTTGTCGAGATCGATTCCCGCGTGCTCGCGAAGCACCGTCGTCTTACCCGCCCCAGCAAGGCCACCAGCGATGACAGCCTGTCGATCGCACGGTACCGTCTGCGCGCGGTCAAAGAGACCGTCAATGATCGAATTGTGCTGCAGTTCGCGTGCGGTCGACCAAACCTCGTGACGCCGGTCGATGGTGTGTTGAATGTGTGTGGCTAGGCCGTCGGCGCGGGCTTTCTCTAACTTGGTCTCTACCTCGGCTAAGTGCTCTGCGTACTCCGCGTCGGTTAAGGGCTCAATCCGCTCCGGCTTGTGGCTCTCGTCACCATCCCCGGCTGGTCCCTCGGCTTCCTCATAGTCGGGCGATGACGGGTGACCCTCGGCGAGCTTCGCCAGACGCTGCTCGAGCTCGGAAGCAGGCCGCTCATGCCGGAGTTGCTCACGCTCGGCAATATCCAGCCTGGTATCGGGAGCGGCCACTTTGTCTCCTCGGCCTCGTCGGCTTAATGCCCGCGAACTTGACAGAACCCTACTAACGGTGCGCGGTCGGCGGCTGCGAACTTGTCCAGCGCTATGGTCGGTCTCGCAAGTTGCCAGCAGAAGGATCGCAATGGACTACTACGTCAGGCCAGCCGGGATGCCGCCCGCCAACGGATACAGTCACGCCGTCGCGTTCGGCGGGCCCACGCTCGTCATCTCAGGCCAGGTACCGCTCGACGAGGAAGGGCGACTGGTCGGCCGGGGTGACGCACGGGCCCAACTCCGGCAGGTGTTCCGCAACCTCGCGGCCGCGCTGGCCGCCGCCGGCGCCACCATGGATCAGGTAGTGAAGCTGACAGTGTTCCTCACTGACATGGCCGACCTGCAAGCTTTCCGCGAGGTGCGCGACGAGTTCGTTGCCTTGGATCGGCCGCCCGCCAGCTCCCTGGTCCAAGTGAGCCGCTTGGTGAGTCCGGAATTCCGCGTCGAGATCGAGGCCATTGCGGCTCTGTGAGCTGCGACGATCCACAAGCAGTCCGCGTCCCGAGTCGGCCAGCCTAGTGCCGGATCAGGCTGGCAGCGCCGCCGGGGGACCGCGTCACCCCTGCACAAGCGGCTTTCGCCGTTAGGCTGGCGCGCATGGCGATCATCGTTGCGTTTCATGCTCACCCGGACGATGAGGTGCTCCTGACCGGTGGCACGATCGCCTCTCTCGCAGCCGATGGCCATCGGGTAATCATCGTTGTCGCCACCGACGGTGAGATCTGGCCCGGCCAGCACCGAGGCCGGCGGCTTGAGGAGTTGCGGGCGAGCGCGGCGATCCTCGGCGCCGCGAAGGTGGTGAGTCTCGGCTACGCCGACAGCGGGCACGGACCGGTCCTGTTCGATGATCCGCCCGGCCGCACCCGATTCGCGCGGGCGGACGTTGAGGAGGCCGCAGGGATGCTCGCCAAGTTGCTGACAGGCGAGCACGCCGACCTGCTGCTCAGCTACGACGCCCAGGGCGGCTATGGCCATCGCGACCACGTCCGGGTACACCTAGTCGGCGCGCGGGCGGCCCAGCTCGCCAGAGTGCGAGTCGTGGAGGCGACGGTACCCCGCGAGCTGGTAGCTCGCTTCGCCCGTCTGCTGCTCCTGCTTCGTCTGGTGACTCGCCATCGTCTCGGCGACATGCGCGGGTACGGGATGCCACAGTCCGCAATCACGCACCGGGTTGACGTCCGCCGCCATGCTGCGCAGAAGCAAGCGGCGCTGGCCGCGCACCAGACGGCTTTGTCCGGCCGCGGCAGACTGGCCAGATTGTTCCGTGCGCTGGTCAGGTCTCCCCTGCCGGTATTCCGGATCGCCTGCGGGACGGAGTGGTTCGCCGAGCCCGGCGGACGGACGGACGAGCCCGGCGGAGGGACGGACGAACTCGTCGGCCGCAGCCAGACGAGCAGTGCCTGACCGTGGGATAAGCGCGCGGTTTAAGGCTCACCAGATCTAGAATCCGCAGGTCAGTCAGCCAAGGCGGCAGCCCACGTCAGGTCCGGGCCCTCACCGTTGACAACTACCCCGGGAGAAACTCAAGTCACAAAGTGTCCAGCCAGGCAACTCCGGTTCGTCGGCCAGGTGGACTTAACTTACGAGCTAAGGAGCGAACATGAAGTACCTGCTGCTGGTCTGCATGGAGGCTACATCCGGGGAAGCAAGCAGCGAGCCGCTGGAGGACGGCCCCGACATCGAGACCTGGCTGGAGGAGAACCGCAAGAGCAGACTGCTCGGCGCGCAGCTCGCGTCGCCAAAGGATGCCGTCACCGTGCGCAGGCGCAGGGGCGAGCTTGTGCTCACCGACGGCCCCTTTGCCGAGACCAAGGAGTTCATCGTCGGCTTCGACCTGATCGAGTGCTCGGGCATGGAGGAAGCGATTCAGATCGCGTCACGCCATCCGGTCGCCAGGTTCGGGATGATCGAGGTGCGACCCTACCACCCGGACGAGGATTAGCGGGCTTACAGCAGCGGCAGCTCGCCCGTGATGGCGTCAATGCGGCTAGCCTCGGCTGGGCCGATGGCACCGCACGTCGGCGTGCCCTCGGCGACTTGCGTCCGGCCCGCGTCGTGTATGACCTGAACCGGCAGTCCTTCGGCACTCGCCAGCGCAACCAGC
Organism: Streptosporangiaceae bacterium; assembly: GCA_030040155.1. Lineage (GTDB taxonomy): Bacteria > Actinomycetota > Actinomycetes > Streptosporangiales > Streptosporangiaceae > JAJYUU01. The sequence continues at coordinate 8,755 of JASHUG010000100.1, read as the reverse complement.
GAGTCCAGCTGCTCCGCACTGCTCGCGCGCAGCACGACCTTGGGCTGGCCATCGCGCAGCCATGCCCGGAAGTCGGCGGTACCGAGCGAAGCCAGCGCCGCGCTGACAGCGGCGTGGGCGGCCTGCGCGGCGATCTTGCCACGGCCCATGCCCAGGTCCGCCCGCACCACGATGGTCAGCTTCGTCTCCACCTGCGACACAGTACGGGCACTAGCCAGGACAGCCTCATTCAGAACGGAACGAGGTGGTCTCCGTCAGCAACATGCTCGTCAGCGTGATCGCGTGTCGGCCGGCCGCTAGATGGAGCGAGCTCGGCTCGATCACGAAGCTCACGGTTCCGCTGCTGTTGGCCTTGAGCTTCACGACGAAGTGGTTGTCGACGTAAAGCCGTACGGGGTGCTCAGGCAAGAAGCCAGACGCCGTCATCGTGATCGAGCCGGTCGCGCTAACTCGTTGCGAGGACAAACGGATCTGGTGCTCCAGCCCGATCAGCTCACGCATGGCCAAGTCTCGTGCCGCGCTCTCTTCGCCTAGGGACCTCGTGGCGGCGACCAGGCTCGGTACGAACAAGGCGGCATTGATCGTGCCCCATCCGCTCGCTATGTCGAAGCCCTTCTTAGCCGAAAAGCCCCGTACCACCTTGCCGTTGGGCAGCACCGACGAGTCGTTCCCCTTGACCACGTCGACGATCCCATCGCGCTTGCCGGCCGGGCCGAGGATCGAGTACACGGCCGGGTTGATCGGCCCGATGTTCTTCCCCTGGTTGACCTGAGTGGCCAGCGCGAGCACGCCCGCGAGCAGCGGCGAGGCCTCGGACGTCCCGTTGCGTGCGTCCATCACTAGGTCCGGCACCGAGCGCCAGTCGCTGTGCGTGATGTGAGCGACGTCGTTCTGGTATGCGGGGCGGCGGAACACCTTGGAGAATCCGGCCGCAGACGAGTACGGTTGCTCGTTCCAGAGCGGGTCAGGGCCGAGCCTCTTACCGGTGGCGCTCAGGTTCGGGGTGGTCCCGCCGACAGCAGTCACCCAGGGCGAGTCGTCCCAGGTGGCGGTGTCCCGGTAGTGCGTCACGTCCTCGCACTGTCCGTTCGCGGCGGGCAGGTTCTGCACGACGCCGCAGTCGCCGGTGGCGACCAGCAGCGGAATGCCAGCCGCCGCGGCCGCCAGCTCTCCCGGGTCCTGGGCCAGGATCTCGGGCCGGCCGTGGCTGTAGCTCGACTCGCCAGTCCCGTCGCTGATCGAGATCACGTTCGCCACGTGATAGCGGGCGATGTACTCGACCGCCTTCATCATCTCCGGTGGCGCCACCTGGCTCGCCGCGTCGTCGGTGATCTCGGTGTCCGCGGGGGTCGCGGAGATGACGATCTTGGCGTAGGGCGCAGCAAAGTGCACGGAAGCGACATCCAGCACCAGCTCGCTTTGCCATGCCTGGCATGACCCGTAACTGCCGAGCGCCACCATGCCGGGCGGGCAGTTCTTCGGGAGCTTGCCGGTCGGGTAGATGGTCTTGATCGCCGGGTTCGGCAGGCCGTACGCCTTGTCAAATGACGCCATGAACTGGCTGATCCCCGGATAGTTCCAGCCTTCGATGACCGCGACAGTCGTCCCGGCGCCATCGATACCGCGCTTCCAGAGGGCACCGAGGTTGTAGTCATCCACGTCGGAGCCGCCGAGGCCCACGTCGTCCCCCTGCAGTGCGGGATGCTCGGCGATGCGCTTCAGGACGGCCGTGAGAACCCGGATCTGCGTCGCCCTCGATGGCAGCCCGCTTGGCCTGCTGTCGGCCACCGGAGCCAGACGCCTTACCCCGAGGATGTTCGGCGGAACGAGCCGCATGCGGCTCGGTGCGTGCGCAAGAGTCGCGCCCGCGCGGGCGGCATCACCTGCCCTGGATCCGCCGGCCAGCGCCGGACTCGCCGCCAGTGACGTCGCGGCGAGGCCTACGGCCACCGAGGCCCCAAGCAGTCCGATCCCGATACGGCGCATTCGTAGCTCCCTTGTGACAGCCCGGCCGAGCGCGGGCACAACCCACCAGCCCTACGGAAGGCATACCGCTTCGTGCCCACATCTTGGTAGCAATCGAGAGGATTTGCTAGCGGCCTGCTAGGTCGCGGCGACGTGCGCCTGGCGATAGTGCGCGGCGAGCACGTCGGCACCGAAATCGCCTCGCGGCCGACGTAGCACTGTGTGTGCGTGGTTGCCGTCGTGCTGGGTGTTGTCGTACTCGATGAGCAGGTCGTCGCCTTGCACCCGGTAGTAGTGCCCCATGCCCGGCTGCAGCGGCCCCTCCCACGCGAAGTGCAGTTCGCCGCGCGCGACCCGCTCGGCCTCCCTGGCGGCGAGTTCGGCCGGCAGCCGGTCCAGGTACACAGCCACGAGTTGGTGGAGCAGCGCCGCCGAGGTCGGGCCCAGCCGGGCGACGGAGATTCCGGGTGGCTCCAGCGGAGGCCCGGCGTCCGGCCTCACGCTCGTACGGATGTCAGCCGGAGCCTGATCGGCCACAACCGCGGCGGCCCGGCCGGCGGGGCCGAGCGCGTCGAGCAGTTCCCGTGCGATGTCCTCTTCCGGCGCGAGTGGCCGGGATACGGGGCGCCCGGCGTAAGAGACGCACGCCGGGTTGGCGCCCATGAAGACCGGCGCGGCCGAGACATCCTCGCCTGCGACGGTCATGCTGACCGACAGGTGATGGCCCTCAAAGCGCCATGACCAGACGCGATCACCGAGCGGCTCGCCGAACACGCAGACCCAGTAGTCACCGCTATGTCGACCCGGGTAGCCCTGCTCCAGACGATCGAGAGTCTCCTCGAGCGCGAGGATGATCATCGCCTGTGCGTAGCCGCGATCGCTCAGCGCGGTCGAGAGCAAGCGGTGCGCGGCCTTGCGACCAGCCAGGCTCATCAGGGCCAGGCATGCGCCCGGCCTCGGATTCGGTCGGTACTCCAGCCACCGCCGAGCCGCATCGTCGCCGAATGGGAGCGCCGCCTGGGCCCGCTGCTCATCGGTGAGCGTGCTGAGCAGCGCCACGGCCGCGCTCCGCATCTGTGCGGCTGTACCTTCTCCGGTCATAGTTCCGGTATATCAGGAGGCGCGGCGATTGCGAAGATCACCGATGGCAGGGGCCTTGGTCGAGACAACGACCGGTCCCACGCATTAACATCACCTAAGTGACGACGCCGACATGGGACGACGCCTACACCGGAGCGACGCCCGCTCCCTGGGACATCGGTCGCCCGCAGCCGGTGTTCGCCCGGCTGGCTGAGGACGGCAAGCTGTCTGGCCGGGTACTCGATGCCGGCTGCGGCACCGGTGAGCAGGTCTTGCTGGCGGCAACCCATGGCGCCGGCGACGCGATGGGCATCGACCTCTCTGCGACCGCGATCGAGCGCGCTCGCGCTAAGGCGGCCGAGCGCGGCGTGAGAGCGCGCTTCGAGGTCGGCGACGTCCTGAACCTGGGCGCACTCGGGTCGCAGTTCGACACCCTGATCGACAGCGGGCTGTTCCACATCTTCAACGACGAAGACCGCGCCCGCTACGTCGCGAGCCTGGCGGCCGCGGCCAAGCCGGGCGGCTACCTGTATCTCGTATGTTTCAGCGATCGCCAGCCGGGTGACTTCGGTCCCCGCCGCGTAAGTCAAGACGAGCTACGGGCCGCCTTCAGCGACGGCTGGGCCATCGAGTCGATCACGGCCGACAGTTTCGAGGTCTTGCGCGACCTCATGGACACGCCGGCGCAGGCATGGCTGGCCGTCATACGCCGAACCTGAGGGACTCAGCGCTTCGCGGAGTGCGAAGTTGACGGTGTCAACCACGTCGCCGTATGGTTGACATTGTCAACCATACGGGAGGAGCGCACCGAGATGACGTACGCCAATCCGGCCCCGCTGACGTTCACGGCCGACCGGCTCGCCGGCCGGGTGGTGTTCGTAACCGGCGCCTCCAGCGGGATCGGCGCCGCCGCGGCCAGGCGCTTCGCCGCCGAGGGAGCGCTGGTGGCGGCGGCCGCGCGGCGGAAGGACAGGCTCGACGACCTGGTCGGTGAGCTTCGCGCGGCCGGCCATGAGGCGCTCGCAGTCAGCTGTGACGTGACCGACGAGGCGTCGGTCGAGGCCGCCGTCGATGGCACGGTGCGAGCATTCGGACGCCTCGACGCAGCGTTCAACAATGCCGGGGAGGGCGGCAGTCAGCGGCCGCTGCACGAGATTAGCGCCGCGAAGTTCGACTCCGTCATCGCCACGAACCTGCGCGGGCCGTTCCTCTGCCTCAAGTACCAGATCCCGCACATGATGGAGAACGGCGGCTCGGTCGTCGTGACCTCATCCATCGGCGGTCTCATCGGCGGGCCGAACAACTCCGACTACGCGGCCAGCAAATGGGCCCTGGCCGGCTTGATCAGGTGCGCAGCCCTCGACTACGCCAGGTACGGCATCCGGATCAATGCGATCGCACCCGGCCCGACCAGGTCGGAGATGTTCGACCGCTGGATGCACACCGAGGAAATGCGGGCCATGATGGCGGCGCACGCGCCGCTCAACTACATTGCCCATCCCGATGACATGGCGCGAGCCGCCCTATTCCTCCTCAGCGACGAGGCACGCTGGACGACCGGCACCGTGTTCCCGTGCGACGGCGGGAGTAGCACCGGCCGGGGCCGTTAATCGTTCGCCGCAGCAGAATGAAGCCGTGACCGCTACTACTGTCGTGAACCTCAAGGGCCACAGGGATGACTCCGACTTTGCCGACGTTGTCTACGTTGGCCGGGCCATGCACCGAGGCGGCTGGCATCTGGCGTCGTCGCCGCTGGCCAACCCGTTCCGGCCCGGCCCGGACGGGAGCCGCGAGGAGGTCGTAGCCGCCTATCGCGACTACATCCTCGGCCGTCCCGACCTGCTGGCACTGCTGCCGGATCTGCGCGGGCGCCGGCTCGGCTGCTGGTGCGTCCCGCTACCCTGCCACGCGCAGGTGATCGCCGAACTGGCCGACGCAGAGTTCCTTGCCGACGATAAAACGCGGCAGCAGCTTGGCTAGCGAACCAGCTCCTCCCACGTCCGGCCGCTCCGTACGCTCTCAGGCCGCTCGGCGGTGATATCGGAGCCTGGCCGCGAGAACTCATCCCGTACCTTCACCAGAACCCACCGGCGCGCTCCGGTGCGAGTCAGCGCGAAGCCGCCCTCCAGCTTCCGTCCGTGCAGGATCGCCGACATGTGGTCAGGTTCATCGCGGAGGATCTCGGCGCCGCCTTCGTCCCAGATGATTACCGCGCCACTGCCGCGCACCGAGCCTTCATGCACGCCCTCGAACTCGCCCGCGGACAACTCGTGATCCTCGACCGGCACCGCCAGCCGCCGGACCGAGGAGTCCATGGACGGACCCTTGGGCACCGCCCACGAGCGCAAGACCCCGCCGACCTGGATGCGAAGGTCATAGTGCAGTCGCGTCGCATCGTGCAGCTGCACGACGAACCGGGACTTGGTCACGACGAGACGTTATCGCGAGGACTCGCCGGATGGTCCCGCCGAGATGGCAGAACCACGCTCCCCGACTACACGGGGGGTTGACTCCCGGTGAGCCAGCCGAACACTGGAGTTCGTACCCAACAGTGCAGCAGGGGGTGCGACCGTGACTGCACCGAGCGAGCGGCTGATCCGGCGGATCCGCCGCGATTTCAACCGCGGTGTCGATGATGAGGTCATCAGGCGACTGACCGCGCTGAGGCCGGACGACTCCAGCGAGCGGCTCCAGGCCGCGCTGGTCCTCGGCGCCGGCGGCAAGTGGAACCGCTTCGAGCAGCAGTTGCGCAGGCTCGAGCGGGACTGGCGCGACGTGCTGGTGACAGGCGGCCTGGCCGATGAGGACTGGCCGACCCGGCTGTCGGAGGAATTGCCGGCCGACTCCGAGATACCGGCGCCGGAGTCCGATCCGATAACCCGGCCAGCCGCCCCCGCGCGGGCAGCCCGGCGCGACATGAGCAGTCCGCGCCGGACGCAGGTCCGCCGCACCCGCCGCAACCCCCGCTAGCGGGAACAGGCCGACCGCGCCGACGCGACCCACTGGCGGCAGGCACCGACAGGTAGCACCCGAGCCCGCCGCTAAAGTCATGTGCGTGCGGCTCACGGTTCTCGGGGGATGCGGGGCATGGCCTGCTGCCGGGCAGGCCTGCAGCGGCTTCCTGGTCGAGCACGACGGATTCCGGCTGCTCATTGACTGTGGCTACGCCACGATCCCGCGGCTGCTCGAGCGCATGGCAGCGCACGAGCTTGACGCCGTATTCATCAGTCACGGGCACCCCGATCACTGCGCCGACCTTAATCCTCTGCTGAGGGCGCGCGCCCTGGGCGACTACCCGGCCGCGCCGCTGCCCGTGTATACGGTCCCGGCCGCTCTCGACGCGGTGCTCGCGCTCGACCGGCCGGGGATGCTCGCCGATGCGTATCTACTGAACGAGTTCACCCCCGGCAGTGCACTGCGCATCGGCCCGTTCGGCTGCCAGACCTGGCTGCTGCCGCACTGGCTGCCCAACGCGGGCCTCCGGCTGACCGCGGATGACCTCGTCATCGCCTACACCGGTGACACCGGGCCGAGCGAGGACATCTCGGAGCTGGGCAAAGACGCCGATCTGCTGGTAGCCGAGGCCACATTCGTGGGCCACGTGCCCGAGGACTCGCGCGGGTACCTGTCCAGCGCGCGGGACGCAGGCCGGCAGGCCACGGCGGCCGGTGCACAGCGTCTGCTGCTGACCCATCTATGGCCGGGCACCGACCACGACGCCGCGCGGGCCGACGCTGCGGACCACTATGCAGGCGAGGTTGCCGTGGCCGCCGCGGGCTTGGCCGTCGACCTACCCTGACTCGTCCGGGGCGCATTGCTCCTTGGCCTTATCAGCAGGCCATCGGCAGACCGCGCTCGGATGGCAGCCGCATGGCCGGCCGGCCGACCCGCTAGGGCAGTGCCAGAGCCGGACCGCCGCGCCGGGCCGAGTCGAAGTCACCCGTACCGTCCTGCGCTCCCCGCCCCGGCGCCGGGTACTCCCGCGTCCCTTCGGCGGGCACGTACTCGGGGTGACCCTGGCCGACCGACATCTGCTTGATCTTCAGATAACGGCCGATGTCTTGTCGCTGGCTGGCAACGAGGAAAGCGACTCCCGCGACCACGCCGACTAGGAACAGTTTTCCCATCCTCACTCTTCTTTCCGTCAAGCCGCCGGACGCGCTTTCACCCGCAGGGAAGTTCCGGCCCCTCAGACGGCCTGTTCCCCGCTCACCGCGACTTATCCCGGTGTCCTTGCCGTGCTCAGGTCCTGAGGATGTTCACCGCGCGCGCGATCACCAGGGCGCCGATGGCAAGGGATACAGCGGACTGGACCAGCATCGTGAGCTTCGCCCACCTCGACAGCGGCATGACGTCGGTCGGGCTGAATGCGGTCGCGTTCGTGAACGACAAGTAGAGGTAGTCGACAAAGTGCGGTTCCCAGTCACGCGGCGCGAGGAAAGGCGACGCCATCTGCGGGAACATCAGGTCCGGGAAGCGTCGGATGCCCGCAGTGCGGCGGATCGGCCCGCCCCGGTCGAACTCCCAGTACCACAGCCCGAACGCGATCACGTTGGTACCCCAGACCGAGGCGCCGGTGGCGAACAGCGGCGTCGCCGAACTCCCCGCCCGGCCGTCGAGGATCGCCCGGACCAGTAGCACCGCCGAGACCGCGTTGGCCAGCGTCACCAGGAAGATCATCACGATCGACGCCGCGCGCATGGCCATCCCGGCGCGCTCGACCCGAAGTGGGTCCGCGACCGTGAGCCCGACTAGCAGTACCCCTTCCAGCGCCGGCAACAAGAAGCCGGGCAGAGGTTCGGTGAACTTCGGCGGCAGGAGGATCTGCAGGACGATCGCAACCGCCACCGAGATGGTTATCGGCCACCGGGCCTCGCCGCGTGTCTTGCGGAGCCACGCGGGAAGCGGGACGTCAGGCACATGACCGGACGCAAGCTCCTCGGCCCGGTGCAGCCATATCTGCCATGGGTCCATGCCGCGCCGACCAGGTCTTGGCATGGGCGGCATGGCCGCCTGCGCGCCGCCCTGACCCGCGCCAGCCTCACCCGCGCCGGTTTCGTGCGGTGTCTCGCCCGGTCGGCCCCCGCGGTCCGGCTCGGCTGCGTTCCCCGGCTTGCGCTCGGGCTCTGGCTGCGTCATTAGCTCGGATCTTGCCCACACTCTGTGTGCGCGCACCGCCAACTCGCTGCCTCTGCGGCTGCTGCACGGAACAGTGTCACAGCGCGTCTGGAGCGCCGCACCGATCGCGCGGCGGCGCCGTTCCGGCGACCGGAACCGAACAATTCTCGCAAGTTGGCTCTCCCCGCACTGGATGGGGAACATTGGTGCTGTGATAGCGACACCTCCGGCACACAGCCGGATGCGCCCAGCGCGAAATCAGATGGTTTGCCACTTCGCGACGCCAGCAGAACCCGCGAACCTAGCGCATTACGCCGTGAGAGGAAATGCGTAGGCAGCCGGGGCATTTAGTCGAGATATGACTTGTTGCCGCTGATGAAGCGACGTAGGCTGTCGATATATCGAGATGGTATCGCGAGAGAGTCAGGACTAGCCATGGCGGCAGGAGCAGCGTGCGGGTGGGGCGACTTCGAGGCTGGGCTGTCCGACGTTTTCAAGTTCGCGGAGAATGCATTCAGGCAGGCCAAGAGGTACGTGAAGGCCACGACCCAGGGCGAGCAGCGGCGCGGTCCGTGGGAGCAGGGCTTCCGCG
>JASHUG010000099.1 GCA_030040155.1 Streptosporangiaceae bacterium | reverse complement strand
GCTGCCGCACCTGCAGGCGCTAGCGGAGCGAGATCCGCTCGACGAGCGAGCGCATGCCTGGCTGATGATCGCGCTGGCCGGAACCGGGCAGCAGGCGGCCGCCCTGTCCATCTACGACCAGCTGCTGAGGCGGCTGGATGAGCAACTCGGGGTCCGCCCGGCAGCAGTGCTTACGCAGGCACACGAGCGGGTGCTGCGCCAGGAGATTCCGGCCCTATCCCGCGGCTTGCTCATGTCCGGGGGCGCCGCGCCGGCCGACCCGCCGCGACAGCTCCCGCGAGATCCCGCGGCGTTCGTTGGCCGAGAGCTGGAGTCCGGCGAGCTGACGGCCCTTGCGGAGCAGGCCGCCGACGCGGCGCTGATCTGCGTGATCGACGGCGCAGCCGGAGTCGGCAAGACCGCTTTCGCAATCCACGCGGGACGGCGACTCGCGCCGGCATTTGCGGATGGCCAGCTCCACGCGGACCTGCGCGGTTTCGGGCCCCGTCAGCCGCCGATGGCCGCCGCCGAAGCGCTCCCCGGCTTCCTGCGCGCGCTGGGCATTGACCCCTCGGCCATTCCCTCCGATGTCGACGAGCAGGCCGCGATGTACCGGTCGCTGCTGGCCGAACGACGCGTGCTGATCGTCCTCGACAACGCGGCCGACGCCGCGCAGGTACGGCCGCTGTTGCCCGGCGCGCCTGGCTCCCTGGTCCTGGTCACCAGCCGCAGCCGCCTTTCCGGACTGACCGCCCGTGACGGCGCCACGCGTATCACCCTCGGACCGCTGCCTTCGGACGATGCCGTCTCGCTGCTTGGCAAGATCCTGGGCCACAAACGGGTGAGCGCCGAGCAGCAAGCGGCAGCCGACATCGCGGCACGGTGCGGCCTGCTACCACTGGCCTTGCGCGTCGCCGCGGATCGCGCCGCCTGCCGTCCGCGCATGGCGCTGGCCGACCTGGCAGGCCAGCTCGCCAACGCGCACGCTCGCCTCGACATTCTGGACGTCGGCGAAGACGTCACCGAGGTGCGGGCGGTCTTCTCGTGGTCCTACAAGGCCCTGGCACCCGATGGGGCGCGAATGTTCCGCCTCCTGGGTTTGCACACCGGGCCGGATATCAGCGTGCCCGCCGCCGCAACCCTCGCTGCTGCCAGTGAGGCCGAGGCCGGGCGCCTGCTCGAACTCCTGGCTGCCGTGCACCTGATCGAAGAGGCCAGCCCTGGTCGTTACCGGCTTCACGACCTGCTGCACGCCTATGCCGCGGAGCGGGTACGCGAGGATGAACGCCCGGACAGCCGCGGATCGGCACTCCGCAGGATCCTCGCGTGGTATCTGCACACCGCCGACCGGGCCGATGAGCTACTCGTGCCCGGACGCCGGCACGCTCCCATCGGACCTGCCCCGGCAGGCTGTGAGCCCCTCGACTGGACTTGCTATGAGCAGGCCCTGAACTGGTGCGACGCCGAACAAGCCAACCTCGCTGCTGCGGTGCGGCTGGCCGCGGAGGCCGGCCACCACGACATCGCGTGGAAGCTCCCGGTCGCCCTCCGGGGCTTCTTCGACGTGCGCAAGCCATGGGCGGTCTGGCTCGACTGTGCAACTATCGGGGTCGCCGCCGCCCGCCGCGCGGGCGACCGCAGCGGCCAGGCCTGGGCGCTGGACTGCCTCGGTCACGCGTCCTCCGGTATCGGCAGGCCACAGGACGCTCTCGCCAGCTACCTGGAAGCGCGCACCATCCGCCATGAAATCGGCGACCAGTGGGGCGAGAGCGCCAACTCTATGACCAACCTGGGCTGTACCTACCTGGATCTGCGCAGGCTCGACCTTGCCCTCGACTGCTTCGAGCAGGTTCTCGCGACATCCCGCGCCGCAGAGAACCGGTACGTCGAATGTCTTGCGCTGATCAACCTGGCACAGACCCATTCGCAACTTGAGCAGCCCGATGAGGCGCTCGCGTGCTCCCTGCGGGCGCTGGCCGTCACCCGCGAAATCGGCTACCGGCATGCGGAAGGCATAGCCCTGAGCGGCCTGGCTGCGACCTACCGCGCGAAGTCGCAGCCCGGCAGGGCGCGGCGCTGTTACAGCGAGGCGCTTGCCATCCGCCGGCAAGCCGGTGACCGCCATGGTGAGGCCGAGACCCTCCGTGACCTCGGTGACCTTTCCGACAGCGCTGGCCACATCACTGCGGCGCTGCGGTCCTGGCGTCAGGGACTAGCCATCGCCGAGGACCTCGGCGACCCGCATGCCGCCGCGGCGCTCCGCGGCCGCCTGGAACGCCTGAGTGCTGCGCCTTAGTCGGGGCTGGTCAACGTCACGGAGCCTGCTGGTCTAGGGAATGCGGCAGTAAAACCTTCAAAGCAGTGTCTTGCCGTTGCGGACCTGCGGCGCCGGCCAAGGGCTGAGGCCGGGCAGTCCGGCTGCCGTGATCACGGTGCGATCGAGTGAGTTTGCGCAGCTAGAGCGGGAGACACCCGGCGCTGCCCGTGGCGTGATACCGGCTAGCTGACGCGGCCAGGGCCCGCGGTTCCCTGGTGGCCGCACGCGTAAGATCTCCGAACATCGGCTGGCCCGGGGAGCCGGCGGGGGCAGCTGGCCGCAGGGCTAGCGGGGGGACGAGATGTCGGATCGCGCATGGATTGGGTGGCCGGTCTACCGGCAGCTGACCGGCGACGACAAGCTGGCCAGGGGAAAAGCGACCAGGAGTGCGGTTACGGACAGGCTCGAGCCGCGCATCAAGAACGTCGACCGGGTCGCCAAGTCGGTCTGCCCGTACTGCGCGGTCGGCTGCGGACAGAACGTCTACGTCTCCAACGAGAAGGTCATCCAGATCGAGGGCGACCCGGACTCCCCGGTGAGCCGGGGCAGGCTCTGCCCCAAGGGCTCAGCGTCCCTGCAGCTCACAACCGGGGATGCGAGGGAGTACAAGGTCAAGTACCGGCGCGCCTACGGAACGGACTGGGAGGACCTCGACCTCGACAAGGCGATGGACATGATCGCCGACCGGGTGATCGAATCCCGTCGGCGCGGCTGGCAGCAGGAGGTCGACGGCAAGAAGACGCGGCGCACTCTCGGCTTCGCCAGCCTGGGCGGCGCAACGCTGGACAACGAAGAGAACTACCTGCTGAAGAAGCTGTTTACCGCACTGGGCGCTGTCCAGGTCGAGAACCAGGCCCGCATATGACACTCCGCCACCGTCCCCGGTCTGGGGACTAGCTTCGGCCGCGGCGGCGCCACCAATTTCCAGCAGGACCTGGCGAACTCGGACTGCATTCTCATTGAGGGCTCGAACATGGCCGAGGCGCATCCCGTCGGATTCCAGTGGGTGATGGAGGCCAAGAAGCGCGGCGCCAAGATCATTCACGTAGACCCGCGGTTCACGCGTACCAGCGCGCACGCGGACGTTCACGTGCCCATCAGGGCCGGGGCCGATATCGCGTTCGTGGGCGGGATCATCAACTACGTCCTGACCAACGAGAAATACTTCCGCGACTACATGCTGGCCTACACCAATGCGGCCACGATCTTGACTGACGAGTACGCCGACACCGAGGACCTGGACGGCGTGTTCTCCGGGCTCGACCGCGAGCGCCGGGTGTACGAGTGGGACAGCTGGCGGTACGAGAGTGACGCGGTCCGCCCGGCGGCCGGCGAGCGCAGCCCCGACCTGACCGGGGCTCAGTTGCTCCAGGTACGCCGCTCGGGCCGCGGCGAGGCGCAGGGTTCAGGCGGCGCCAAGGCTGAGCCGAGACCGCACACCGACCCGACGCTGCAGCATCCCCGTTGCGTGCTCCAGATTTTGAAGCGCCACTTCGCCCGGTACACGCCGCAGGTGGTCGCGGAGGTCGCCGGCGTGCCAGAGCAGCTGCTGCGGCAGGTCTGCGAGCTGGTGACCGAGAACTCAGGCCCGGACCGTACGACGGCGTTCGTGTACAGCCTGGGCTGGACCCAGCACACCGTCGGAGTGCAGTACATCCGCACTGCGGCGATCCTGCAGGCACTGCTGGGCAACATGGGACGACCGGGCGGCGGCATCATGGCGCTGCGCGGCCACGCGTCGATCCAGGGCTCGACCGACATCCCGACCCTGTTCGACATGCTGCCCGGCTACCTGCCGATGCCGCACCAGTACGGCAACGACAACCTCGACGCCTACATTGCCGCCGAGACCGTCGAGAAGGGCTTCTGGGCGAACACCAGGGACTATATGGTCAGCCTGCTCAAGGCCTACTGGGGCGACGCTGCGACACAAGACAACGATTTCTGCTATGGCTACCTGCCCAGGCTGACCGGCAGCCACAGCACCTACGAGACCGTCCTCGAGCAGCTGAACGGCAGATGCACGGGGTATTTCTTGCTCGGCCAGAACCCGGCCGTCGGCTCCGCGAACGCCCGCATGCAGCGGCTGGGCATGGCCAGCCTGGACTGGCTGGTCGTCCGCGACTTCTCGCTGATCGAAAGCGCGACCTGGTGGCAGAACGGTCCCGAGATCGAGACCGGGGAGCTGCGCACCGAGGAGATCAAGACCGAGGTGTTCTTCCTGCCCGCGGCCGCGCACACCGAGAAGGACGGCAGCTTCACCAACACCCAGCGGATGCTGCAGTGGCATCACACCGCGGTCGAGCCGGCCGGCGACAGTCGCAGCGACCTGTGGTTCATGTTCCACCTGGGCCGCCGCATCCGGCAGAAGCTGGCCGAGGCAGGACGGGGTGCATCGGCGCCGCCGGAAGGCGTCGCCTCGGCCGATGAGTGGAACCGGCCGGTGCTGGATCTCACCTGGGACTACCCGGTCAGGGGACCGCTGGACGAACCCGCTGCGGAGGTCGTGCTGGCCGAGATCAACGGGTGGTCCTCGGACGGCACGCCGCTCTCTTCTTACACGCAACTCAATGCCGACGGCTCAACGGCCTGCGGATGCTGGATCTACTGCGGTGTGTACGCCGGCGGCGTGAATCAGGCCGCCCGCCGCAAGCCAGGCACCGAGCAGAACTGGGTGGCGAACGAGTGGGGCTGGGCCTGGCCGGCAAACCGGCGGGTGCTGTATAACCGGGCCTCCGCCGACCCGGACGGCCGTCCGTGGAGCCAGCGCAAGGCCCTGGTCTGGTGGGATGCCGGGCAGGGCAAGTGGACCGGGCACGACGTACCCGATTTCATCGCCGACCGGCCGCCGGACTACCGGCCTGCCGAAGACGCCACCGGGGTCGAGGCGATTTCCGGTACCGACGCGTTCATCATGCAGGCCGACGGCAAGGCGTGGCTGTTCGCCCCGGCCGGGCTGGTCGACGGGCCGCTTCCGGCTCACTACGAACCGCAAGAGTCCCCGTTCGTCAACCTGCTCTACGGTCAGCAGCACAACCCGGTCCGGGAGATCATCACCCATCGCGACAACCGCTACCAGCCGAGCGGCGCCGAGCCGGGATCTGACGTGTTCCCCTACGTGACCACCACGTACCGGCTGACCGAGCACCACACGGCCGGCGGGATGTCGCGCTTCCTGCCCTACCTGGCCGAGCTCCAGCCTGCGTTCTTCTGCGAGGTGTCACCGGAGCTGGCCGCAGAGCGCGGCCTCGAACATGCCGGCTGGGCCACGATCGTCACCGCGCGCAGCGCGATCGAGGCTCGCGTGCTGGTCACCGAGCGCATGCGGCCCCTGCAGGTCGGCGGCCGGGTTGTGCATCAGGTCGGCCTGCCCTGGCACTGGGGCCCGAACGGACTCACGACCGGCGACGCCGCTAACGAACTGGTTCACCTGTCTCTTGACCCGAACGTGCACATCCAGGAGGACAAGGCCATGGCCTGCGACATCCGCGCGGGTCGCCGGCCGCGCGGCCCGGCGCTGCGCGACCTCGTCCGCGAGTACCAGCAACGCGCCGGGATCACCGCGCAGACCGGAACGGAGGAGTGAGTGTGAGTACTCGCGTGGCGCCCGCCTTCGCCGCCGGACCGACCGATGCGGCGGGCGGGCTCGACCCGGCGGCGCGCTCCGGGTACGCCGATCATCCGCCCCGGATGGGGTTCTTTACCGACACGTCGGTGTGCATCGGGTGCAAGGCGTGCGAGGTCGCGTGCAAGGAGTGGAACAAGGTCCCCGAGGACGGACTTGAGCTGACCGGCATGTCCTACGACAACACCGGGAGCCTGAGCGCCTCCACCTGGCGGCACGTCGCGTTTATCGAGCAGATCGTGCGTGCAGGAGACTCCCGGTGGCTGATGTCCAGCGACGTGTGCAAGCACTGCACCGAGGCCGCCTGCCTGGACGTCTGCCCGACCGGCGCGCTGATGCGGAGCGAGTTCGGCACCGTCGTCATCCAGGACGACGTGTGCAACGGCTGCGGATACTGCGTCTCCGCGTGTCCGTTCGGTGTCGTCGGACGGCGTGAGACCGATGGCGGCGCGCACAAGTGCACGCTGTGCTACGACCGGATCGGCGACGGCCTGACTCCGGCCTGTGCGAAGGCCTGCCCGACCGAGTCGATCCAGTTCGGCCCGCTGGACGAATTGCGCGAGCGGGCTCAGGGCCGGCTGCGTGAACTCCACGACGCCGGCACGCCGCAAGCCCGGTTGTACGGCGAGGACCCAGCCGACGGCGTCGGCGGCGCCGGCGCGTTCTTCCTGCTCCTGGATGAGCCCGAGGTCTACGGCCTGCCCCCGGACCCGGTCGTCACCACGCGCGACCTGCCGCGGATGTGGCGGCACGTTGCCACCGCGGCCGCAGCGCTGGCCGCGGCCGCGCTCCTGTCAGGGCTGGGGCAGCGGTCATGAGTCACGGCGCACCGGGGGACGGGCCCGCCCGTGACCAGGACGCCGAACGGATCCGCGGGAACGGGCATCTGCGCAGGAACGGGCGCAGACGCGGAGGTCGTTCCTCCGCCGGAGCAGAGCAACCGATGGTGCCGCCGGCCGAATTCACTTCCTACTACGGCCGGCCAGTAATCAAGGAGGTGGTGTGGGGGGTACCGGACGTGCCCGGATACCTGTTCCTCGGCGGGCTGGCTGGTGCCTCCTCCCTGCTCGCCGCCAGCGCGGAGCTGACCGGCCGCCACGAGCTGGCCCGCACGGCCAAGACCGCGGCGGTGGGCGCGATCAGCTTGTCCGCGCTGGCTCTGGTGCAGGATCTGGGCCGCCCGGCCCGATTCATCAACATGCTGCGGGTGTTCAAGCCCACCTCGCCCATGAGCATCGGCAGTTGGCTGCTCACCGCCTACGGACCGGCCGCAGGCGTGGCGGCGGCCTCAGCGCTGACGGGCAGGGTCCCAAGAATCGGACGGGCCGCAACCGCGGCGGCGGCCATGGTCGGTCCCGGCGTGGCGTCCTATACGGCCGCCCTGCTGGCCGATACCGCGGTGCCCGCCTGGCATGACGCGCACCGGGAACTGCCGTATCTGTTCGTAAGCTCGGCCGCCACCGCGGCCGGAGGCCTCGGCCTTGCCCTGGTGCGGCCCGAGCACGCCGGGCCCGCCCGGAACCTGGCCGTGGCCGGCGCCAGCGCCGAACTCGTCGCCAGGAACCTGCTGATCCGGCGAGTTCGCCGGGCCGGGACCGTCGAGGCCTACCAGTCCGGCCGGGCAGGGCACCTCATGGCCGCAGCCGAGGTCCTAGGCGTCAGCGGGCTTTCCATTGCGGCGACGCTCGGCCGGAACCGGGTCGCGGCCGCGCTCGCCGGCACGGCCCTGGTAGCATCCTCCGCGCTCACCCGGTTCGGCGTCTTCTATGCGGGCCGGATATCAGCCCGTGACCCGAAGTACACGGTCGTCCCCCAACGCGACCGACTCCGGCGCCAGGACCAAGCTGAGTCCCCCGCGGATGCAGGCTTACCAGCTGCTGGGCTCGTCGGTCAGCATGGGTTGTTGCAGTGTTTGGGCTGAATATTAGGAAACCTTCCTAATAGGCTAACTCTGACCATGCATCGGCATTGGTAGTGGCCCACCGGTCCGGTCAGCCGGGCGAGCTGTCAGGAGACGCAATGCAACCTCGATTCCGGCTGGCTATGGTTGTCACGGCGGCCGCCGCCCTGCTCGCCGGCGCGCCAGCTGCAGCGTCGGCGGCACCGTTGCCCCACTCGTCCTGGCTCCGGCCCCTGCCGTACCGGCTGTATGCCCCGTACTACGAGTCTTACCTGGCTCCTGACACGCCCAGCATCACGGCGACGGCGAAGGCGTCTGGCGCGAAGTTCATGACGATCGCGTTCCTGCAGTCCAAGGGAACCAAGTCCTGCGCGGTGGACTGGAACAGCACGGCTAGCCAGCCGCTGACCTATTACGACGCCGACATCGCGAACCTGCGCAAGCTTGGCGGCAACGTAATCCCCTCCTTCGGTGGATACAGCGCTGACACATTCGGCTCGCACGATCACGGAACCGAGATCGCCGACTCGTGCACCAGCGTCCAGAAGATCGCGGCCGTCTACGAGCAGGTGGTGCAGACGCTGCGGGTGACCCGGCTGGACATGGACGTGGAGTCCAACGCGGAGACTTACCCGGCCGGCATCAACCGGCGCGACGAGGCCATCGTGATCGCGCAGCGGTGGGCGGCCCGGCACGGAATCCGGTTGCAGATCCAGTTCACGCTGCCAGTGGAGCCGAGCGGCCTGGGTTCGGCCGGGCTATCAGTGCTGCGGAACGCCATCGCCGACGGCGTGCGGGTGTATTCGGTCAACATCATGGTCTTCGACTACTACCTTCCGCACGAAGGCGTCATGAACATGAGCCGGACCGCCATCACGGCCGCGAAGGCCGTGCACGCCGAGCTGGCCAGGCTGTATCCGCAGCTGAAGTCGCAGCAGATCTGGCGGATGGAAGCCATGACGATGCTGCCAGGCATCTCCGACTTCGGTAAGGACGAGACCACGACCGTTCATGACGCCCGGGTAATGATGG
>JASHUG010000098.1 GCA_030040155.1 Streptosporangiaceae bacterium | reverse complement strand
AGCAGTCGCGTCACGGGCACTCCGAACGCGTCGCTGATGCGGGCGAGAGTTGCCAGGTTCGGGTTGGACTTGGCCTGCTCGATGGCAACCAGCACGCCCTTGCTGACACCTGCCCGACCGGCCAGATGGTCGAGCGACCAGCCTCGCTCCGCCCGGAGCGCCTGCAGCGCTCTGGCGACAGCCGTCGTCACATCGGTTTGCCCGGCCATGCCCTCACATCCTGGACGCCGTTCACCATCGGTCAGTATAATGAACTAGAAAGTACTCCAGACCGACCGAGGGTCAACACTGATGGCGACCATCCTCGCCCTGGCGGCGGCGCTACTCTACGGCTCTGCCGATTTTCTCGGCGGAGTGGCCACCAGGCATGCGCGCGTGCTTTCGGTTTTGCCGCTGTCGGCCGGCGCAGGTGCGGTTGTCGTTCTTACCGCCACCCTCGCGTCGGCCCAGCCGGCCCGCCTGGCCGGGCTGGCGTGGGGCATTGCAGGCGGCGCAGTTGGCGGCGTCGGCCTCATCGTCTTTTACTCCGGGCTCGCCGCGGGGCCCATGAGCGTCGTCGCACCGGTTTCGGCGCTGATGTCGACGGTATTGCCGGTTGCAGTGGCGCTCGCCGACGGCGAGCACGCGAGTGCGATGGTCTACGCCGGAGCACTGCTGTGCCTGGTCGCGATCGTCCTGGTGAGCTCGACCGGGCGAAGCGAAGGCGCCACCCCCCGCAGGAAGCTTGGCGGAGGTGGCATCAATCTCCGCGCGGTCGGATACGGCCTCGCGGCGGGCACGGCCTTCGGGCTTTTCTTCTTGTTTCTTCGGAACGGTGGCCATTCGGGGACGCTGTGGCCGGTAGCGACGGCCCGACTCGCCGGGCTAGCGGTCGTTCTCCTCGCCGCCGCAGGGACCAGGACCAGGCCGTTGCTCCGCGGGCCTAGCACCCGGCTGCTCCTGGCTACAGCCGGATCCGGGGTCCTGGACGCGACCGCGAATATCTGCTACGTGGCCGCGACCAGGGCCGGCCTGTTCGGCCTGGCGGTGGTGCTGACCTCGCTGTATCCAGGCGTAACCGTGCTGCTGGCCAAGCTGACCCTGGGCGAAAGACTGCGGGCAGCCCAGCGGGCGGGCCTGTTGCTGGCCGGGATCGGGGTCGTCCTCGTCACGATCTGACCCGCCGGGCGGGCCCAGACAAGCTCGTGCGGCCGGACGTCATTGACATGTCATCCAGCCGCACGAACCCCGGGGAAGGGGGCCCAGCGCGGAGGTCAGAGGCCGTCATCGGAGAAGTCCTGCCCGCCGCCAGGGATGTCCCAGCGCTCGTCAGGCAGGTCTTCGCGGTGACTTCGAGGGTTCCGGCCGTCGTCAGGAGGGATGTCCTGCAGGTGGCTGTCATCCTCAGCATCGTCCGCACTGGTCGGGAAGAGCATCCCACATACCAGCAGGTAAAGCTGCTCGGGATACGGAATATATTCAATTTGCCGTAGCGCCTGGTCTTGGCTGGCCGACTCGACGATGAACTCGCCGTAACCAAGCAGCCGACCGGGAAAGGACCGCCTGAAGCTCATGTCCTGCACCTTGCCCAGCGGCATCATTGCCACTTTGCGTGTGAGGAAGCCGGTGGCGAGCAGCAGCCGCTCGGTGGTGACGACGAAATAGTCGACGGCCCAGTTGCAGATTTTCCAGATCAGCCGGAGCAGCAGGAAGGCCCAGGCGATCCAGATCAGGGCGCTCATCAGGCCGGTCACGACGGTGCCGGTGAGCAAGCCGGCGACCAGCAGGCCAGCCAGGGCCACCGCGCTGGCCGGGATTAGCACTGCAGGGTGCTGCCGTACAGATGCAACCTGTACCTCGCGAGGCAGCAGGTACCTGTTGATGGCAACCGGTCCCTTGGTGCCGGTGGGGGTTGTCTGGGACATGATCTACAGCCTATTTACGAATTTGGACATCGAATTGCCAGCAGACTGCAGGCCGTGTAGCGCGTGCTTGAGGAACCCGGCAGCACCGTTCGGGTCAGTGGCTAGGTAATAGATGACAAAAATAACGATCGCCCATGTGATGACCTTCCGCAACACGTTGTTCACCTCCTCAGTCCGCTCGGTGCTGTTTGTTACCGGCAGTAAACGCTCGGCTGCACGCTGCTGATCTGCTCAGCATAGCTCAGGGCATTTTGCCAACCAATGACCGCTAACCCAAGGAACCATATGAGTCCGGTGCGGCGCAGTGATGGCGGGCGACACCGTCACGGCGACCGCAGTGTTGTGGTGATGCGTACCCGCTGTCCGGCCAGATCCATGCGCGGAAGGCCGGAGTCTGACACCATTTCCCTCTGGAAACCAGCCTGCGGGGTGTCGATGACCGATATGAGCGCCAGCGACTTTGCTGTCGTCGTTTACCGGGAAGATGACGTATGGGAAGTCGATGTCCTGCCTGCGGCGCTGACCGAGAATCTGGACGGCCTGATCCAGACATTGCGGCATCAGCCCAGCATTGGCGGAGCCATCGGCCTCGCTGCCGTGGGGGATGACTTCTTTGTCGCTCTTCGGGTAGTTGGTAACCAGGTCTCCGTATTCCTTTCTGATGTCACCGCCTCTGTGGATTGGCCGCTGGCGCGTCAGGTGCTCGACTACCTGGATATTCCCGTTCCTGAGGACGAGGATCTCGATCAGGTACTTCCAGTTGGGGACATGTCGATCTTCGCCGACCTGGGGGTCGACGAGATGGATCTTGGGGCACTGTCGGGCAATCTGGATCTCTTCCCCGACGAGGTGCTGGCGAGCATCGCCAGGCGGCTGGGCTTCGGCCCGGCGCTGGAGCGAGCGCTTGATTCCGCACTGGGCGCTTGAGGCGGCCGGCCAGTGACCGGCTACCTGGCCAGTTTCGAGCCCGCCATGCGCGAGGCTCTCGCGCTGGCCAGCGCGTCCGGTGAGGATGTGCCGGTCGGCGCGGTCGTACTTGACCGGGCCGGCGTTGTGATCGGTCGTGGCCATAACGGCCGGGAGGCGGAGGCTGACCCGACGGCACACGCCGAGATGGTGGCCATACGCGCAGCTGGCCAGGCTCGCGGCAACTGGCGGCTCAATGACTGCACGTTGGTGGTGACACTCGAGCCGTGCACGATGTGCGCGGGCGCCGTACTCGCCGGCCGACTGTCGAGGCTGGTTTATGGTGCTCGCGACGCTCGAGCTGGCGCGGCCGGGTCCGTGTGGGACGTGCTGCATGACCCCCGGCTCGGCGAGCCGGTCGAGGTCGTTAGCGGAGTGCTGGAGACTGAGTGTGCGAAGCTGCTGCGCGAGTTCTTCGAGCGCCGCCGGTAGCTGGTCGCGCCGGGCGAAGCGCGCCCTTGGCTTCAGGTAGGCTCTCCTGCGGTGGAGTCGCCTAGTGGCCGAGGGCGCACGCCTCGAAAGCGTGTGATGGGGCAACCCATCCGTGGGTTCAAATCCCACCTCCACCGCCACCGCGCGACGACGCCAAGCGTCTCGCTGCCGCCGAGCCGTACGCCCACCCCCTGCGCTCGTTTGGCCTGATTTGAGCTTCCTGGCCCGGCTGCGCTACCAACCGGGCCCATAATCGGCAATCGCGCCCAGTGGTTCTTCAGTTACAGGGCCAGCCGGGCACGCCCGTGGGTCAGGCCCGCGGGTGAAGCGTCGCGATGCCGGTCAGCATCCGGCCGGAGCGTACGAAGGCGACCTCCAGCCTGCTGCCGGGCGGATGCTCCCGAGTAAGCAGGGCAAGGTCACTGCGGCTGAACAGAGGCGCACCGCCGAGCCGGACGAGCACGTCGCCTGGCCGCAGGCCGGCCTGCGCCGCGCCTGAGCCGGAAGTTACCGAGACGACGGTGAGCCCCGCGACGCCGGACTCGACCTCGGCCCCGAACTGGCAACGGGGTGACATGTGCCGCGAGTAACGCACGCCGTGCTCGACGAGCAGGGCCATGTCCGCGAGCGATTCGTCCCAGCCAAGCGTGTACGCCTGCCGCTCGTGTGCTGGCAGGAGCGTCGGGCCTTGCTGACGAACCGTTACGGTCGTGCCGGTTCCTGCTGGCGCGAATTCCTCGACGATGGCAATGTCCTCACCGTCGACATCCCAGTGCAGCAGCCGTTCCGGCACTACCCGCCGCACCCGGCCCGAGACTTCCGGGTAACCGGCGTCGCGGAACAGCACCCGGCCCGCCTCGCGGGCCTCGAACTGGATCGCGGTGCCGTGCCACGCCCGCAGGTCTTCCGGATCGGTGAAGGCACGCCACACGCGCGACACCGGGGCGGCGACGGTCAGGCTGCGTTCGTAATCGGCCACGGACATCGACCGTACCGCCGCTGCGGCTGCGCCGGACGGGACCGGACCGGTCCCGCCTAGTCGAGGTCAAGCACCCGCACGTGCAGCACCGACCGCTGCTGCAGTGCCGCCCGCAGCGCCCGGTGCAGGCCGTCCTCCAGGTACAGCTCACCATGCCAGCGGATGACGTGGGGGAACAGGTCGCCGTAGAACGTGGAGTCAGTTGCCAGCACCGAGTTCAGGTCTAGCACGCTCTTGGTGGTGATCAGCTGGTTGAGCCGGACCGGCCTGGGTGGGATCTCGGCCCACTCCTTCGCGGTCCGGGCATGATCGGGATATGGCCTGTCGTTCCCGACCTGCTTGAAGACCACAGTGCGAGTTTAAAGGAGTCCGGCACACCTCGCCGGGTCCTGCAGCCCCGCCCTGGCACCGCGCGGCCGCGAGGTGGCAGCATCGGCCGTATGCCCTCCAGGAGCGGCAAGCAGGCAGGCAAGCAAGCGGGCGACCAGCACCCGACGCCAGCGAAGCCGGAAAAGCCGGGCGCCAAGCTTGCCCAGTATCAGGCGAAGCGCGATTTCGCTCGCACCCCAGAGCCGGCGGGTGCGGACCCGACCGGCCCCGGTCCCGAGCCCGTTCCGTCCCAAAGACGTTTCGTCGTACAACGGCATCGTGCCCGGCGGCGGCACTATGACCTGCGGTTCGAAATCGAGGGCGTGCTGGCCAGCTGGGCCGTGCCGAACGGCCCCACGCTCGACCCGACGGTTAAGCGCCTCGCCGTGCACGTCGAGGATCACCCGATCGAGTACCTGAAGTTCGAGGGAGTAATCCCATCCGGCGAGTACGGTGCCGGGGACGTGATCGTCTGGGACATCGGGACCTATGAGCCCCACGAGACCGATGACCCGGCGGCGGCGGTGGCGGCCGGGGAACTGCACGTCGACGTGACGGGCACCAAGCTGCGCGGCCGGCTGATCCTGGTCCGCCGCGGCCGTGACGAGAAGCAGTGGCTGTTGCTGCACAAGGACGATGAGTACGCGGTCAGAGGGTGGGATCCCGAGGACTACCCGAGGTCGGCGCTGACCGGGCGAACCAACGACGAGGTGAAGGCCAACCCCGATCGCATCTGGCGCTCCGACTTGCCGCCGGCGCAAGCGTCGGTCGAGCTGCACCCGGCGCCGGCGGGCGGGCCGTCAGCGGACGAACTGGCGGCGCTTGACGCGCTCGGCAACAACGGCAGCTGGCACGTGTTCGGCCGACAGCTGAAGCTGACCAATCTGGACAAGGACTTGTTCCCGGCGCGGCCAGGCGAAGCGCCGGTCACCAAGCGCGAGCTGATCCGCTACTCCGCCGTAATCGCGCCGGTCATCCTGCCGTACCTGACGGGCCGACCGCTGAACATGCACCGGTTCCCTGGCGGCGCCGGCGAGGCAGGGTTCTGGCACAAGCAACTGCCTGAGCACGCGCCGGACTGGGTGCCGCGCTGGCATAACCCCGACGCCGGCCGGGACAAGACCACCACCTACCTGGTCGTGGACGAGCCCGCCGCGCTCCTGTGGGCGGCGAACTTCGGCGCGCTTGAGTGGCACGCCTGGACCGCGCTGGCCGAGCACCCGCGCAACCCGACCTACGCGCTCATCGACATCGATCCCGGCTCCGCCACCTCGTGGGAGGACGTGCTGGTACTGGCGCGGCTCCACCGGACCGCGCTTGAGCACCTCCGCGTGCAAGCGCAGCCGAAGGTAACCGGTCGGCGCGGCATCCAGATCTGGATCCCCGTCGCCGACGGGCTGACGTACGAAGAGACCCGTGGCTGGGTCGAGCAGCTGTCGAAGGCCATCGGTGCCGTCGTTCCCGACCTGATCAGCTGGAAGTGGGACGTCAGCGAGCGTTCTGGCCTGGCCAGGCTTGACTACACGCAGAACGTGAGCAACAAGACGCTGGTGGCTCCTTACAGCCCGCGCGCCGCTGCGGGCGCACCGGTATCTGCCCCGATCAGCTGGGATGAGCTTGACGATCCCGCATTGCGACCGGACGGCGTGACGATACGTTCAATGCCGGAACGAGTGGCCACCCGAGGAGACCTGTTCCGCCCGGTACTCTCGCGCCAGCAGCACCTACCGCCTGTCACGTAGGCAAGCACGGGCCCCCGGCCGGCCTTGGGGCGACGGCCCGGCTCATCGCGTGAGTGCGCTCTCGCCCGCCCGGCCGTACAACTCGGCCGCCCGCCAGCAGTACCAGGCGAGCACCGACCGGTAGGGGCGGTAGGGCTCGCCGAGCGCCTCAAGCTGCTTGGGGGTCGGCGTGGGAATGCCCCAGGCCAGCCCGTAACCGCGCCGGACGCCCAGGTCCCCGGTCGGCCAGACGTCGAGGCGGCGGAGCTGGAACAGCAGGAACATCTCTGCGGTCCAGCGGCCGATGCCGCGGACGGTCGACAGCCGCTCGGTAATCTCGTCATTGCTCTCCCTGGACAGCCCGCGAGCAGTCATGACGACCGTGCCGTCCAGCACCTTGGCCGACAGGTCGCGCAACGAGGCGACCTTGGCCCGAGACAGCCCGACCGCGCGCAGCGTCTCATCCGAGAGCTGGAGCAGGCCCTCGGGCTGGACATCGCCGTCCAGCGCCGCAATCAGCCGGCTGTGAATGGCCGAGGCCGCCGCGCCCGCTAGCTGCTGGTAGACGATGGCACGCACGAGCGTGGCGAAGTGTGACTCTGCCGGGCGGCTCAGCCGCGGCGGGCCGGTCTTCGCGAGGAGGTCGGCGATGACCGGGTCCCTCGCGGCCAGCAGCCGGGCCGCCTCCGCGAACGTCACCTTCCGGCCCGGTTCCTCGCTGGGTGCCGTTGTCATGGGCCTAGTGTCGCGCCTTTCGCGGGACGATCGCTGGTGCTACGCGCGGTAGGCTGCGAGGTGGCGCGCGGGGCGCCGCCGGGTCCGCGGACAGGGCTGAGCCCACCCGATCTGAGCGTCACGACGGTACTGGCTGGTGAGCCTCCTTTCGGCCTGACGAAGCGGACCGCAGGCGGTGAGAGGGGGTCGCTATGCCGACCGAGACCGCGCCGCTGAACGTGAAGCCCCGCGGGCGCGAGGCCGTTCGCCTGCCCGACGACCCGAGCCTGGAGCAGCTGCGCAAACAGGCCAAAGACGTGCGCGACCTAGCACGGGCCGGAGTCCCTGGCGCACTGGAACTCGTCGCCGCGTACCACCCGAAGGGCGCGCACCCGGTCACGCTGGCCGGCGCCCAGCTCGTCGTCGCCCGTCATTACGGATTCGCCTCCTGGGCACGGCTCAAGCAGCACGTGGAGATGATCGAGCGCCACCGGCGGGCGCCCGACGAGGTCGAGCACGCCGTCGGCCCGGCCGATGAGTTCCTGGCATTCGCGTGCCTACGGTTTGGCGGGGATGACTCGCCCCACCGATGGGAACGAGGAGCCTCCCTCCTGGCCGAGCACCCGGCCCTCACCCGCGCCAGCATCCATGTCGCGGCTGCCGCCGCGGACGAAGCCGCGGTGCGTGCGCACCTGCTGCCCGACCCGTCCGTGGCCAGTCGCGAGGGCGGCCCTTATGGCTGGGCACCGCTGCTGTACCTGGCCTACGCCCGGCACGACCGGCAGATCAGCGAGGCGGCGACGCTGGGCACGGCGCGGGCGCTGCTGGAGCACGGCGCCGATCCGAACGCCGGCTACCTGTGGCACGGCCTGTACCCGCCGTTCACCGCCGTCACGGGCGCGCTTGGCAGCAGCCCAGACGATGAGCACCCGCACGGGTTCGCCCTGGCGGAACTGCTGCTGGCCGCGGGTGCGGACGCCAACGACGGCCAGGCCCTCTACAACCGGCAGTTCGGTGAGGATGACCGGCACCTGGTGCTGCTGTTCGAGCATGGTCTCGGGCGCGGCGACGGCGGTCCGTGGGCCGCCCGCTTCGGGCACACGGCCGACTCGCCGCAGGAGATGCTGCGCGGCCAGCTGTGGTGGGCGATCGTGCACGACATGCGTGAGCGAGTCAGGATGCTGGTCGCGAATGGCGTTGACTTCCTGACGCCGTATGCGGCACCGGGCGGGCGCCCGACCGGGCTGCGGACCTCCCACGCGCGCACGCCCGCCCAAGTGGCGGCGCTGAGCGGACATCCGGAACTGGCCGGCTGGCTGGTCGGCCAGGGCGCCGCCCCGCCTGCGCTCAAGAAGGCGGACGCGCTGATCGCCGCCATCCTGGCTGGTGACCGAGAGGCCACGATGCGGCTGCGCGCGAACGCGGCCACCGCGCGCGAGGAGCGGCCCGGCCTCATCGTGTGGGCGGCCGCCTGCGGGAAGGTCGGTGCCGTCTCCCTGCTGATCGAGCTTGGCTTCGATGTCAACGCGCTCGGCCGCAGCGACATCCCGGCGGAAGCACCGTGGCGGACCGCGCTGCACGCGGCCGCCTCGGCCGGCGACGTCGAGATGGCCAGGCTGCTGCTGAGCCTTGGCGCCGATCCGACCGTCAAGAGCGCATGGGGCGCTACGCCGCTCGACGCGGCGCGGCGTTCGGGTCGGCAGGCCATCGTCGAGCTGCTCGCGCCGCTGGCCAGTACCTGATCACCGGCCCGCGCAAGTCCTTGCCCTCGGCGTGGCGGCTGCCGCTAGGTCGAGGCTCCGCCGGCCTTCGCCTGGAGGTCCGCGATCTGCCGGCGGGCCGCCGCGACAAGTTCGTCGTTGGTGTTCGCGTGACCGCCCAGGCCCCACCCGCCGGGTACCGCCTCGGTCAGCAGCACCCAGGTGCGGTGGGCGAGTGCCGGGTCATCGGCGGCGTCCACGATCATGCCGGTGAACTGGCTCACGACTGCGATTTGCTTGTCGCGGTCGAGAGCACCGGCGTTGGTCAGTACCTGCACGCGGACGTAATTCGACTCGCCATCGACGTTCGACACGTCGCTGGCCGGCAGCTCGTGGACGAATGCGGCCGTGTTCTGCCGGAACATCGGGATGTCGGGGACTCCCTCGATGGCCATCAAGGCCGCCGCAAGGTCCCTGGCGAGCCGGTGCCTGTCGGCGAACGTACCCGCGGCGGCATATACGTCGATCATGGGCATTGCGCGGACCCTCCTGTTGGGGAGTATGAGCTACATAGTGCGCCCAGCACGGCCGAAGTCGAGCTGAACCTCAGGGCCTGGAGTACGTCATGGTCCACACAGCGCGATCGCCGGGGCAGTACTCATTCCCGTCCCAAGGTGAGCCGCAAATGTGGAGGTGTGCGTAAGGCGTGCCGGCGAACATCACCATGGTCCCCGCGTCCCGCATGACGCTGCTAAGCCCGGCCGCCTTCGGATCGAAGGGCCAGATGAGCATCCAGTGCGGCCCGATCGGAATCGCCGGACTAGTCGTGTCGAACGGGTCGGTGTAGCTGTGCTGAATTGCCCCGTTCAGCATGTAGATCAGGCCGGGAGAGGTGTTGGTCGGCCTTGGCTTCCTGGCCATAAGGTCCTTC
The DNA here is from genome assembly GCA_030040155.1 of Streptosporangiaceae bacterium. Lineage (GTDB taxonomy): Bacteria > Actinomycetota > Actinomycetes > Streptosporangiales > Streptosporangiaceae > JAJYUU01. Next base: position 2,538 of record JASHUG010000098.1, on the reverse strand, counting down.
ATCCACACCATGCCCATGGGGTCAAGGCACATGTCCGTCGCTCCGATGACGTTCTCGTCGCCGGGCACGCAGACCCACTCGTTCGTCCCTGGACGCAGGACGGTCAGCTGGCCGTCTTTGCCCATCTCTGCCACGGTCGCTTCGCTGGTGACGCAGGCCGGGCGGGCGAGCGTGGCGCGCCTGATCTTCTCGTCCCTAACCGGATCGCTGGTCACGAACTACCACCACGTCGACTCGAAGATATTCACGTCCACCAGCATCGTGGCCGCGAGCCGGACGCAGGTATCAGCAACATGACTGCACTCAGCGGCTGGCCAGGCCGGCGGGGCGGGTCGCCGCATCGAGCAGGATGGCCGCGACCTCACGAGCGTGCGCTGCGACACCGGGGTCGTGGTCCATTCGCGCGGACTGCCCGCTGCCGTCGTAGAGCAGATGCAGTTGCCTGGCTAGGTTCTCGGGCTCTGGGACTCCGGCCTGCGACGCCAGCTCGGTCAGCAGCGCACGCACCCAGCCGCGGTAGGCGTCCGATGCCTGCTCGGTCAGGTCTCCGGGCTGGGACTCCGCGCTGGCCCTGACGAACGCGCACCCGCGATAGTCAGGCTGGGCGAAAAGGTCACCTTGGCCTTCGAACACAGCCAGCAGGCGCTCGCGCGGTGTGTCGTAGCGTTCGACCGCCTGCATGATGCGCTGCTCGACGTTTGCCTGGCGAGCCTCCAGGTAGGCACGGACCAGCTCGTCCTTGCTGCCGAAGGTGTTATAGAGCGAGGCTTTGGCGACGCCGGCGTGCTCGATGATGCGGTCAATCCCGACCGTGTGCACGCCCTCGTTGTAAAACAACTCGTTCGCCGCGGCCAGCAGGCGCTCCCGCGCCGACGGTCGGCCGCCGCTCGTTTCCTCGATAGCCATCATGATGGCGACCCTTCCAGACAGCCTTGTCTATCTTATGGGCCTGGCCGCGACCGCGGCAGGCTGCGCCGCGCGGTCTGGCCTGCTCCTGAGCAGGCCGACCAGCGCCAGCATCGCCAGCCCGATGACCGCGGCTCCGTAGTAGCGGGTGGTGTCGATCAGCCCACCGCCGTGCACCACGCCTATCCCCGCCAGCACCACGGGGACGCCGAGCCCCAGGTAAGAGACCACGTACAGCAGCGACACCAGGCCGGCCCGTTCGTGCGCTGCGGCGAGCGGGACCGCCATGCGGATGCCGCCCTGGAAGCCGCTGCCGAACCCGGCACCTGCGATCGCCGAGCCTGCGAAGAACACGGCCGGTGATCCTACGCTGACGGCGACAACGGTGACGGCCACGCCGGCGATCAGGGTCAGGATGCCCGACAGCATGACCGTTCGGGCCGCGGCCCGGCGCAGCGCGATGATCGCGATGACAGCCGAGGCGGCCAGCACGAACAGGCTCAGGCTGCCCAGCACCACGTTGCTCGAGCCGCTGAGCGACCGGACCAGCGCCGGGCCGAGTGCTGCGTAGAGGCCCGCGAGCGCCCACACTGCGAACAGCACGGGCACCGCGGTCAGCACCGGGGCCCGGAGCGCGCGCGGCAATGTGATCTCTGGCCGCAGGCTGGCCAGCGCGCCCGGCGCCCGGCTGACCGTCTCCCGCATTGCGCCGATCGTGATCGCCTGCAGCGCGAGCACGCCGATGAGGGCCAGGTAGATCAGGTGCGTGGGGTCAGGCAGAAAACGGACCGCGAACGCCGACAAGATAGCGCCGCTCGCGGTGCCCATGCCAGGCGCCACGGCGTTGGCGAACGTGCCGCGCTGACGATCCATGTCCAGCATGGCCGCGCCGATCGCCCCCAGAGCCGCGCCGGTGGACAGGCCCTGTACCACCCGCGCGGATAGCAGTGCAGGCACCCCGGCCGCGGTCGCGAAGATCACCAGCGACGCCGCTTGGACGGCGATCGCAACCAGGAGCACAGGCCGGCGCCCGACGTGATCGGACAGCTTGCCGAGGGTCAGCAGCCCGGCCAGCACGGCTATCGCGTACACGCCAAACACCACCGTCGTGGTGATCGGCGTGAAGTGCCATTCGGCCTGGTAGATCGCATACAGCGGAGTGGGGGCGGCGGAGGAAGCCAGAAGCGCCACGATCACCGAAGCGAGCACGACGACGGCCGGCCGCCCGCTCAAGCTCGTCCTCATGGCGAGTTCTCACCCCACTGAGTAGACAGGTCTGTTCACCCATACTAGACAGACAGGTCTACTCAGTCAACGTCCGCATGGAGCAGGTCACCCGCCGGCCACTGAGCTGGCCGCAGCGACATGCCCTGCCCGCCCATCAATCAGGTCGCGCAGCTGATTGCGGCTGGCGATGCCGAGCTTGGGGTAGCAGCGGTAAAGATGGGAGGCGACGGTGCGCGGCGACAGGAAGAGCCGGTTAGCGATCTCCCGGTTGGTGCAGCCGTGCGCAGCAAGCTCCACGATCTCGCGCTGCTGGGGGGTCAGTTGAGAGAGCGCCCGCGCTGTAGCGGGCGGCCGGGCGACTGGTACCCCGCAGGCCCTTAGTTCCGCCTCCGCGCGCTGTGCCCA
>JASHUG010000097.1 GCA_030040155.1 Streptosporangiaceae bacterium | reverse complement strand
GGCCTCCAGCTGCCCCACGATGTAATCCCGGTGCACCGCGATCGCCGGCCACGTCACCTGCCGCAAGCTGGCATCGGCCAGCTCCGGGAACCACGCCCGCGCCAGCTCCATCCATTCCTGCTGGCTCACCGGCGGGCCGCCCGGCACCTTCCCCGCCGCCTCCGCGGCGGCCAGGTACTTGCGGACCGTGTTCCGCGACAACCCCAGGCTGCCGGCGATCTCGTTCTTCGACCGGCCCGCATGCCAGTGCGTGAAGATCTCGCAGATATCGACCACGTCGAACGTCCTCCTTGCCATCGGCCCCCTCCGTCACAAGGACGAGGGGAATCATCCTGACTTCCCGATGACCAGGTCCACCCCGACACGCACGTCCTGACCATGGTCAATAACGTGATCGAGGTGGTCAATTACGTGATCGCAGCACGCCCCCTCACTGCGCAATTTCGTGACCGCCGACACGCAAAGCGCGTGAGCCCAGTCCCAGGCGACCGATTTAGCATGCACGCGCGATCACGTGAGGGCGCCTAGCGCGGTCGTTGCCATCTTCGGAGTCGTCAGGCCGTGAATCCCCAGCCCCTTCGAGGCCTCTCGACCTGTGAACGCCACCGCCCTGACCGCTAGGGGTCAGCACCAACTCACCACGCTATCGGGAACTGGCGGGAACTAACCGGGAATAACGGGCAAGCGGCCAACGGCCAGAAACCGGAGTCCAGGGGCCCTATCAAGATCCGCACCAGCGCCATGACCTGCGGTTATTACCGCACGTCCAGCCCGGTGACGGCCCTGCCGATGATCATGCGCTGAATCTCGCTCGTTCCCTCAAATATGGTGAAGATCTTCGCGTCCCTGTGCCAGCGCTCGACTGGATAGTCACGGGTGTAGCCGTTCCCGCCCAGGATCTGGATCGCCTGCTCGGTGACCCGTACCGCGGTCTCCCCCGCAACCAGCTTGGACATCGACCCCTCGGCCCGCCCGAACTTCGTCCCGTGCCGCGCCATCCAGGCGGCCCGCCAGGTGAGGAGGCGGGCCGCGTCGACCGACGCGTGCATGTCGGCGAGCATGAACGCGATCGCCTGGTTCTGCCCGATGGGACGGCCGAACTGGTGCCGCTGGGTCGAGTACTCGGTCGCGTACTCAGCGGCCGCCCGCGCGATGCCGACCGCCATCGCCGCGACCGACGGGCGTGACTTCTCGAACGTCCGCATGGCCGACTGCTCGCCGCTACTGCCGCCCTCGGCGATCCTGGCCAGCCGGGCGTCCAGCCGGTCCTTGCCGCCGACCAGGCAGCGGCCGGGCACGCGCACGTTATCCAGGATCACCTCGGCTGTATGCGAGGCACGTATGCCGTGCTTGCGGAACTTCTGGCCTTGCGACAGGCCGGGAGTGCCGGGCGGAACGATGAAGCTCGCCTGCCCGCGGCTACCCAGCCTCGGGTCCACGGCCGCGACGATCACGTGCACGTCGGCGATGCCGCCGTTGGTGGCCCAGGTCTTGACGCCGTTCAGCAGCCATTCATCCTTGGCCTGGTCGTAGACCGCGCTGGTGCGGATGGCGGCAACGTCGCTGCCCGCGTCCGGCTCTGAGGAGCAGAACGCGCCCAGCTTGACATCGCCAGGGCTGCCGAACATCTGCGGCAGCCACTCGCCCATCTGCTCGGGCGTGCCGTTGCTCGCCACCGCGACGGCGGCCAGGCCCGTCCCGGCCAGTGCCAGCCCGATCCCGGCATCACCCCAGAACAGCTCCTCGAACGCGACGACCATGCCCAGGCCAGCAGGGTCCATCCACTGCGTGGCGAAGAAATCCAGTGAGTACAGGCCGATCTTCGCGGCCTGCTCGATGATGGGCCAGGGCGTCTCCTCGCGCTCATCCCATTCGGCCGCGGCCGGCCGGATCACGTCCCTGGCGAAGTCATGCACCCAGTCGCGCATCTCCAGCACGTCGGCGGACGGCTCAAGCGAGAACCCGGCAGCGGTCAGATCGGGACTGCTCATGTCGCTCCTTGCGGCTGGGCACGCGGCCGATCGGCCGATCGTAGCGTGGCGGGGATGGCGAAGTTACTTGCTGGTAATACCAGCGTATGCCGCCGCGCCTCTGCGCGCTACTGCCACAGCCGCGCTAGCTGGCGAGTGCCGCCCCCGCCGACTTCACGCGCAGTATCTGCTGCTGCCGCCCCGACAGGCCGAGGTTGGCGATGATCCGGCTCTCGGTCGAGTCGATGTCATCTGTCATCAGGGCGGCGCGACCATTGACGGCCAGTAAGGCCTCGAGCACGAAGGTGACCATGTCCCTGCCCTGCCCGAAACCTCGGGCCTCAGGAAGCACCGCCAGGCCGGCCATGAAGCCAAGCCCCGGAACGCTCCAGGCGTCGGCGGCCGTGCAGGTCAGACGGCCCTGCGCGTCGGTGATGCCGGCCCACCGCCGGATGCCGGGCAGCCACGGGCGCACGAGTTCGCTGTGCGCCGCGGCGTCCAGCACCTCGCTGGCGGCATGCCACTCTCCCCTGGCCAGCCAGCGAACGGAGTGCACCCGTTGGTGCCGGGGCCGTTTCGTGCTATCCATCCACCCGAAGAACGAGGAGGGCTCAAGCCACCGCATCCGCGCCAGGAGCCCGCCCATCAGGGGCGGGTCGCCGATCAGCACAAAGCCGGGGCCGAGCGCGTCGATGGCCTCGCGGACGAGGCGGACCGCAGCCGCCGCCGCGCCGCGCACAACAATCCGGTCCTGGCCGCACAATCGCGGGCAGGCCACCGCCACGCCTCCGTCGTGCTCCCACGCCCGTCCGTCGCCGTGCAGGCCCTGCGCCGCCCAGGTGCACTGAGGGTCGGCGTCCGACGCGGCCACGACGTCGGCAACGGTGCTGAGCTCCTGCATATGTTTCTGCCGCTCTATTGGAAAAAGATTAAGTGCGGGAACGAGGTCGTGACTAACCTGCCGCTATTCGCCGCTAATCTACTCGGCGGCTAAGAACGACGTCTATGCCGGACAACCACGTTCCTGTTATTAAGGGTTGCACGGTTTATCACATCACATCATTTGCCATTGCATTCCGCGCAAGTGCGTCAGCTAATGGACGGTTACGCGTGAGATTGCATGAGGAGAGCCTGCAGTGCGCGGAGCGAGATATTGGGGTGGAAGGTAAGCCGCTGGCCGGGTGTGAGCTGCAGGTGCGGGTAGCGGTTCGCCAGCTGAGTGATCGCGATCTGGACCCTCGTGCCGACCCAGATTGGCACCGAGGCCGTATCGCAGGCCTTTGCCGAACGCAACATGCTGATTTGGCGCTGCGGCGATGGAGATCGAACTCGCCCGGGTCATCCAAGGCGTCCTAGTCTCGGCCGGCCGGCGCGAACCACAAGAACGGGCAGGCGCCGGCGGGCCGCTCGACCCGGCCCGGCACCGCTGCCCAAGCGCGAGGGGCGCACGCCGTGCTCGCCGGCCCGCTGTCAGTACACAGTAGTGCGCCCAGGCGGATTTGCCGGCGATCCTGCCTGCCATGATGACGGGATCCGTTTCGCGGCCCTTGGGCTGGCACGATCCCGAGAGGAAACCGACTCGCATGGACCTCGCCCGTTACCAGCACCTGAAGCTTGAGCGCAAGCCGGATGGGGTCCTGCTCATCACGCTCAGCCGACCCGAGGTGCTGAATGCCGCTCACGAGGAGATGCACTCAGAACTGGCGGCCATCTGGACCGACATCAGCGGGGACGAGGAGACCAGGGTCGCGATCGTGACCGGAGCCGGGCGGGCCTTCTCCGCCGGCGGCGACCTCGGCATGGTTCAGCGGCAGATCGGCGACTACGCGCGCGTCACCGGCATGCTGGCGGAGATGAGTGACCTGGTCTACAACATGGTCAACTGCGCCAAGCCCATCGTGTCGGCCATCAACGGCGTGGCTGTCGGCGCGGGGCTGGTGGTCGCGCTGCTGGCCGACATCAGCATCTGCGCTACGGACGCCCGGCTCGGCGACGGCCACGTCCGGCTCGGTGTCGCGGCGGGCGATCATGCCGCGATCATCTGGCCGCTGCTGTGCGGGCTGGCAAAGTCCAAGTACTACCTGATGACCGGCGAGATGGTCACCGGCGACGAGGCCGAGCGGATCGGGCTCGTGTCGAAGGCACTGCCGGCGGACGAGGTCCTGCCCGAGGCACTGCGCGTCGCCAGTCATCTCGCGACCGGCCCGCAGCTGGCCATCCGGCTGACCAAGCGGGCGCTGAACGGCTGGATCCGCAACGCAGGGCCGATCTTCGACCAGTCGGCTGCCTACGAGATGCTCACGTTCATGGGCGAGGATGTCAAGGAAGGACTGGCGTCACTGCTCGAGAAACGCAGCCCGCAGTTCGGCGCCTAGCTGCGAAGTCACGAGTCGGCGCTCGCGTGGCGGTCAAGGAACTCCAGGACGTCCGACTCGTCGACGCCGGGGAAGCTGCCGGACGGCAGCGCGAGCAGCACATGCGAGTGCGCCCGCGCGGACGGCCAGGCCAGGCCGTCCCACCGGGCCGCCAGCGC
>JASHUG010000096.1 GCA_030040155.1 Streptosporangiaceae bacterium | reverse complement strand
GCCAGGCCGTACTCGCGCAGCACGCCCGCGACCTGCGCGGCCACGTGTTCCGCCATTCCGGCGGCCGGGTGGAGGGCGCCGCGCAGTGTGGAGATCCCGGCCCTGGCCCCGGTTGCCCGCGCGCCTTCGGGCGTGGGCGGCCCGTCGGTGTGATCAAGCCACGGGTTGTAAATCTGGTGGTGCCGTGCCGCCGAGCCGAAGTCCCACACGACCGGCTTGCCGCCGCGCGGCAGCAGCGCGAACCTGACCAGCTTGTCCATGCCCCACGTGCCGATGTGCGTGGCGGTCATGTAGCGGATGTTGCCGAAGTCGAAGCTCAGCAGCGCGCCCAGCGAGGAGGCCTCCAGCTTGGCTGCCAGCCTCGCCAGCCGCTCCGCGCGCAGCCTGGGCAGGTCGATCCGCTGCTCCCAGTCCACGGCGTTGGCGCCGTAGGTGTGAATAGCCACTGTCGGTCACCTCACTCGTCAGTTGTCGCGCGGCCGGCGGGAACCGATGTCACGAGCACGACGGGCCCGATGCCGCTAACTCGCTGCTCACGCACGTCGCCGCGGATGACCAGGGCCTGACGCCCGAGCCCGTGATGCGGCTAGCCGAGCAGTCTCTTGAGCACGATATTGCCGACCCACTTAGCGGCCGTGATCAGAACCTTCTGGTAGGTGCATTTGTTCTTGCTGTTGCATGTGGCGTACGAGCTGTGGATTTTCGAGGCAGTCGGGAAGTGCTCGATCGCGTAAAGGTTAAAGTCGCAGACGTAATCGTGATTGTTGCAGATGTTGGCAGTGGTCGCGGTAAGAGCCACGTCGCGCGGCTTTCCCAGGGACTTTACATACTTGTAAAGGTACGTTGCGATGCCTTGCCCGTCGTTGGGGGAGGTGCCGAACTTTCCCTTCGCCTTCGTGTTCACTACCCGATTGCCGTCACCGAGCAGCAGCGTGCCGGCGATCGCCTTCCGCACTGCCTCGGGCAATTTGTTCTCGGCCTGATGAATGACCATGGCGCCCTGGGAGTACCCGCCCAGGACATACACGGTCTGGGTACACAGGTTGTGGAAGTCCTCTATGGCATTGACCGCGTTCGTGACGCCCTCGCTGATGCTGGCGAGATACTTCTTCAGGTTGTGGCTGTAGTAGTACTTGGCTCCTTCGACCTCGTCTGCGGCAAACAGCATCAGCTCGAAAAGCGAAGGGTGGAGAACGCTGACCGAGTCGGCCGGGTACGGCATAACCTCCTCGGTTCCGTAGGTGATCCCTTGCTTGTGCAGCATGCCCTGGATCACGTTGAACATCTCGTTTACCTCAGGACCGACGCCGCGGAATGGCGCGATAGATTTCTCGCCTGAGCCGCGCGCGCCCATGAACTCGACGTCCGGGCAGCTCTGGCCCGCTACCTTCGGCCCAGATCCCGCTTGCGGTGCCGGCCGCACGGCCGAAGCGACCGCCGGAGTCGCGGTTGCCGTTAACGCGAGCAGTCCGGCGGAAATTATGAGCGTCCTGAGCCACTGCGGACGGCTACTTTCGGTACGTACGGCTGGGCTTTTGTCAGTAAACACGCTGCCTCCATATCCGTTGCCGGTGATAGCTTAGTCATATTTAAGCATGAATTGCGCAGAGATGTCCACCTAACCAAGTATGAAATCGCCATTGTTATCCGGTTATCTGCAGGAGACGCTCGGCGTTGCCGCTCAGGATTAGCTGCTCGTCCACCGCACTGAGGCCAAGGGCCCTGACCTCGGCCGCCGGCTGGTCGCTGCCCATGTCGAACGGCCTATCCGTGCCGAGCAGCACGTGGTCAGCCCCCGCGAACGTGACCAGGTCCGCGAGGACGGCCTGATCGTGGGTCAGGCTGTCAAAGTAGAGCGACCTGAGCAGGTTGTCGGGGGCGATCGTGGCCTCGGACCGCGCTTCTGGCCGAACCGCGTAGGCGCGGCGCAGCCGGCCTCGCAGCCCAAGGAGCGCGCCCCCGCCGTGGGCCAGCAGGACGATCAGGCCTGGGCAGCGCTCCAGCGTTCCGCCCGCGACGAGCTGCGCGGCGGCAATGGCGGTCTCGATGGGGTTGCCGACCGAATTCCACAGGTAGTGATCGTTGAGCGCAGGCAAGCCGAGACCGGTGGTGGTCGGATGCACGAAGACGATCGCACCGGTGCCCGCGGCCGCCTCCCAGAACGGAGTGAAAGCATCCTCGCCGACGTAGCTGCCTGCAACGCTGGCGGGCACTTCGACGCCGCACATGCCGGGCAGCGCCATCAGGCGCTGGAGTTCGGCCGCCGCCAGCACGGGATCCTGCAGCGGCACTGCACCCAGGGCAAGCACCCGGCCCTCGGGCTGGTTTACCACCGTCCGCGCAAGGCTCTCGTTCATCACCCGGCAGATTCGCACGGCCTCGCCGATCCCCGCGCGAACCGGCACGAGCAAGATCCACGGCGAGACCAGCAGGTGGGTGACCCCGCTCGGTGCCGCGTCGGCCAGCATGATGTTCACGTCAGTGAATTCACCGGTGATCGAGTTCAGCCTGCGGCCCTGGAACGTCACCGTGACCCTGCCGTTCTGGCGCCTGATGACCGGCCGCCAGTCATCGGGCACGGCTTCGGTAAGCATCCCGGCCGGGATAACGTGACAGTGACTGTCGATGATCACGCGGGCGCCCCTGGCTGCCTAGTCCTTGGTGGCACAGCCCCGGCCGGCACGGGCTAAATACCCGGCACGGGCTAAATACGGGGCGCGATGCGGGTGCGATCTCATCCCCGGTGCTCCTTCCAGTCGGGAAAGGCCGCTCGATTGGGACAGCACACCGGAGTAGCCGGCGACCTGCGGTGGTGACGCCCAGTGGCTCACCGTGCCGTGTCTAGTTGGTTGTCCCGAGCACGCGCGGCTGGTTCTGGTTGTCGGCGGAAAGTCGAGACTGGCCCTGGCGGGGGACTGGGGGGAGGGTTTCCCGGCCGTCGGGCTCAAGTCCGTCGTGTACCTCTGCGTTCTCACTGATGAGCTCCAGCCCCGACGCGCAGGCCTGCAACTCGATAACGGTGGCGAAGTCCTGGTCCCCGTAGCCGTAGCCGATCAGGGTCTGGACGATCTGGTGGGTCGCAGCGGCTATCGGCATCGGGACTTCGTGCTCCCGCGCTGCGGCGAGCCCAAGGTCGAAGTCCTTGCGCAGCAGGGTCGAGGTGAAGGTCGCGTGGAAATCCAGGTTCACCAGCGCGGGCGTCTTGTACCTGGTGAACGTCGAGCCCAGGACGCTGTTGTTGATGCACGCCAGGAACGCCTGCCTGCTGACCCCGGCCTTCTCCGCGAGCACCGTTACCTCCGCGAGGGACTGGATGACCACGCCCAGGAAGAGGTTGTGACACAACTTGACGGTCCTGGCTAGCTCGCCCTCCCCGACGTAGCTCGAGCCTGCACCGAGGATGTCCAGGTACGGGCGCGCCGCCGCGGCCGCTTCCGGCGAGCCGGACAGCGCGAACGTCAGCCGTCCTGCCGCCGCCACCCTGGGGTTTCCCATGACCGGCGCGGCCAGAAACTCCGTGCCGCGCTCCGCGAGTTCCGTCCGGGCCTGTCGCGAGGCTTCGACCGAGACCGTCGACAGGTCGATCACCATACGCGGAGCCTGGTCACCCGCCAACAGCCCGGCTGGACCGCAGATCGCGTCGAGGAGGTCCTGGGACGTGCCCACCATGACGAAAACCACTTCGGCCCGGGCCAGGTCTGGGGCGTGGTCAACGATCTTCGCGCCGAGCGCGGCGAGCGGCTCGGCTCTGGCCTTCGTCCGGTTGTAGACCAGCACGTCTGTGCCGGCGGCGAGCAGCCGGCGGATCAGCACTGACCCCATCCGTCCCGTTCCCAGCCAGCCAGCTTGGGCGCTGTGGTTATCGCTCATTCGTGTCCCAGACGCACTCGGATAACGATGGCCACAATCGTTTGCATGAAGAGACTGACGTACGAGCATTACGGTTGTCAATGGGAGAAATAACATGATCAGGAAAGGCGGGCGGTAGAGCTCCTGACGATCAGTTCGGGGGCCAGGTACAGCACTTTTACCGGTCCAGTACTGCCGTTCAGCCGGTCAAGCAGCAGCTGCGCTGCTTCGGTGCCGACCTGGTAATGGGAGAACGCGACGGTCGTCAGCGGTGGCCTCAGCATGTCGATAAATGGCATGTCGTTGAAGCCGACGACCGACACGTCGGCGGGGCAGGCGAGGCCAGCTTGATCAAGGGCGCGATAGCTGCCGACGGCCAGCATGTCGTTGCCCGCGGCGATGGCGGTGATCCCGTCGCCGTCGGCCAGGATCTCGCTGGTGCAGCGCCGGCCTTCCTCGATCGAGAACGCGCGGGCGAAGGCCACGCGGTTCGGCGGCACCTCGAGACCGGCGGCGGCCATCGCCGCCTGGAAACCTCGGTAACGCGCAAGGCCGGTCGATACGTCCTGGGGCCCGGCGACGCAAGCGATCTTCCGGTGGCCGAGCGAGACCAGGTGACTGATCTCCATCTTGACCCCGCGCTCGTTGTCGACGGTGACCGCGGGCAGGCTGTAGTCCTCCGCGATCCGGTTCATGAGCACGACGGGCATGCCCGCGCGGACGGCCTCAGCCAGCAGGGGGTTGCGCAGGTGTGCCGTGGCCAGGACGTAGCCATCGACGTGCCGCGCGCGCATCTGCTCGAACACCTTTCGCTCGCGGGCGTCGTCGCCGTCGGTATTGCCGATGAGGGCGACGTAACCGGCGGTGGCCAGCCGGTCTTCGAGCCCGCGGACGATTGGCGGGAACAGCGGGTTGTTGAGGTCGGGGATCAGCACGCCGACCGTGTGTGACCGCCGGGTCCGCAGGCTGCGGGCCACGGGGTTGGGGCGGTAGCCAAGCTTGGCCGCGGCGGCCAGGACGCGGCTCGCGGTCTCCTCGCTGACGAGGAGCCGCGTTTCCGGGTTGAGCGCGCGTGACGCGGTCGCGGGGTGCACGCCCGCCAGCGTCGCGACGTCCCTCAGTTTCACCGCTGGCTCTGGCATTACCGCTCCGCTCTGCGCGGGAGGAACGCTGCCTGCCCGCTGACCTGCCCGCATCGTATCGCCGCGAATCAAGGTCCCACGGGATGCGGC
>JASHUG010000095.1 GCA_030040155.1 Streptosporangiaceae bacterium | reverse complement strand
AGAAGCGCGGCCTCGCACGACGTGAGCCGCATCCGGCCGACCGCCGGGTCAAGAACCTCGTACTGACCGAGGACGGTCTCAGCCTCAAGAAGAGGCTCGAGACCGAGGTATCGGCTCGGATGCCGTGGAACCGGGCCCTCAATGACGACGAGCGCGCGCAGCTACTTGCCCTGATCCGCAAGATGCTCAGCGCAGATGGCGACGGCGACGGCGCGACCGACCAGGACGCCTCGGCCGCTGCCATCCTCACTGCAGCCGGCATCGACCCGCTGGGCACCCTGAAAGAAGTGCTCTCGACCGGCAAGCAAGAGCCAGCGCCGCAAGTTGACCCCAACCAGCCCCCGGCGGACACGTGGGAGGTGAGCGGCGTCGTGAGCAAGACGGCCGGCTAAGGCAGCCAGACCGCCAGCCCAAATCTGGTAGCTCACCGCACAGACCTGTCAGGTCCGGGGCCTCCTACAGGCTCACCTGTTGATTTTCGCGTGCCCGTAATCAGCACGCGGCTAGACGACGCAGCGCCCGTGCTGGACACGGACTGTAGCTAAGGAGTAACTCTTTCATGTCTGCGAGGACACTGGGCCGCAAGCGCAAGCCCACTAATGCCGCAGGCGCCGACGGCGTATCGGTCACCCGCACCGCCGCCGGGCCAGCCATCGGCGCCCCAACCACCACAACCACCGCATCGGCGAACGGCGCCGCCGCAAACGCCGCAACCGCCGCAACCAGGCCGACCAGTCGCCACCTCGGCCTGGCCCTCGTGGTCATCGCCGCGGCCCAGCTCATGGTCGTGCTGGACGCCACAATCGTGAACGTCTCACTCACGCACATCCAGGCTGCGCTTGGCTTCTCAGGTAGCGGCTTGGAATGGGTCGTGAACGCCTACGCCCTGACCTTCGGTGGCTTCCTGCTGCTCGGCGGCCGGGCGGGCGACATTCTCGGCCGACGCCGGGTCTTCATCGCGGGCGTCATCCTGTTCGCGGCCGCCTCCCTGCTCGGCGGCTTCGCCACCAGCCAGGCCTGGCTGCTGACGTGCCGTGCCATCCAGGGCGTAGGTGGCGCAATCGTCGCCCCGACCGCGCTGTCGCTGGTCACCACCACGTTTCCGGAGGGCAGGGAGCGGAATCGGGCGATGGGTGTCTACGCCGCGATGAGCATCGGCGGCGCCGCAGTCGGCCTGCTGGCCGGCGGAATCCTGACCACGTACCTGTCCTGGCGCTGGGTGTTCTTCGTCAACGTACCGATCGCCATCGTGGCCGCGCTGATGGCGCCGCGGGTGCTCACGGAGTCGCAGCGCCACCCAGGCCGGTTCGACATACCCGGCGCGATCACCGGCACCGCCGGCCTGGCCGCACTCGTATACGGCCTGTCCAGCGCTGCGGCCACCGGCACCGGCGGCGCGCACTGGACTGAACCGAAGGTCGTCGCGTCGCTGGTGGCGGCGGTCATCTTGCTCGGCTCGTTCGTGCTGATCGAGTCGCGCAGCGAGCACGCGCTCATGCCGCTGCGGATCTTCAGGAACCGGGACCGATCGGCCGCGAACCTGATCATGCTGTGCGTCGGCACCTCGATGTTCGGCCTGTTCTTCTTCCTGACGATTTTTATCGAGACGGTCTGGGGCTACAGCGCGCTGAAGGCCGGCTTGGCCTACCTGCCGATGGTGGGGGTCATCATGGCGATGGCCGGCGTCAGCTCGCAGCTCATCGGCCGCATCGGCGCGAAGCCGATCATGATCACGGGCTCCGCGATTGCGGCCGTAGGCATGTTCTGGCTGTCGCGGATCAACGAGCACAGTACGTACGCCGGCGGCTTGCTCGGCCCCTCCCTGGTGGCCGGGGCTGGCCTGGGCATGCTGTTCATGCCGGTGATGCTGGTCGCGCTGTCTAAGGTCCAGGAGAGGGATGCGGGCCTCGCCTCCAGCCTGGTCAATACCGGACAGCAGGTCGGCGGCTCCATCGGCCTGGCCATCCTAGGCACGGTTGCCTGGACGATCGTGGCCAGCACGGTTCGCAGCTCGGTGGCAGCGGCCAAGGCTGCCGCCGCCAAGGCCGCCGCGGCCGGCCACGCGATCGTCCCGACGCACGCCCAGCTGGCTCACGCCCAGACGGCGATCACCGATCACGCGCTGGCGACGGGGTTCTCCCGTGGTTTTGAGGTGTCCGCCGGCGTCGCGTTGCTGGGGCTGGTGATCACCCTCGTCATGGTCCGCGTGACCAGGGAGGACCTGGCGGGTGTCAATCCACCGATGATGGGTTAAGGCAGGGAACGAGGTGTGCCCCGGCACAGCCCGTTCCGCCAGATCGAAGCGGCCCGGACAGGGAAACCTCCCTGGCCGGGCCGCTCACGCTGACAGTCCTAGAAGATCGCCACGGGGGTTACCGACGGCGCCGAGTACGTCGTGTTGCTCCCGGCGACTCGCTCCACGTGCCAGGCCTTCGCACCGATTGCCTGCCAGTAGTAGTTGAGGCTGGCCTTGGGGCCGGCCACCACGATTCCCGATGAGGGCGGGACCAACTCATCCAGCAGCCCGGGCGCGGAGCCGGCCTTGCCCAGGCCGGCCGCGACCTCGGGGTTCCATCGCGACGCGCCGATGCTTTGCCAGTAGTAGTCAAGCGTGCCGTGCGAGCCCATCGACACGATCACCGACGACGTGCCAATCCGCTTGATGGCGGGAGCAGAAGCGGTGGAATAGGCTCCCGCGACGAGTTCCTGGTGCCACGCCTTCGTGCCGATCGACTGCCAGTAGTAATACAGCCGCCCCCGGCTGCCCTCCGCCGCGATCGTTGACGAGGTGCCCACCTGAGCCACCGATGGCGCCGCGTAGGTCGAGGACTTGCTGGCGACCAGTTCCGAATGCCATCCCTTCGCCCCGACGGCCTGAGAGTAGAAGTCCAACCGCTGGCCTGGGCCCTCAGCCGCGATCACCGACTCGGTGACCGATGGCGACGAGTCATCGACCCACGCCACAGACGGGGCCGAGAAGGTGGACTGCTTGCCAGCCACCAGCTCCGGATGCCAGACGCTCGTGCCGAGCTGCTGCCAGTAGAAGTACAAGCGCCCGAGCGGGCCTTCGGCCGCGATGACCGACGAATCGGCGACGAGGGCCAGCGCCGGAGCCGAGTATGTGCTGCCAGAGCCCGCAACGGTCTCTTTGTGCCACGTCGTACTGCCGTCCGTTTCCCAGTAGAAGAGGAGGCTGTGCCCCGGCCCTTCGACGGCCACGACGGCCTCGCTCCCCGCCTGCGCCACCGATGGGGCGGAATACGCCGAGCCGGCGCCGGAGATGCGCTGGTGCTGCCAGGTCTTTGAGCTTTCGGCCTGCCAGTAGAAGTCCAGGCTGTGGTCAGGGCCCTGGGCGACGACCGCCGTGCCGTTGCTCGGCGGGCTGTCAGGGGCAGCGACCGCCGCGGCCGGC
>JASHUG010000094.1 GCA_030040155.1 Streptosporangiaceae bacterium | reverse complement strand
GACGAGAGCACCCGGCTGCAGGCGGCCTGAGCAGCCACACGCCGATCCTGGCGCCCAGCGCAATCTCATGCGACCCTCGTATCTAGGGTGCCTGGTGGTACATGGTCTGCTAACCGGTAGAGCGAGGCCATATGGGTCGTGAAATTCAGGCCGTAAAGATCACTGGCGAGGACAGGCGCATCTACCGGGCCAAGCTGGCGCGCTCGCTGGACGTGTTCGCCCGGATGCTGCACGAGCACCTGTTCGAGAACGAGCCGTGCCTGGTTGGCCAGGAGATTGAGCTGAACCTGGTCGATGCCGCCGGGGCGCCGTCCATGCGCAACGCCGACGTGCTCGCTGCGATCGCCGATCCGGCCTGGGCCGTCGAAGTGGGGCAGTTCAACCTCGAGATCAACGTGCCGCCCAGGGCACTGGGCGGCGACGCGGTGGCCGGCCTGGAGCAGGAGATCCGGGCCAGCCTGAACGCCGGCGACGCGACCGCGCGCAGCATCGGTACCCGCCTGGTCATGATCGGGATCCTGCCGACCCTGCGCAAGTCCGATGTGCACGAGGGCACGCTGTCGGCCAGCGAGCGGTTCCGGGCGCTGAACGAGCAGATCTTCGCCGCCCGTGGTGAGGACATGCGGATCGAGATCGACGGGCCCGAGCAGTTGCTCACCCACGCCGACAGCATCACCCCGGAGGCGGCCTGCACGAGCGTCCAGCTGCACGTGCAAGTCAGCCCGGAGCAGTTTGCGAGCTACTGGAACGCCGCCCAGGCCATCGCCGGCGTGCAGGTCGCCCTCGCGGCGAACTCCCCCTACCTGTTCGGCAAGCAGCTGTGGCACGAGACCCGCATCACGCTGTTCGAGCAGGCGACCGACACCCGGCCGGACGAGCTCAAGCGGCAGGGCGTGCGGCCGCGAGTCTGGTTCGGCGACCGGTGGATCACGTCGGTGTTCGACCTCTTCGAGGAGAACATCCAGTACTTCCCGGCGCTCCTGCCGATCTGCGAGGACGAGGATCCGCTCGCGGCCCTGGACCGGGGGACCTGCCCGGCGCTGGCCGAGATGAGCCTGCACAACGGGACCATCTACCGGTGGAACCGCCCCGTCTACGCCGTGGTCGACGGGAAGCCGCACCTGCGGGTGGAGAACCGGGTCTTGCCGGCCGGCCCGTCGGTCGCCGATGTCATCGCCAACGCCGTCTTCTACTACGGCCTGGTTCGCGCGCTGGCCGAGTCGGAGCGCCCGGTCTGGACGCAGATGTCGTTCGCCACCGCGGCCGAGAACCTGCACGCCGCGGCGCAGCACGGCCTCGCCGCACAGCTGTACTGGCCTGGCCACGGGGAGGTGCCAGTTACCGAGCTGGTGCTGCGCCGGCTGCTGCCGCTGGCGCGCGAGGGGCTGTGCCGCTGGGGCATGGGTGCTGCGCCGGCTGACCGGCTGCTTGGCATTATCGAGCAGCGCTGCCTGACCGGGCGGAACGGGGCCGGGTGGCAGATAGCCACGACGGCAAAGCTGACCGAGCACGGGGCCGGCCGGCAGGACGCGTTGCGGCTGATGACCCAGCGTTACATCGAGCACATGCACACCAACGACCCGGTGCACACCTGGCCGCACTAAGCTCGCCTTGGCCGTCGGTCAGGCGGGGCAGCAATGGGGAGTGCAGCATGCAGGAGGGCATTTCGGGCAGGCCGGTGCTTATCTTCGGCGCCGGCGGCGCCCTCGGCGCGGGCGTGGCCGAGGCGTTTGCCGCGGCCGGAGCGCAGGTGACCGGGGCCGACAAGGTCGCGCCGCCAGCCAGCCGCAGGCTTGACGGTGTCGGCTACGAGGCGGTCGACGTGCTCGACGACGACGCCGTCGGCCGGCTGATCGACGCCGGGCCTACGCCATGGGCGGTGCTGAACACGATCGGCGGGTTTGCGCCTGCCCGGCCGCTGGCGGCGCTCGATCGGGGTGAGCTGATCGGTCAGCTTGAGCTGAACCTGGTCACCGCCGCGCTCATCACCAAGCACGCACTGCGGGTCATGCAAGCGGCCGGTGCGGGGCGGATCGTGCATACTGCTAGCCGGTCCGCGATCGTGACAGCGCGGCAGGGCTTCGCCTACTCGGTCAGCAAACTGGGCGTGCTGCACCTCGTGGCGATGGCCGCCGACGAGGTCCGCGGGACCGGCGTGACCGTGAACTGCGTCGTCCCGAGCATCATCGACACCCCGGCGAACCGGGCGGCGCTGCCGAACGCCAACCACGACGCCTGGCCGAAGGTCGCAGACGTGGCCAGGTCCTACCTCTACCTGGCACTGCCGGAGTCCGGGCTGGTCAACGGGGCCAGCTTGCACGTCTGAGGCTGCGGCTGGCTCAACTCGGGCCGGCCTGGCGGGCCCGGTCCAGCGCGGCAGCCAGGCGCGCCAGCACCTGTTCTAGCTGGGCCTGAACCTGGTCCGCGAGCTCTACGACGGAGGCGGTTGGCGGTGCCGCGCCGGCGACGCGGCGCAGGCGCACCAGCCGCGTGTCCAGGGCCGCCCGGGAGACGAAGATGGAGCGCTTGCCGCCGCCGTCGGCGACCAGGTCCGATTCCACCGCCTGCAGTTCCTGCCGCAGCTCGAGACTGGACTCGCTCTCGTCCAGCTCCGAGCGCGCCCGCCGCGCCCGGTTCACTCCGTCATACAGGTCGGACAGCAGCGCGAAGAGCCGCATGCTTAGCTCGTACTGGGCGGCGACCTGCTCCGGCGTGTAGCGGCTGCGCGGATCGGAGACGATCTCAAACCCGGCCTCGGCCGCGTGCCCGCCGATCTCCACGCGCACGGTGTAACGACCTGGCGGCACCGCCGGACCAGGGTTCGCGGCGGCGTCTTCGTCCTCCGGCGGATCGACTTCGATCTGGGTGCCGCGCCCGTGCTGGCCGTCCCAGACGAAGCGGTTCAAGCCCTGCCGCCTAGGCGGCACCGGGTCCTTGGGCTTGCCCTTTTCCGGCTTGCGGTCCTCGTCTCCCGGCCGGGCCGTCAGTGTCCTGATCTCCTGGCCAGCGGCATCGCGAAAGGTGATTCGCAGCTCGGAGTGGCCTGGGTCCTCGATCTGGTACAGCACCGCCACGCCGTCGGCGGGGTTCCGGCCGGCCCCCACTGGTTCGTTCGCGGTCTCGGTCCGGCCCGGAAGCTGCCGCTTGTCATAGGCAACCACCACCGGTCCGAGCAGGGAGTACGAGCGGCGCGCCTCGCCCTTGGCGGGAAACCCGCGGTCGGTGACCCAGCGGACCTGGCGGTGGGGCTGGTACAGGTGCAGCGGCGCCGCGTCGAGTGCGGGCCGGTGCTGGCGCAGCGCGGGCAGGTCCTCGAGGATCCAGATCGAACGGCCATGGGTGGCCACCACCAGGTCATCGCCGGCGAAGGCGAAGTCGTGCACCGGAACTCGCGGCAGCTGGCCCTGGCAGCGCTGCCAGCTTGCGCCGTCGTCAAAGGAGACCAGCAGGCCGAGCTCGGTGCCGCACAGGAGCAGGCCGCGGCGGGCGGGATCCTCGCGCAGCACGTGACAGCACTCGTCCTCGTCCAGGCCCCGGTCCAGCCGCTCCCAGCTGGCGCCGAAGTCGCGCGTCCGCCACAGGTAGGGATGGAAGTCGTCGAGCTTGTGAGCCTCGGCCGCCACGCAGGCCGTCCCGGCCTCGTGGGGCGAGGTGTCGATCATGCGCACCGTCGCCCAGCCGGGCATGTCGGGCGGCGTGATCTCGGTCCAGGACACGCCGCCGTCGCGGGTCAGATGGAGCCGGCCGTCGTCGGTCCCGGCCCACAGCTGGCCAGGGGCAAGCGGCGACTCGGCCAGCGCGAAGACAGTGCAGTAGTGCTCCGCACCGCTGTTGTCAGGGGTCAGCCCGCCGGAAGAGCGGAGCTTGTCCGGGTCGGCGCGCGTGAGGTCAGGACTGATCGGCTCCCAGGTCTGGCCTTCGTCGGTGGACCGGAAGACCCTGTTGCCGCCCTGGTACAAGACACCGGGATCGTGCGGGGACAGCAGGATAGGCGAGGTCCAGTTGAAGCGGTAGCGGGCCTCGCCTGCCGCCGCCGTTTCCTCCGGCCAGACCGGGATCGGACGGCTCTCGCCGGTGCTCTGATCATGCCGCGTGATCAGGCCCTTGTAGTTGCCGGCGAAGACGATGTCGGGGTTGTCGGGCCGGACCGCGATGTAGCCGCTCTCGCCGCCGCCCACTTCGGTGGTGTCTAGCTGGGTGATAGCCCCCCAGCGGGAGTGGCTGGGGAGGGCGATGGTGGTGTTGTCCTGCTGCGCGGCGTAGATGCGGTAAGGCTCGCGGGTGTCGGTGGTGACGTGGTACATCTCGCCGGTTGGCTGGTTGTAAAGCGAGGACCAGCTCTCGCCGCCGTCCAGGGTCACGCTCGCGCCGCCGTCGTCGCCAAGGATCATGCGCCGGGGGTCGGCCGGGTCGATCCACAGGTCGTGGCAGTCGCCGTGCTGAACCGGGAAGACGGAGAAAACCTTGCCCCCGTCGGGTGACCGCCAGCAATCCACGTTGAGCGCCCATACCGTCTCCGCGTCGACGGGATCGGCGATGATGCGGCTGTAATACCAGGCCCGCTGGCGCAGCTCCGCTTCCTCGGATAGCCGCTGCCAGTGCTCGCCGTAGTCGTCGGAGCGCAGGACTGCCCCGTCCTGCGCCTCGACGATGCACCAGACCCGCCCCGGCCAGGCGCCGGATGCGGTCACGCCGGCCCGGCCCATGACCCCCTTGGGCATGCCCGGCCGCCGGCTCAGGTCCTCCCAGGTGTCACCGCCGTCGGCCGAGCGCCACAGCCCGCTTCCCGGCCCGCCGCTGTCGAGGCGCCAGGGCAGCCGGCGCCCCTGCCACAGCGTCGCGTAGAGGATCCGCGGGTTGCGCGGGTCGATGCACAGGTCGGCCGCCCCGGCGTCCTCGCTGCGGTGCAAAACCAGCTCCCAGCTGGTGCCGCCGTCGCGAGTGCGGTAGACGCCGCGCTCGGGGTTGGGGCCGTGCGCATGGCCGAGAGCCGCAACGTACGCGACGTCGGGATCGGCCGGATCGACCCGGACGGTGGCGATGTGGCGGGTCTCGGCCAGGCCGAGATGGGTCCAGGTCAGCCCTCCGTTCACTGACCGGTAGACGCCGTCGCCGGATGAAGCGTTGTTGCGTATGGTGCTCTCGCCCATCCCCACGTAGATCACGCCCGGCTCGGATGGTGCCAGGGCGATCGCGCCTACCGAGGCCCGGCGGAAGAACCCGTCGGACAGGTTGTGCCACGTGATGCCGAAGTCGGTGGTGCGCCAGACGCCGCCGCCGCACGAGCCGAAGTAGAAGGTCGAGCGCTCCCTGGGATGTCCCGCGACGGCTACCACCCGGCCGCCACGGTACGGCCCGACCGGACGCCACGACAGTTGATCCGGGAATCCGCCCATTCGGACAGACTAGCCAGTGCCACCGTCCCCTGCACCTATCGGCATGAAGTGGCAGGATTCGATAAGGCGCGCGCATAGTGCCTTCGCCGCGGTGTCTCAGCCGGGAACGCGAACACCGGACCGCACGCAGATTTCCCTCAGGAAGGAGAGCGCTGACATGAGGACATCGAAAGCCCGGTTCGGAGTGGAGACCGGGATCGCGCTGTTCGCGGGCGGCCTTGGGATTCTTACCGCTTGCTGGCACGACTGGATCGAGGCATTGACGGGCTGGGACCCAGACCACCACAACGGCAGCGCGGAGTGGCTGATCGTTGCGGTGCTGCTCGCTATCGCTCTCGTCATGGCAACTCTTGCGCGCCGCGAATGGAAGCTGCTGACCGCACTGCCGGAAGGCTCTTCCGGATGAAGCCGTCCAGGCGGCCTACGTCTGCGTGTCGCCCTTGGCGCGGCCCTGGATGAAGTCAATGGCGTCAAGGGTCGCCTGGTAGACAAAGCGCTCGCGTTTGGGCGCGGCCAGGAACCTGGCCGCGGCCGCGAGTGGCGCCCGTCCGCCCGCGCGGGACTCGGCAATCGCTGCCGTCGTCGTCTTCACGGCGTGCGCCACCATGATCGATGCGGTCGAGTTGTCTTCGGCGGCGGCCTGGGTCAGCGCCGTCTGGAGCTTCGCGGCCGCCCCGTCGTAGCCCTTGACGAGCGCCACCGCCTGGTCCGGGTCGCGCTTCCTGATCGCCTGCAGCACCGCGCCCGCGTCCGACCCCCGGCGGGGAGTCACCGGAGCCGCACCTTCGGCGTCGAACTTCGCCGTCCACTGCACGAACCACGCGGCGTGCAGCACCCCGCGCAGGACGGCCGGGCCGGGGTTCGCGGACCACGCCCAGCGCAGCGCGTTCACGTAAGTCAGCGTGTGCGTAACGTCCAGCCAGCCGGCGTCCTTGGTGTCGTCGGTGTCCGAGTCGATGTCGAACCGCCCGAGCCGTGCGGCCGCGACCGAGGAGATCACGTCGATGATCCACGGAACGGGCACGCCCCCGCGCACCGCGCTCAGGACGCCGGCCACAGCGTCTTGCGGCATCCCGTCCAGCAGGACGCGCCGCAGTCCCTGGCTGGCGGCGGCCGGAAACTGCGCGTCCGGGCCGGCGGTCGCGGCGGCAGGCATCGGCTCGGCGAGGTCGGCCTCCTGCCAGGCCTGCACGAAGCGGCGCATGTACGGGAGCCGGTCATACCGGGTGGACCACGTGATCGCAGGCACCAGCGGGGGCAGCACCGTGTCGGCCTCGGACCAGCCGATCCGGTCGAGCAGGTCGAACGCCTTCTGGCAGTAGATCATCGGGTGCCCGTATCCGAGGAAGTGGTCTGTGATCGCCGTCAGGAAGGCGCGCCGGATCTGCTCTCGCGACACGCCCGCCACGAGCAGGCCGCGCAGCAGTGCCTCAGCCTCATCGCCGCGTTCGGCATCGATGAGAGCCGGGAACGCAGCCAGCCCGTCGGCCGCCGAGCCGTACTCGGCCGCGACATCCGCGGGATCGGGTCGCGGCCGCGCCGGGCGGCGCACCTCGGTACGGCTCACCGTGGCCAGGCCCTGGATAACCGGCAGCGTGCTCAGCGGACCCTCGAACGCCGACGCCATCGTCAGGCAGTCGGCGAGCGTAGCCAGTGAGTGGTTCCACCCGTATTCGGCCCGGGTGGCGCCATAGGTCACCCCCGCTCGCACAACCTCGGTCAGCGGCGTGCCGATCGCGCGCAGCCGCATGGTGTCCCTGGCCAGGCGTCCGGTATCCACGTCGCCCATGGCCTCGAGCAGGCTCGCGAACAGCTGAGGCGAGATCTCCTCCGGAGCCGGATCGGTGAGGTCCACGTACACCCAGCCGTCGCGGATGGACACCGGGTAGGTCCTGATGTTCTCCCCGCCGAATACGCACGTGCCGTCGGTCAGCCGGAACTTCCAGTTGTGCCACGCGCAGGTGAGCACGTCGCCGCGGATATCGCCGTCCTTGAGCCCGTACCCCTCGTGGGGGCACCGGTTGTCCGCCGCGTACACGCCTGCCTGGGTGCGGAACAGTGCGATCCGCTTGTCGCCATGTCGCCACAGCTTGCCGCGCCCGTCGGGGATGTCGGCCGTGGAGGTGGCACGAACGAAACCTGTCATACGGTGACGGTAACCTCATGCGGCTTGCGCGCATATCGGCCGTTCGTCCTAGGCCCCGCAGCCAAATGCGCGTGGCAACGTGCAGGAAGTGCGGCGCGCGCTCCGCCGCCTGGTGCACGCTAGAGCGGTGACTCGGTTCAGCCTGATCGGCGACGTGAGCTCGGACAACCTGGCTGCGGTGCGCCCCGTCATCACCGACGTGATCGCGGATGCGACGGTGACGGAGGTGCCCGACGGGCTGCACGTCGTCGGCACGCTGGACGGCGCAGACGCCCGCGAGGTCAACCGCCTGCTGCTGTCGGCTCTGCGGCGGGCCGAACGACGGACGCGCCTGCGCGCTGAATGGACGGCGGACGGCCAGGTCCACCGGTTCTTCGACTACGTGCCGAAGAGCACGCGGCCTGCCCCGGGCGGATAGCCTGCTGCCAGCGGAAGGAGCACTCATGCTAGAGATTCCCGCGTCGCACCGGGACTTACTCGACAGCCAGTACGCCACCCTCGCGACCCTCGGTCCTGACGGCCGTCCGCAGCTGTCGGAGGTCTGGTTCCTCAGCGAGGGCGGCAGCGTGAGCCTCTCGCTGAACGATTCCCGCCAGAAAACCAAGAACCTGAGGGTCAATCCGGCGGCGAACTTATTCCTGCTGGACCTGGCCTCGCCGCTGCGCTACCTGGAGATCCGCGGCGACGCCGAGGTGACGCCCGATGACGATTACTCGTTTGCCGACCTGGTGGGGGCCAAGTACGGCGCCGACATGCGGGCCATGGACCCTCCGGGGCAGTCTCGGGTTAAGGTCACCATCAGGCCGGTCCGGGTGAACGCCGTCGACGTCAGAGGTTAGCTCGGGCGGCTGAGGACACTCGCCGCGACCTGCGGAGCCTGCGCCAGAAGGCATCAGCGGCCCGTTGCAGAATTCTTGACGCGCCCTGCGCTGCGTTCGCTACCCGTCGTTGCCGGCCCGCGTGCTGAGCCTGGCAAGTCAGCGAACGCCGCGTTGAGATGCCCGCCGTGAGTTCCTGGCGTCAAGGAAACCGTCAAGGCCAGTGCAAAGTGAGCGCCGACGATGGTCAGAGGTGCGCCGCGGGCGCGCCGGTCACCTCTGAAGGGCCGCTCGATGCAGGAATTCCAGCTCGTCTTGAGTATTCGCCAGGACCAGCTCACCCTGGCCCGCCGCGTCGTCCGGCCTGCGGCCCTGACGGCCTTGAAGCTACGGGCTCCTGCGGTCTTCTGGCGGCTGGCGGTGGCGCTGACGGCCAGCCGGCTCGGGCTGTTCGTCGTGCCGTTCCTGGCCTACTACCTGGTGCGGGGCAGGCACCTGGGCCCGCTCCCGGTTTCGCTGATCATGATGGCGTTCGGTGCCGGCTGGACGCTCGGTCAGCCTGCAGGCGGGTACCTGGCCGACCGGATCGGCCGGCGTTTCGTGATCGTCACAGGCAACGCCGCGGCTGCATTCGCGTACCTGGGGCTGGGCTCAGCCCGCTCGCTGGCCGCGACGGCCGTCCTGGCCTTCGCCGTCGGCGCGACCTTCGACGCGTGGCGTCCGGCCGCGATGGCGATCCTGGCCGACGCCGCGGCCAGCGACGAGCGGCAGCGGCAGAAGAACATGTCGGCGCTGTACCTGGCGATGAACGCGCCGGAGGTACTCGGCACGCTCGCGGCCGGCGTTCTCGCGGTCACCGTCGGATGGATGTGGCTGTTCGCGGGCAACGCGCTGGCCAGCGCCGTCTTCGCGACTGCCGCCGGCGTGCTGGTGCCGCGGTCGACGCCAGCTGGCCGGCAGGGCCGGCGCTCCGGGCTGGCGCTGGCAGATCCGCTGCTGCTGGCGTTCACCGTGCTGACGCTGCTGTGCCTGACGGTGTATCAGCAGAGCACGTATGCGCTGCCGCTGCGGTTCGCCGGTACCGGCATCGGCCCGGTCGGCTACGCGATCATCGCCGCGATCAACCCGCTGACCGTGACCATCCTGGCGCGCCCGGTTCAGCAGTGCACCGGCCGCCTCGCGCCGGTCCGGTGCTTTGCGCTCGGCGTGGCGCTGATCGGCGCCGGGATCGCCGTCACCGGCGCGGGACGGGGGCTGGCGTGGTATGCGTCGGCGAGCGTGATCTGGATCCTGGGCGAGATCGCCATCATGGGCTCGGGGCCGGCCCTGATCAGCGCGCTCGCGCCACGCGGCCATGAGGCCAGCTACACCGGCATCTGGATGTCCACCTTCGGGCTCTCGGCGGTCACTGCCGCGGCCGGCGGCGCCGTCCTTATCCACGCCGGCGGCCTGCGCCTGCTGTGGCTCAGCTGCGCGCTCGCCGGGCTTGCTGGAGCGGCCGCATGCTTGCTGCTCGCCCGCCCGACGGCCCGGCGGGGCGCCGCTCGGTGCCGGCCGGCAGCCGATGCGCTTGGCCCGCAGCCAAGACAAGCCACGGAACAGGAGAGGAGGTGCGACATGAAGAAGCCGGCGCGCTCTATCCGCAGCATCCGCAGCATCCGCTAGCGATGGCAAGCAGCCTTGGCCGGGGCCAGCGTCGCGCGCCCCGGCCCGGGCCGGCCTTCGTCATGCAGTGGGGCGTGCGGTAATGCCCGACGGGCCTGGCCAGGCCGCCTGCGCCACCGCCAGCGCTTCGGCGCGGTCCGCGGGTAACACGAAGCCGGCCGTGATCGTCTCGTCGAGCGCGGCCTCGAACCTGGCCAGGTAGTCGGCCAGCCCGCCGGGGTAGAGCGTCGCCCGCAGGTCAGGGTCGAGCGGCCGGGTAACGCCGAACAGGAACGCGAACAGCGTGCCCCCGGTCTGGCCCACTCCGGACAGCACGGCGGCGGGCACGTCGGTCCACGGCGTGCGGATCCCGCCGATCGCGACGCCCGCCTTGTCCCGGCAAAAATCGGTGCCGCCCGCGGCGAGGTCGAGCCGGGGCGCGGCCGG